>DASVRK010000119.1:0-16932 GCA_036388655.1 Allosphingosinicella sp. | reverse complement strand
GCGGCGGCAACGATGTGCTGGCGGGCGGCCGGGGCGCGGACCAGCTGACCGGCGGCGGGGGCGCCGACAGGTTCGATTTCAACACCCTTCTCAACCCGGTCTCGAACGTCGATACGATCACTGACTTTTCGGCGCCGCAGGACACGATCCTGCTCGACCGGACGGTGTTCGCCGGGATCGCCGTGGACGGCCAGCTCGCCGCCAGCGGCTTCGGCCTGGGCACCTCCGCGCAGGACCGTACCGACCGGATCGTCTACGATGCGGGTAGCGGCAGCATCTTCTACGACAGCGACGGCATCGGCGGCGCCGGCGCCATATTGTTTGCCAAGGTGAATCCGAACACGCCGCTCACCAACGCCGATTTCACCGCCTATATGGGCGGCTGAGCGAAGGGCCTCAGGCGGCGATCGCGGCCTCGCCGCCGCTTTCGATGAAATGCTCGATCACGCAGGTGAGGTTGAGCGAATTGCGGCCGCCGCGGTCGTTGGCGTCGGCATAAGCGACGACGCGGTCGCCCTTGGAGATCATGCCGCGGGCGGGGCGGTTCTCAGGCAGCGCATAATGTTTGTCGAACTCGCCCGGCAGGGTCGAGGCGACGATGCGGCCGCCATGCTCCATGATGCGGAGGGTGGCGCTGCGTATCTCCTTATCGGCGGCGGCGAGCTGCGCCTGGAGCTGTTCGGCGGCGTTACCCTGCCAATCATATTCGAGGTAGAGGCAGCCTTCGGCCGGCTGCCCGTCATGTTCGAGCGCGCGGATGCCGCAGGCGAAGATCAGCACCTGGCGGCCGTTCGAATAGGGATTCTCCCACACGGCGTCGGTGAACCAGTCGTCGGTGGAGCGGCTCTGGATAACGTTGTTGAACTGCGGTTCGGCTCCGACGTCGACGCCGAGCAGGGGGCTGCGCGGATCGGCCGAGCCGACCACCTTGCCGGCGCGGGTGGCGAAGACCGCGTTCACATAATGGGGCGAGAAGCGCATCGCGGCGCGCAGGCGATCCTCGGCGCGGGCGATGAGGGCGCGGTCGTCCGGCGCGCGCGCGGCGGCGACGATGTCGCTGTCGGTGGCGAGGATGCGGATGTCGCTGCTGCGCGAATAGATGTTGCGGGCGAAGGTCTGGACGGTGGCGAAGGCGAATTCGGCGAGCCGGCTGCCCTCGATGTCGTCGACCAGGCTGTCGGCGATGGTCGAGCCAGTCTTGAGCCGGTCGATGACGAGCGCACGAAAATCGTTGGAGGCGGCGCGGGCCTGGGCCGCCAGCGCCTTCACCTCCTGCGCGACGACCGCGAAGCCGCGGCCGGCATCGCCCGAGCGCGCCGCCTCGATGGTGGCGTTCAGGGCCAGGAAATTGGTCTGCTTGGCGATGCGCTCATTGGCCTGGGCGAAGCGGCCGACCTCGCTTTCGAGCTGGTCGAGCAGCGCCTTGATCCGTCTCGGCATTTCATCCCCTCCGTTCGCAGCCGCGACGCTAGGATCAATAAACTAAGGCGCGGTTAACCAGACGCCGGAGCCCGCCGCGACTGGACAGACGCGGGAGTTCGGCCTTATCGGCCTGCCATGACAGACCAGACCCCAGCCAGCCCGGCGGCCGACACCATCCTCATCGTCGATTTCGGGAGCCAGGTGACCCAGCTCATCGCCCGCCGGGTGCGCGAGGCGGGGGTCTATAGCGAGATCGCCCCGTTCAACGCGGCCGCCGAGGCGTTCGAGCGGCTGAAGCCCAAGGGGATCATCTTCTCGGGCGGGCCATCGTCGGTGACCTGGGAGGACAGCCCGCGCGCTCCGCAGCAGCTGCTCGAGGCGGGGCTGCCGGTGATGGGCATCTGCTACGGCCAGCAGACCATGGCGCAGCAGCTCGGCGGCTCGGTCGCGCCGTCCGACAATCGCGAGTTCGGCCGCGCCTTCATCGACATTACCGGCCAGTCGTCGCTGTTCGACGGACTGTGGTCCCCCGGCGAGCGCCACCAGGTGTGGATGAGCCATGGCGACCGCGTCGAGCGCCTGCCCGACGGCTTCAAGGTCGTCGCCCAGTCGGAAGGCGCGCCTTATGCGGTGGCGGTCGACGAGGAGCGGCGCTTCTACAGCCTGATGTTCCACCCCGAGGTCGTGCACACTCCCGACGGCGGCAAGCTCATCGCCAATTTCGTGCGCCATGTCTGCGGGCTCGCCGGCGACTGGACCATGGCCGAGTTCCGCGAGGCCAAGATCGCCGAGATCCGCGCTCAGGTCGGTTCGGGCCGGGTGATCTGCGGCCTTTCGGGCGGCGTCGACAGCGCGGTGGCGGCGGTGCTGATCCACGAGGCGATCGGCGACCAGCTCACCTGCGTGTTCGTCGACCATGGCCTGATGCGGCTCGGCGAGGCGGAGCAGGTGGTGAGCCTGTTCCGCAATTCCTACAACATCCCGCTGGTGCACGTGGACGCCGAGGACTTGTTCCTGTCCGGGCTCGCCGGGCTCGACGATCCCGAGGCCAAGCGCAAGTTCATCGGCAAGACCTTCGTCGAAGTGTTCGAGGAGGAAGCGGGCAGGATCGGCGGCGCCGACTTCCTCGCCCAGGGCACGCTCTATCCGGACGTGATCGAAAGCGTCAGCTTCACCGGCGGCCCGTCGGTGACGATCAAGAGCCACCACAATGTCGGCGGCCTGCCCGAGCGGATGAACATGAAGCTGGTCGAGCCGCTGCGCGAATTGTTCAAGGACGAGGTGCGCGTGCTCGGCCGCGAGCTCGGCCTGCCGGAGGCGTTCGTCGGACGGCATCCCTTCCCCGGCCCCGGGCTCGCCATCCGCATCCCCGGCGAAGTCACCAAGGAGAAATGCGACATCCTGCGCAAGGCCGACGCCATCTATCTCGACGAGATCCGCATGGCCGGCCTCTATGACGCCATCTGGCAGGCGTTCGCGGTGCTGCTGCCCGTGCGCACGGTCGGAGTGATGGGCGATCATCGCACCTATGACAGCGTCTGCGCCTTGCGCGCGGTGACCTCGACCGACGGCATGACCGCCGACATCTACCCGTTCGACGCCACCTTCCTGAGCCGCGTCGCCACCCGCATCATCAACGAAGTGCGCGGCATCAACAGGGTGGTCTACGATTATACCTCGAAGCCGCCGGGGACCATCGAGTGGGAATGAGTAACCCTTGATCCGGAACCTTGGCCAAGCTATCTTGGCCAAGCCATGACGATCCACGTTAACATCGGCGCCGCCAAGACCCGCTTGTCGGAGCTGCTCGCCGCCGCCAAGCGCGGCGAGGAAGTGATCATCACGCGAGCCGGGTCTCCCGAAGCGCGATTGGTACCGGTCGATCCGGACCAGCATCTTCGCGATCTGGCCGAAAAGCGGCGCAAGGCGCTGGGGAGCTGGAAGGGCAGGATCAACGACGACATCGATTGGTTCGCACCCATGTCGGAGGAAGAGCTGGCGCAATGGTACGATGCTCCGATCTTTCCCGACCTGGATGGCGATGCTGCTGACTGACACTCACGCGCTGATCTGGTTCGCTGCCGACGATCATCGTCTGAGCCGCGCAGCCCGCGCAGCGCTGGTCGACCCACAGCAGGAAGTCTTCGTAAGCGTCGTCTGCTATTGGGAGATCGAGGTCAAACGGCTCCGCTCGTCCGAGTTTTCGCCGCCGGAGCCGGTGAGGGCGCTGATGGATCGCGCAGGATTCCGTCCGCTGGGGATGGATTTTGACGTCCCCGTGAGGCTCGCGGGCCTGCCGCGGGTTCACGGCGATCCCTTCGATCGCATGCTGGTCGCACAGGCGCTGCACCATGGGCTGACGCTGGTCACCGGGGACCGGGCTCTCCGGCGGTACCCGGTCCCTACCCTTTGGTGATCAGCGGGGGCCGGCGGCTTGCTGCTCCCGTAATTGTCGCTCGAACGTCTGCTCGGCCCCATCGATATGGGCTCGGCAGCCCTCCGGATCCACGAACGGATTGCGCGCGGCGCCGGCGGCGAGGGCGGCGCGCTTGGCGTCGATGCCGTAATAGGAGCCGTGGGCGCCGAGGAAGATGTCGCACGGCAGCGCGCGCCAAGTGGCGAAGGAGCGCCGGAAATCCTCGGCGATGCGCGGGTAAAGCGGGTTGCCGGCGAGGCGGTAGCCGGGCGCGCTGGTGCCGCACAGGAACAAGGCGTCATAGGCCTTTCCGCGGTCGCCGGTGCGCAGCTGCCAGGTGGTGCAGCCCTTGCTGTGGCCGGGGGTGAGGCGGGCGGTGAGGCGGATGTCGCCGAGCTTCACCGTCTCGCCGTGCTGGACGATGCGGTCGGCCTTGACCGCGGGGTAGGGGAGCTTGTCGCCCCAGGCGAAGTCGCCGCGGCCGCCGCGCGCGAGCAGGGCGGCATCTTCGGCGGAGGCCGCCATCGCGGCGCCGGTGCGGGCCTTGATCGCCGCCAGCCCGCCGGCATGGTCGAAATGGGCCTGGCTGTTGATCAGCAGGCGGATGCGGGCGGGATCGAAGCCAAGCGCCTCGACGTTGGCGAGCACCTGCGGCGCCATCGCCTCGAACCCGCCGTCGAGCAGGATGAGGCCGTCGCCGCCGGTTATCAGATAGACGGCGGTCTCGCGCGAGCCGACATAATAGAGATTGTCGGCGATCCGGAACGGCGGGGCCGGGGCCGCCGCCTTCGCGTCGGAGGCGCTGAGGCCCTCGATCGAGCCCGGGGCCGGTGCGGCGGGCGCGGCGAGCGCGAGCGCCGCGACGAGGGCGGCGAGGAGGTCAGGCGCGGCCATATTTGCTCACCGATTCCTCCCAGTTGATGATCGGCGCGCGCAGGCTGCCGTCGCCGAGCGCGCGGCCGCCGAGCGGGTCGATCAGCTCGATCGTGTAGGCGTCGCGGCCGGGCTCGAGCGCGTCGACGATGACGTCGAGCGTGGCGCTGTCATCCTGCTCGGCGACGAACCAGTGGACGTTGTCGCGCTGGCTGCTCATCGTCGAGACGTCGCTGAGGGCGATCCGGCGGTCGAGGGTGGGCCGGACGATCAGCGCGCCGGGCTCGTCGCGGAGGCGGTCGAAGGTCCGCACCCGGAGCGCGCCGGCCACCACCATATGCGCCGACACCATGTTGCGGTGCGCGTGCGGCGTGATCGCCTGGCCGCGGCGGAAGCCGAAGAAGGCGAGGCCGTAGCTGAGCGCCGGGGCGCCCTCGCCGAAGCGGACGAAGCGCTTGCTCGGCATGCCGCCCTTGAAGTCGAAACTGGTCTTCAGGCGGGCATAATCGGTGGCGGCGAGCAGCTCCGGCAGATGGACCTCGCCGGCGAGCTGTTCGACCTCGCGCTGCCAGTCGCGCGGGGCGATCCGGCCGGCGGCGAGCGCGGCGGCGATCTGCTGCTGGGCGTCAACCCAGCTCATGGCCGCGCGCGAGGGCCGCGCCAGCGCGCGGGCGCCGGCTACCGCCTCGATCAAGGCGTAAGCGCCAATCGAAGCGCACAGGCCCCTCGTAAATTCGCGTCGCTCGATCATCCCGGTCTCCCTGTCGAGCCGCAAGATGGCGCGGCTGGCGGGCGGCCGCAAACGATGTTAGCTCTCCCTTGCCATTAGGAAAAGTAAGGGATCGGCGATGATCCGTCCTCACCTTCCGCTCAACGCGCTGCGGGCGTTCGAGGCGGCCGCGCGGCATCTCAGCTTCACCCGCGCGGCGATCGAGCTGTGCCTGACGCCGGCGGCGCTCAGCCATCAGGTGAAGGGGCTGGAGCAACGGCTGGCCGCGCCGCTGTTCCGGCGGCTGCCGCGCGGGCTGGCGCTGACCGAGGAGGGCCAGGCCTTGCTGCCGGTGCTGCGCGATGCGTTCGACCGCATCGCCGAGATGCTGCAGCGTTTCGACGCCGGCGTGGTGCGCGAAGTGCTCACCGTCGGCGCGGTCGGCACCTTCGCGGTCGGCTGGCTGCTGCCGCGGCTGCCCCGATTTCATGCCGCCCATCCGTTCGTCGACCTGCGCCTGTCGACCCACAATAACCGGGTCGACATCGCCGCCGAGGGGCTCGACCTCGCCATCCGCTTCGGCGACGGCGCCTGGCACGGCACCGAAGCCATGCGGCTGTTCGCGGCGCCGCTCACCGCTTTGTGCACTCCCGAAGTGGCGGCGCGGCTCGGCGATCCGGCCGATCTCGGGCGCGAGGTCCTGCTCCGCTCCTATCGCGCGGAGGACTGGCCGGACTGGTTCGCCGCCGCGGGCGTTCCGGCGCCGGCGGTGCGCGGGCCGGTGTTCGATTCCTCCTGGGTGATGATCGAGGCGGCGCTGCAGGGCGCGGGCGTGGCGCTGGCGCCGGCGGCGATGTTCGAGCGCGAGCTGGCCGAGGGCGCGCTGGCGCGGCCGTTCGAAGTCCAGGTCGACACCGGGTCCTATTGGCTGTGCCGGCTGAAATCGAAGGAGCGGACGCGCGCGATGCGGGCCTTCGAGGAGTGGATTCGGGCCGAGGCGGCGGCGCCGGCTAGCGGAAGCGGGTGAAGGAGCCCGCGCCGGCGGCCATCAGGTCGAGTAGCTCGGCGACGGGCGAGCCGGCGCGCAGATCGGTGCGGGGGTCGGCGAGAGCGCGGAGCAGACGGCCGGTGGCGGCGGAGGGGGGCACGAACGCCATCGACCAGGTCGCGAACCGGCGCTCGTCGATCGGCGCCATTTCGATGATGCGGACGTCGCTGTGCCGCCGGTCGCGCAGGATCGAGACCATCAGCTGGTTGACCTCGGCTTCGGGGCCTTCCAGCACCTGGGCGAAGATCCGGTCGACCAGGACCAGCGCGCCGGTGACGCCAAAGGCGAGATTGCGCCGCTGCGCGACCGCGCCGATGCCGGCGAGCTGCTCGGCTTCCTGGTCCGGCGGCACGGCCGAGCGGCTGACATAGAACAGACTGATCATTCCGGCCCGCATCATGGCAAAGACACTGGCGGCCGGGGCCGCGGGAGCCTTCCCTTACAAGGGCTTTCCGGGATTTTGTGTCGGCTCGGCAACAAACGGCCGAAACGGAGTGAATTCAGGCGGCTACCACCGCTTCGCAGGCCGGCTGCCGCGCGCTCGCAATCGCTTCGCGGGTTGCCTTGAGGGAGAGGCGGCAGCTGCAGGCGAGCCGCTCGAGACCGTCCAGGTCAATGACGCGCAGGACGCCGCGGCGGCCGTTGGTGATGCCCTCCCGCTGCAGCCGCGACAGGATGAGGGCGACGGTGGTGCGCTGCACGCCGAGCATCCGCGCCAGCGCCTGCTGGGTGAGGGGCAAAGTGTCGTCGAGGCCGCTCTTCTCCAGCGCCTCGAGCACGGTACGGCTCAGCCTCTGCTCGACCGAGTGGAGCGTGTTGCAGACGACGAACTGGCGGGTCTCGCTCATCAACTGCTCGACATAGCGGTGGACGGCGGTGCGGAGCGCCGGCGAGGCGTCGAACAGGTCGCGATAGGCGGCGGCGGACATGGCCAGCGCGCGGCCCGGCACCTGGACCACCGCTTCGGCGGAATATTGGCGGCTGCCGCACGCCTCGAACGCACCGATCGAGCCTTCGCGGCCGACGATGGCGCTTTCGATGAACTCGCCCTCGGCGGTCTCGGCGCGGATGCCGACGAGGCCGCTCAGCGGGAAATAGACCCGGTCGAGCTCGGTGCCGAGATTGTAGAGGACGTGGTGGCGGCGCAAGTCGATGGGGCGCAGCTGCGCCTTGAACTGGCCGCGGACGGCCGGCTCGACCGCGCGCAGCAGCGCGTTCACCTCAGCATTGTCGAAGCTCATAAGCGCCACCCCCGCGGCCGCCCCGGCGGGAGCCGCCTGCAGCGGGATGAAAACAGATTGCGGCGAGTCTCACAAGAGCGGAGACTCGAACATGGGTCAGCTGCGGCGACCCGCAATATAAGCGTCGATCACCTGTTCGAGCGAGGTGAGCGGGACGGCGCCGCCGAGCACGAGCGCGTCGTCGAAGCTGCGCAGGTCCCAGCGCTGGCCGAGCGCCGCCCGGGCCTTGTCGCGCAGGCGATTGATCTCGCTATGGCCGACCTTGTAGCCGCAGGCCTGGCCGGGCCAGGCGCAATAGCGGTCGACCTCGCCCGACACTTCCTCGATCGACGAGCCGTTGGTCTCCGCGAACCATTGAATGGCCTTGTCGCGAGTCCAGCGCTTGGTGTGGAGCCCGGTGTCGACAACGAGGCGGCAGGCGCGGAAGGCGATCGACTGCAGATAGCCGAGGCGGCCGAGCGGTTCGCCGTCATAGGCGCCGAGCTCGTCGCCGAGCTGCTCGGCATAAAGCGCCCAGCCTTCGGAGTAAGCGTTGAAGGCGAGCAGCGAGCGAACGAGCGGCAGCTTGTAGGTATATTCGCCCTGCCAGATGTGGCCGGGGATGCCCTCATGATAGGTGAGGGTGGGCAGCGAGTAACGCGGCCACATCGAGGTGTCGCGAAGGTTGATATAGTAATTGCCTGGCACGGTGCCGTCGATCGTTCCGGCCGCCGCATAGCCGCCCGGCGCGCCGGCCTCGATTTCCGGCGGGACGCGCTTGACGATGAGGTTGCCGGGCACGAGCGTCGCAAAGGCGCGCGGCAGGCGCTGGCGGATGTCGGCGACGCGGCCGTTGATATAGTCGAGGATCTGAGCGCGGCCGGCATCCGTGTTGGGGAAGAGGTGGCGCGGGTCCTTGCCGAGCGCGGTCAGGCGCTCGCCGACCGAGCCGCGGCTGAGACCTTGCGCGCGGAGGATCTCGTCCATCTGCGCCTGCAGCCCGCGAAGCTGTTCGAGGCCGGTGCGGTGGACTTCGTCCGGGGTGAGGGTGCTGGTGGTGGCGGCGCGGAGGGCCCAGGCATAATATTCCTCGCCGCGCGGCAGCTTCCAGACGCCCGCGGCGTCGGTGGCGACCGCGCGATGGGCCTTGAGCTCGGCGATCTGGCGGTCGAGCGCGGGAGCGACGCGGTCGGCGACGATGCGCTCGGCGCGCGCGCCATAATTGCCGCCAAGCTCGCGGGTGCGGCCGGCGAGCGAGGTGACCAGCCCCCATTGCGCGATCGGCTGGGCGCGCGCGCCGGCCATCTGCTTCAGCGTCTTGTCGAGGAGGAAATTCGGGGCGATCACGCCGAGCGCGGCGTCGTGGCGGAGGCGCTCGGTCTCGCCGTCGAGCGCGGCCGCATAGCCTTCGAGCCGGGCGAGATAGGCGTCGGCGTCGGCGGCGGTCTCGACCTTGTGGCTGCTGTCGAGGAAGTCGGGGATTTCGACGAAGGCGCCGGTATTCTGCGCCACCACATAAGGCGCGTTGCGGTACGACCATTGCTGGTTGAGCACGACCACGTCGCCATAAGGGAAGCGGAAGCCGTCGGCGGCGAGCTCGTGCGCCGCCTGGACGACATCGACGTTGAGCGCCGCGGCGGGGCTGAGGCCGGCGCGGTCGACCGCGCGCAGGCGCTCGAGCCGGCGAGCGGCGGCGGCGGCGAGACGGTGGCGGCCTTCGAGCGAGCGATCGGTGAGCCGCGCCTTGAGCGGCGCGCGCTCACCCTTGTCGAGGCCCAGCGCGGTGGCGTTCTCGGGATATTCGGCGAGCAGCTCCTCGGCGATCGAGGCGAGCAGGCGGTCGGCCGCGGCATCGCCGGCAGCGGGCGCGGCTCCGGCCGCCGCGATTGCGCCGTCGCGGGGCGCGCAGCCGGCGATGGCAAGCGCGCCCGTAGCGGCGGTGCTGAGCATGAATTCCCGGCGTGCGAACATCTTCGTCCCTCTCCTGCTGTGCGATCGGCTTAGCGCCGCGCGCGGGCCGCGCAACCGGCCCGTCTGCCGGCTTCGTCGGAAAAGCGGGGTCGTTCGTCGCCGGCCCTGCATTTCCGTCGAGGCGCGTGCGGCCGCCGTCGCAATCCCCACGCCTGGCGGTGGCCGGGTGGTAATGGGCGGCATCGGACAAAGGGGCTGACCAATGTTGAAGTTGATCCAATCCAAAGACGGCAGGCAATTCGCCCATGACCCGGCCGCGCGCGGCTACCACGTCGTCTACCGGCCGTGGGAAGTGAACCATTGCCCCGGCTGCGGCCGGAGCCACTGGCATGTCGGCCGGCTGTCGGCCGAATGCGCCTTCTGCGCGACCGCTCTGCCGCTCGTCGAAGCGGTGATGCAGGGCGCCACCGGCGGCCACAGCTACAATCGCCGTCCCCATGGCTACCAGGCCGAAGCGGCCTGAACGGAGGAAGAGATGGACATGATCGCGCTCGGCATGGCCGCTATCAGCTTCGGCTTCGCCTACGGACTTACCTTCGTCAGCGAGCGGCTGATGGACCGCTATTCCGGCGGCCATAACGGCTGAGGCCCGGACGATGGGATGCGGCTGAACGGCCGCTCCCGCCAATGTCACGCGTGACGCGGCCGTCGCCGCTTGTGCTTCGAACCGCAAACCAGAGAGGTTGAGCATGGCCAGGCAGCCGATCAAGAGGCGTTGGATCGCAGCTTTGCTCCCGCTGCTCGCGGTGGCGGCAGCGCCGGCCCCCGCCCAGGTCGCTCCGCCGGTCATCGAAGCGGCGCTGCAATCCTCCGCGGATCATGCGCTCGCGCGTTTCTATGCCGGCCGGGATCACCGCACTATCTGGATAAAGGGCAATGCCCTCACGCCCGACGCGGCGCGCCTGGTCGACGCCGTTCGCGATGCCGAGCTTGACGGGATGACGGCGGGCGCCGCCGTCGCCGCCAGCCTCGAACAAGCCATGGTCCGGGCGCGCTCGGGAGATCCTGCCGAGCTGGCCCGTGCGGAGCTCATGCTCTCCCGCGCGCTGGTCGATTATGTGCAGGCGCTGCGGCGCCCCGCCGACATCGGCATGAATTACGGCGATGCGGCGGTGATCGCTTCGCCGCCCTCGCTCCCCGAGATCCTCGACGCGGCGGCGAAGGCTCCGTCGCTGGCGCGCCATGTCGAGACGGTGTCCGAGGTCAATCCCGTCTATACGGAGCTCAGGAAGGCTTTCGCCGCCTGGCGCGGCCGTTCCAACGCCCCCGTCGTCATGGCGGCCCGTGTCAGCGGGTTCGGCGACTCCCGGCCCGATCTGGAGCGCCTGTTCCGGCTCAACCTCGACCGGGCGCGGGCGCTGCCGATGAACCGCAGCGGCCGCTATATCCTCGTCGATGCGGCCGCGCAGCGGCTGTGGATGTACGAGGACGGGGTCCCCCGCGACAGCATGAAGGTCATCGTCGGCAAGCCCGGCCATCCCACGCCGATGATCGCCAGCATGATCCACAGCGCCGTGCTGAATCCCTATTGGAACGTGCCGCCCGATCTCGTCCGCGACCGCGTCGCGCCGAAGGTGATCGACCAGGGCATCGGATATTTGAAGACGGCCAATTACGAGGTTCTGTCCGATTGGTCCGATCAGGCGCGGGCGGTCGATCCGGCCGGGATCAACTGGCGCGCCGTCGCAGCCGGGCAGATCGAGATGCGGGTCCGGCAGCGGCCGGGCGCCGGCAACTCCATGGGCGTGGTCAAGTTCCCGTTCGAGAATCGCTTCGGCGTCTATCTGCACGACACTCCGGAAAAGGAGCTGTTCGCCAAGCGTGAGCGCAACCTCAGCTCCGGCTGCGTCCGGCTCGAAGACGCCCCCAGGCTGGCGCGGTGGCTGCTCGGATCGGAGCCGCGCAGCCACTCGGCCGCGCCCGAACAGGTAGTCGCCCTCGCCAAACCGGTACCGGTCTACATCACCTATCTCACCCTCGGCGTCGACGGCGACCGGCTCGCCTTCCGGAACGATCCCTACCAGCGCGATGCCGAGCCGCTCCGCCAGTTCGCCTCGAACCGGCTCGCGGCGAGGGATTGAAGGGCTCCGCCGGTTCGGGGTGACGGTTCGAAGCCGCCTATGGCAGGATGAGCCAACCAGAACCGAGGAGACAGGCTATGTTCGTACGGCTGACCCAGGCCAATAACATCGCGATCGTGGTGAATTCCGAGCAGGTCAAATATCTGCAGGACGCGGGCGGCACTGCGACGCGGATCCATTTCGGAAAGGACGAGATCGCCGTCGTCGACGAGCCGATGGCGGCGGTCGCGCGGGCGCTCGCCGGCGGCTGAGCACAGGCCGCTCGCAGCCGGTCAGCCGCAGGCCGGAAGGAAGATGTAGCCGGCGCCGCGCACCGTCTTGATGCATTCGGGCTTGGCGGGATCGTGCTCGATCTTGCGGCGGATGCGGGTGATGCGGGTGTCGATCGAACGGTCGAACGGCTCCTCGGTCTTGTGATGGGCCATGTCGAGCAACTGGTCGCGGCTGAGGACGCGGGCGGGATGCTCGGCGAAGCAGCGCAGGAGATCGAACTCCATCGCGGTCAGCGGCACTTCGGCGCCGTCCGGGCCGTAAAGCTTGCGGCTGTCGAGGTTGAGCATGCACTTGCCGACATGCACCTCGCGGCCCATCGTCGCGGCGGCGTGGGCAGGGCCGTTGCCGACGCGGCGGAGCACGGCGCGGATCCGGGCGAGCAGCTCGCGCGGATTATAGGGCTTGGTGATATAATCGTCGGCGCCGACCTCGAGCCCGACCACCTTGTCGATATCCTCATTGTTGGCGGTCAGCATGATCACGCCGGCCGGCCCCATGCCGCGTATCTCGCGGGCGAGCGTGAGGCCGTCCTCGCCCGGCATGTTGATGTCGAGGATGGCGAGGTCGATCGGCCGTTCGGCCATCACCTTGCGCAGCCCGTCGCCGCCGTCGGCCTCGCTGACGAGGAAGCCGTTGCGCAGCAGATATTCGGCGACGGTGGCGCGGACGCCGGCATCGTCGTCGACGACGATGATGTGGGCGCCCTCGCTCATGCCGCTTTGCTCATGATGGTTCGGCGCGTCCCTGCATCGACCGGATGATCTCCCGGACCGAGCCGATTGTGAACGGCTTTTCGAGCACGGGGCGGCCGGTGTCGGCGAGGAAGTCGGCCATCGCCGCGCCGAGCGTATCGCCGGTCACGAATGCCACCCGCTCGGCATAATCCGGGCGGCTGGCGCGCAGCTTGCGGAAGAATTCGGGGCCGCCCATGCCGGGCATGCGCAGGTCGGAGAAGATGAGGTCGTGACCTTCCTCGACGGCGGAGAGCGCGCTGGCGCCGTCGGCGACGGTGGTGACGGCGAAGCCCTCGCGCTCGACCAGTTCGCGCAAGGTGTCGGCGACATCGGTCTCGTCGTCGATGATCAGCGCCCGGCCGCGCTGGCGGGGAGCGGCGCGGTCCTCGGGAGCGGGCTCCTCGGCCGCAACGCCGGGCCGCGCCCCCACCGGCAGCTCGACCCGGAAGGCGGCGCCGCGCTCGCTCGGCATCAGGCTGAGGCTGCCGCCATGGGCGGCGACCACGCCGTGCGAAAAGGAGAGGCCGACGCCGGTCCCCGAGCCTTGCGGTTTGGTCGTGAAGAACGGGTCGAAGATGCGCGCCGCGACATCGGGCGGGATGCCGGGGCCGCTGTCGCAAATGTCGATCGCGACCGTCCCCGCCTCGGTGAGCGAGGTGCGCAGGGTCAGCACATTGTCGCGCCCGCCGCCCATCTCCATCGCCTGCTGCGCGTTGATGACGAGGTTGATCAGCACCTGGTGGAGCTGGTCGCTGTCGCCCTCCACCGGCGGCAGGCCGGCGGCGAATTCGGTGCGGACGGCGATGCCGGCGGTGCGCAGGCCATATTCGCCGAGCTCGAGCGCGGCGGCGGCGAGCTTGTTGGCGTCGATCGCGACCCGATGCGGCGGCCGGCGGCGGGCCATGGCGAGGAAGGTCTGGACGATGCGCGCGCAGCGCTCCGCGGCCGAGCTGATCTTGCGCGCCCGCGCCTCGAGCGGCGTGCCGCGGCTGTCCTCCTCGAGCATCTGCGACTGGCCGACGATCGCGGCGAGCGGGTTGTTGAGCTCGTGGCTGACGCCGGCGAGCAGCGAGCCCAAAGCGGCGAGCTTTTCCGACTGGTGGAGCGCCTCGCGCGAGCGGGCGAGCTCCATCTCGGCGGTCTTGCGGCCGGTGATGTCGACATGGACGCCGTCGACGGTGCGGGTGACGCCGTCCGCGCCCTTGGTGGCGGCGCCGAGCGCATAGATCCAGCGCAGCTCGCCGGACGGGCGGAGGATGCGGTACTCGATCTCTACGGTGCTTTCGGGGACGCCATGATAATAAGGCGAGGCCACCTTCTCCCAATCGTCCGGGTGGACGAAGCCCTTGATCAACCGCGCATCGATCACCGCGTCGGGGGCGAGGCCCATGATCTCGCGCGAGCGGTCCGAATACCAGGCGCGGCCGTCGCGAAGATCGAACGACCAGGTGCCGAGCTTCGCCGCCTCGGTTGCGACCTGCAGGCGCTTGCGCATCTCGCGCAATTCGTCCTCGTCGGAGCGGCGCGCGATGAGGTCCGCGAACGGACGGCCGATCACGTCCGCGCTGGTATAGCCGAAGGCTTTTTCGGCGGCCGCGTTGAAGGCGGTGACGCAGCCGCGCTCGTCGACCGCGATCACGCAGTCGGAGGGTATCGCGTCGTCCGCCGCCACTGCCTGCGCCTGGTCATTCACCGGTCGTTCCCCCGAAGACTCGGCCCCTTTTTGCTGCCCATCTCCTACCACGAAAACCGGCCTCTGTAACAATTGAAACAAAAAAACCGCGTGGCCGGCATCATCCCGAAACGTGGCGCGGCGATAGTTTCGCCACAGACGCGGGACGTAAGCGTCTGTGGAGACTTTCGAAGATGGATATCCAGGACAAAAGGCGGCGCCTGCGCCTGCTCATCGTCGCTGCGACCGCCTTCGGTTGCAGCATTGCCGCGCTTAGTGGTACACTTCACGCGCAGGCCTATCAGGCCGAGGTCGCGGCCGAGGTCCGATAAGCCGCTCCTCGATGGGGGGGAGCAAGCACAGATAGACGAAACAGGCGTCGAGCCTGTCGCAGCCTTCGGACGCCGCCCCCCGGCGTCCGGAGGCTGTTGCGTTTGCCGAAGCCGCGATCGGGAGACTCGCCGGCAATCTGGTCAGGCGGGAGCGGAAAGGCTAAAGGCCGGCCATGTCCACCTACACGCTCGACACCTCGACCAGCCGCGCCCATCCGACGCCCGCGCCGATGCGGCGGCTGACGGTCCCCAAGATCCAGGAGAAGAAGGGCGGCGAGCCGATCGTGATGCTGACCGCCTATACGGCGCGAATGGCGCAGTTGCTCGATCCGCATTGCGACCTCTTGCTGGTCGGCGACAGCCTCGGCCAGGTGATTTACGGGCTGCCCACGACCATCCCGGTGACGATGGAGATGATGTGCGCCCATGGCGCGGCGGTGGTGCGCGGCTCCTGGCATGCGGTGGTGGCGATCGACATGCCGTTCGGCTCCTACGAGGCGGGGCCGGAACAGGCGTTCCAATGCGCCGCGCGCATCCTCAAGGAGACCGGCGCGGCCGCGGTCAAGCTCGAGGGCGGCGAGGCGATGGCCGAGACGGTCGCCTTCCTCACCGCCCGCGGCATCCCGGTCATCGGCCATGTCGGGCTCACCCCGCAGGCGGTGAATGCGCTCGGCGGCTATCGCGCGCGCGGCCGCAACGATGCCGAGCGCGCGAAGATCATCGCCGACGCCAAGGCGGTGTCGGAGGCCGGCTGCTTCGCGCTGGTGCTCGAGGGCGTCGTCGAGGATATCGCCGCGGAAGCGACCCGCGCGGTGGCTTGCCCGACGATCGGGATCGGTGCTTCGGCGGCCTGCGACGGGCAGGTGCTGGTCACCGAGGACATGCTCGGCCTGTTCGAGCGGACGCCCCGCTTCGTCAAGCGGTATGACGACCTCGCCGTCCGGATCGGCGCCGCCGCCGAAGCCTATGCGAGCGAGGTCCGGTCGCGCAGCTTCCCGACCGAAGACCAGATCTACCGCGCGCTCGGGTGAAGAGCCTTTCGTTTGGCGGTTCGAGCCGGTAGAGGAGGGCAGGGGCACCGCCCGGGCGCCAATCTTCTGTTCATCTTCGCTGCTGTTTCGGAACGGGGCGAAGCTGTTGCCGGAAGATGGGCGAGCGGCCGACCCTGGTGACCGTGGAGACTTTGTTTGGCGATCAAGCCCAGAGACAATGAGACCTTCTACCGCGAGGTGGACGAGGAGCTGCGCCGCGATCAGACGTCCGCCCTCGTCAAGCGCTGGGGCTGGGCCGTCGCGCTTGGCGTGGTGGTGCTGCTCGCGGCGATCGGCGGCTTCCTTTACTGGCAGCACCGGCAGGAGGTGCGCGCCGGCGAGCGCGGCGAGCGGCTGACCGCCGTGCTCCAGGAGATCGACGCCGGCCAGACCAAGCAGGCGGTGCCGAAGCTCGATGCGCTCGCCAACGAAGGCAGCCCCGGCCACCGCGCCGCGGCGCTGCTGACCAAGGCGGCGATCGCGGCCCAGGCCGGCAACGATGCCGCCGCCGCGGCCGGCTTCAAGGCCGTGGCTGAGGATGAGGCGCTGGCGCAGCCCTATCGCGAGCTGGCGCTGATCCGCCAGACCGCGATCGAGTTCGACACGCTTCCCCCCGCGGCGGTGATCCAGCGGCTGGCGCCGCTCGCGCGCGCCGGCAACCCGTGGTTCGGAAGCGCCGGCGAAATGGTCGCGCTCGCGCATCTGAAGCAAGGCAAGCCGCAACTGGCGGCGCCGATTTTTGCC
Source organism: Allosphingosinicella sp. (assembly GCA_036388655.1). GTDB lineage: Bacteria > Pseudomonadota > Alphaproteobacteria > Sphingomonadales > Sphingomonadaceae > Allosphingosinicella. Next base: position 406 of record DASVRK010000119.1, on the reverse strand, counting down.
GCTATCGCCAAAGACGATAAGCTCCCGCAAAGCATGCGCTCGCGCGCCATGCAGATGGCCGGTGCGCTAGGCGTGGATGCAGTTCAAGATTCTGAAAGCACGGGCGAAGCCCCTGCAGCGAAGGAAACAGCTGAATGAAGCGGATCATCATCGCCCTCGTCGCGGCCGGCCTGGTCGGCGGCTGCGGCATCTTAGGCGGCGACAAGAAGCCCAAGACGCCGACCGTCGGAACCCGGATCCCCGTGCTGTCGGCCGAAACCGGCATCGAGGTCGATCCGGCGCTCGCCCAGGCGGCGGTGATGCTGCCGCCGGCGACGCCCAATGCCGAATGGACGCAGTCGGGGGGCAGCGCGTCCAAGTCGATGGGTCATCTGGCGCTCGGGAACGCGCTCGCGCGGGCCTGGGC
>DASVRK010000118.1:0-12023 GCA_036388655.1 Allosphingosinicella sp. | reverse complement strand
GAGCTGAAGGCGGGGCAGGCGCATCCCGCGCAGCCGTCGATGATGAAATATGCAGGCACCGAGCTCAACAAGGCGCGCCACGAACTGGTCATGGTCGCGGGCGGCTCCAACGCGCTCGAATGGGAGAGCGACGGCTCCAAGGGCGGCAAGGCAGCGCGCGAGTGGCTCCGAACCAAGGCCAATTCGATCGAGGGCGGCACGAGCGAGATCCAGCTCGGAATCGTCGCCAAGCATATTCTGCAGCTGCCGGGTGCTTGAACCTTCCCGTCATGCCGGCGAAGGCCGGCATCTCAGCGAAAACCTGCACCGCTCCCTTCACCCCCTGAGACTCCGGCCTTCGCCGGAGTGACGGAGAAATAAATGCCGCTTTACCTTACCGACGACCAGGAGATGCTGCGCGACACCGCCCGGTCGTTCATGGCCGAGGAAGGCGCGATCGGGACGCAGCTCCGGCACTGGCGCGACACCGGCTGCAAGGACGGCTTCGGCCACGCGCTCTGGAAGCAATTCGCTGAACTGGGCTTTACCGGTATCCTCGTCCCCGAGGCGGACGGCGGGCTCGGCCTCGGCCATGTCGAGGCGGGCATCGTGCTCGAGGAGATCGGCCGCAACCTCACCCCCTCGCCCTTCCTCGTCACCGCGGTCGCGGTGGTCGAGGCGCTGAAAGGCACCGTCCACGGCGCGCGCTGGTTTCCGGGCATCGTCTCGGGCGACACGGTCGCCGCGCTCGCGGTCGACGAAGGCGCGAAGCACCGCCCCGAAGCCATCGCCATGACCGCCGAGCGCGCCGGCAACGGCTTCCGGCTTTCGGGCGCCAAGCAGTTCGTGGTCCAGGGCGGCTCGGCCGACCTCATCCTCGTCGCTGCCCGCGCCGAGGAGGGCGTCACCCTGTTCGCCGTCGAAAAGGAGGTAAGCGGGCTCGCCGTCGAAGGCGTCCGCCTCGCCGATTCCAGCATGGCCGCGCGCATGACGTTCGAGGGCGTCGAGGTCGATGCCGACGCCGTCGTCGGCGAGGTCGGCGGCGGCGCGGCGGTGCTCGCCCGCGCGCTCGGCGCGGCCCGGGCCGGCGCGGCTTCGGAGATGGTCGGGGTGGCGTCGGGCGCGATGGCGATGACGGTCGACTATCTGAAGCAGCGTCGGCAGTTCGGCCGCCTGATCGGCGAGTTCCAGGTCCTGCAGCAGCGCGCCGCCCACCTCTATTCGGAGCTGGAGATCGCCCGCGCCGCGGCCTTGAAGGCGCAGCAATTGCTCGACGAAGGCAGCGCGGAGGCCGAGGCGATGGTGTCGGTCGCCAAGGCCAAGGCCGGCCGGGTCTCGACGCTGGCCGTGCAGGAGGGCGTCCAGATGCATGGCGGCATCGGCATGACCGACGAATATGATATCGGCCTCTACATGAAGCGCGACCGCGCCCTCAATGAGCTGTTCGGCGACGCCAATTACCACACCGACAAACTGGCGCGGATGATGGGCTATTGAGGGACTGAGGTCAGCTGCGTCGCAGCAGCACGTTCATTCGCGCCGATGCGATCGGCTTGGCGCGGTCCTGCTGCCAGGCATAGGCCTCGACATTGGCGACGCGGTTGCCGAGCCGGGTCACCGTCGCCGCCGCATAGGTTTCGTGCTCGGTCCCGCCGCGCTTGAAATCGACCGTCACGTTGATCGGCTTCAGCGTCACCGCGCCGGCGCCGAGCTCGTCGTAAAGCGCGCCGAAAGCAGCGAATTCCAGCAGGCCGGCGATGGCGCCGCCATGGAGGAAGCCGGGGCGGCCGACCACCGCGTTGCGGAATGGCATCACCCAAATCAGCCCGCCATCCCCGTCGCGATGCGTGCTGAGGCCGAGCAGCTCGGCATAAGGCGGAAGCGACGTCATCCGGCCCCGCTAGCCGCGCCGCGCGCCGCCGTCACCCCGAACTTGTGTCTGGACTCGTCCCGTAAGCGACCAGGTCTACGGGTTCGTCTATGTCCCGTAGCGTCTCACTCAGGAACACCGACCAGCCGAGCCCTTCGATCCGCCCGATCGTAGTTCCGGCGACGCTGGCGGTGCTCCAGGCAACGTCCGTGAACAGCGACGGGTCGAGGCGGTTCAGGCCGAGCAGCGCGTAGCCGCCATCCTCGGTGGGGTGAAGGACCGCGTCATGCTGCCGCAACGCCTCCGCCGCCGAGCGCAGCCGCCCGCGGTCGAGGCCAGGACAGTCGGTGCCGATCAGCAGCAGCGGCGGCCCCGCGCGCTCGGCCGCCCGCCACAGCCGGGCGCCGAGGTCGCCCTCGCCCTGATCGCTGAGCGCCACCCCCTCCGGAAGCTCGGGAATGCACGCCCGATCGCCGGCCAGGCACAACTCGGCCGGCCCAACTTCGGCCGCCACCGCCTCGCGGCAAGTCTCAATCAGCATCGTGCGGGCGAGCTTCGCCGCGCCCTCCGCTCCCAAAGCCGGGATCAGCCGCGTCTTGACCGCGCCCGCCACCGGCGCCTTGGCGAAGATCAGGATGCGCATCAGCCGCGCCGCCAGCCATGGTAGCGCTCGATCCAGCCGAGCAGCCGCTCGGGCTTGTGCGCCTTCTTCCATTCGCCGGCGGCATATTTGTTGGCCTCGGCCATGGTCGGATAAGCGTGGATCGTGCCCAATATCTTGTTGAGCCCGATGCCGTGCTTCATCGCCAGCGCATATTCGGCGATCAGCTCGCCCGCATTGGCGGCGACGATGGTGGCGCCGATCAGGCGGTCGTTGCCCGGCTGGACGAGCAGCTTGACGAAGCCCGACCGCGCGCCCTCCGCCACCGCCCGGTCGAGATGCCCGACATCGTAGCGCGCTACCTCATAAGCCACGCCCGCCGCCCGCGCCGAAAGCTCGTTATGCCCGACATGCGCGACCTCGGGGTCGGTATAGGTCACCCACGGCAGCACCGAATAATCGGTGCGGAACTTGCGCAGCGATCCGAACAGCGCATTGACCGCCGCATACCAGGCCTGGTGCGCCGCGAAATGGGTGAATTGATACGGCCCCGCCACGTCGCCGGCGGCGAAGATGTTGGGAAAGCGCGTCTCCAGATAGTCGTTGGTGACGATGGTGCGGCTCGTCTCGATGCCGAGCTCCTCCAGCCCATAACCACTCAGCCGCGCCTTGCGGCCGACCGCGACGATGATCTCGTCGAACGGGATCGCGACTTCGCCGCCGGCGGGGTCCTTGGCGATCAGCGTCTTGCCGTCGCAGCGAAGCGCCATGTGCTTTGTCCGGATATCGACTCCTTCCGCGCCAAGCCTCGCCTCCACGAGCGCCGAAACCTCCTCATCCTCCTTCGCCAGCAGCCGTTCGCCGCCCTCGACCATCGTCACCGCCGCGCCGAGCCGGGCGAAGGCCTGCGCCATCTCGGTGCCGATCGGGCCGCCGCCGACGATGGCGATCCGCCCGGGCATCTCCTCGCGGGTGGAAAGCGCGTCCCACATTGTGTCGCTGGTGAGGTAGCCCGCCTCCGCGAGCCCCGGAATGTCGGGCACGAACGGCTCGCCGCCGGCGGCGATCACGATCGACCGCGACGTCAGCCGCTCGCCCCCGTCGATCTCGACCGTCCACGGATCGACGATGCGGGCGTGGCCGAGCCGGACGTCGACGCCGAGCGCGGTATAGCGTTCGACGCTGTCGGCCGGCTCAATGATGCGGATGGTCTCGGCGATCCGCTCCATCACCGCGGCGAAGCGGAAGCGGGGCTCGGCGGGGTCGAGGCCATATTCGGCCGCGGTGCGGATTTCGTGCGCCAGCCGCGCGGTGCGGATCAGCGCCTTCGACGGCACGCAGCCGGTGTTGAGGCAGTCGCCGCCCATCTTGCCTTTCTCGATCAGGGTCACCTTGGCGCGGACGGTGGCGGCGATATAGGCGGTGACGAGCCCGCCCGCGCCGGCCCCGATCACGATCAGATTGCGGTCGAATTTCTTGGGCCGCCGATAGCCTTTGTAGACGCGGCGGCGCCGGATCCCGCCGACGACGAACTTGGCGATGAGCGGGAAGATGCCGAGCAGCACGAAAGACCCGATCAGCGCGGGCGACAGGATATCGCCGACGCTCTCGATCCGCGCCAATTGCGTGCCGGCGTTCACATAGACTAATGTCCCCGGCAGCATGCCAAGCTGGCTGACGATGTAAAAGGCGCCGACCCGCATTGCCGTCAGCCCCATGGCGAGGTTGATCAGGAAGAACGGGAAGGCCGGGATCAGGCGCAGCGTGAGCAAATAGAAAGCGCCGTCCTTGGCGATGCCGCGGTCGATCGCTTCCACCCGCCGGCCGAACTTGGCCTTCACCCAGTCGCGCAGCAGATAGCGCGAGGAGAGGAAGGCGAGGCTCGCCCCGGCGGCCGAGGCGAAGGACACGATCAAGGTGCCCAGCCACAATCCGAAGATCGCCCCCGCCGCCAGCGTCATGATCGCCGCTCCGGGCAGCGAAAGCGCGGTCACCGCCACAAAGAGGAGGGAGAAGGCGGCGACGGCGAGCAGCAGGCGCTCTTCGACCAGCCGCGCCAGCTCCGACTGCCGCGCCTTGAGGCTGTCGAGGGTCAGGTATTGGCCGAGGTCGAGGATGAAGAAGGCGGCGATTGCGCCCGTCAGCAGGAGGAGGAGCGCGAGCCTGCCGCCGCCGATCCGCTTCATCCGGCCGCGCCGGCGCGCGCCCGCTTGGCATCGAGCGACAGCCGGTCCTCGTCCCGGAACGCCAGCAGCACCAGGGTCGCGGCAGCGACGGTGATCGAGGGGAAGAACAGGATCTGGCTGCTCTCCTCGTCGAGCAAATACTGCCCGAGCGGATCGAGCAGGTAGCGCCACAGCATCAACGTGCCCGGGACGAGGATCAGCGCCTGCAGCAGATAGGCGATGCGCCTGAACAGCCCCAGCACGACCAGTGCGCCGATCGCGACTTCGGCGGCGCCGAACGCGAACTGGATTGCCTGCAGGTCGAGCAGTCCGCCATAATATTTGTTGGCGAGGCCCGGCCCCGCCTCCGGGGACATGAGGCGCAAGCTCCCCCACAGGACGAGCAGCAGCCCGGTGCCGATCCGGAGCAGCAGCAGCGACAGGGCTTTGAAGCGAGTGGCTTCCATGGCTCAGATCCTCCCGCCGCTGAGGATGGCGCCGCCCGGGCCGTCCTGCACCAGCACCGCGCTCTTGTAGGCGCGGTCGGGGAGCGTCGGCATCTTGAAGCTCGCGGCTTCCCCGTTCCATTTGCCCAGCAGGTGCAGCGTGCGGACGATGTTCCGGTGCGGCAGGGTTCGCCCGCCATTCTCGCCGGCGCGGATCGGCACATTATGGGTGCGCGGATCGTAGCGGACCAGCCAGATATTGGCCGGCCCCGCCGCGCGCCCCTTGCCGATGCTGACCTCATCGCCGGAAGCGGCGATCGCCGGACCGGAGGCGCCGCGGTCGTAGCGCTTGATGAACGCCTCGACCTCTGCCTTGCGGCTGCCGACCAGCACGCCGCGCCCGTTGACGATCACTTGCGGCGTGAACACTTTGCCACGGCCGGCGGCATTGGCATATTCCCATTGCCGCGCGGTGAAGACCGGATGGCCGAAGACGTCTTTCCAGCCGAGCCGGTCCCAGTAAGTGACGGCGAAGCTCAGCGCGAGCACGTCGGGCCTGCCGGCGATCGAATTGAGCACCGCATTGGCCGGCGGGCATGAGGAGCAGCCCTGGCTCTGGTAAAGCTCGACGATGGTCGGGTGGTCGGCGTCGGCGGCGAGCGCCGAGCTGGCCGGCGCGAGGCCCGCGATGGTAGTGAGCCCGACCAGGGCCAGGCGCGTGAAGCTTTTATGCGGCATCTTTGTCTCCGAACGATGGTCCGCTGCGGCGGCTTGCCGCGGACCGGGTGAATTCAGGCGGGAATGAGGGCGCGCCGGTTGATGAGGGCCGAGGTTCCCACCACCAGCAGGATCGCGGCGACGTGCACGGCAAGGTCGACGAAGGTGACCGCGAACGGGTGGAAGAATTGCAGCAGGAAGGCGGCGAGCGCCGCCGCGCCGAGCCCGCCCAGCGTCGTCACGGCGAGCGGCTCGATCGGCCGCGCGCGCGACAGCCGCCAGGCCAAAGGCGCGCCCAGCAGCAGGCTCGACGCCGCGATGAACAGCAGGCAATCCAGGCTGTGCCCGATCGCCCCGCCGCCGGTGCCGCTGCGGATCAGCTCCCGGTAGCAGCCGAGCCCGCTCAGCATCAGCCAGGCCGCGAACGGCGGCAGCGGCGCCAGCAGCCAGTAGCGCGAGCGGCCCGGCACCGACAGGAAAAAGGCGCCGGTGACGGCGAGCAGCCCGGTCGCCAGCATCGCCGCCATTTCCAAACTCATCAGCAGCTCGCGGCCGGCATAGCGGGTCAGCAACTGGCCGACATCGCCCAGCCAAAAGATTGCGATGCCGCAGGCGAGGGCGGCCGCCGCCAGCGTCGCCAGCGCCCGCCGCAGCGGCGGCGCCAACGGCTTCACGGGACGCGCGTCGGCGGCCAGCTTGTCGATCAACTCGTCGACGCCGCCGCCGCTCATTCGGCCGGGCCCTTCCCGAAATTGCTCCGCAGCTTCTTGATCGCGCGGTGGATGTTGACCTTGAGCGAGGCGACCGACTGGCCGGAAGCGGCGGACGCGTCGGCGAGCGACATTTCCCGCAGCTTCACCAATTCGAGCGCCTCCTTCTGGCCCGGCGACAGCGCCGCCGTCATACCGGCGAGCAAGCGGGCAGGGTCGCCCGCTTCTTCCTTATTCGCTGCGGGATCGGCAAAGGTTTCATAGGCCGGCTGATCGTTGACCTCGCGGGCGCCGATGCGGCTGCGCCGGCGCAACGCGTCGATCGAGCGCCGGGCGACGATCGCCGTCAGCCACGGCTTGACCGGCTGGCCTGGCTCAAAGGTGTGGCGCACGCGGTGGACGGTCAGCAGCACGTCCTGGACGACGTCGTCGACGGCATCCTCGGACCAGCTGCGCCGCCGGGCGAGCGTGCGAACGAACGGGATGATCGACTTCAGGAACAGGCGGTAGGCGCCGGTGTCGCCGCTTTGGCCGGCGGCGAGAAGCTCGCCCCAGCGTTCGTCGCCCGCGATGCCGCAATTGCCGATCCGCCATTCCTTTCAGCGCCGGTGTAACCTGAAAGCGGGCTCCGCCGAAACAGGGATCGACACTCTGGGAAGGGCCAGCATGACTCAATTCGGATTGACCAAAAGAAACTTCCTCGGAAGCGCCGCCGCCGCCATGTGCGCGCTGGTGGTGGGCTGCGCGCGCACGGGCGACGCGGCCGAGGCCGAGACGTTCGAGATCACCAAGTCCCCCGAGCAGTGGCGCGAGATACTGACGCCCCAGCAATATGCGGTGCTTCGGCAGGCGAGCACCGAGCGCGCCGGATCGAGCCCGCTCGATCGCGAGCATCGCCGCGGCACCTTCCTGTGCGCCGGCTGCGATCTGCCGGTCTACAGCTCCGAAGCGAAATTCGACAGCGGCACCGGCTGGCCGAGCTTCACCGCGCCGATCGCGGGGGCGGTGCGGACCAAGGAGGAGCGCGGGCTGTTCGGCCCGCAGACCGAAGTCCATTGCCGCCGCTGCGGCGGGCATCTCGGCCACGTGTTCGACGATGGCCCGCCGCCGACCGGCCAACGTTATTGCATGAACGGCATCGCGATGAAGTTCGTCGCCGCCTGACACGCCTCCGGCTAGGAAAATCGATGCGTAACCTGCTTATCCTTCTTGCCGCCTTGTTCGCGGCGTTCACCGCGGCTGCGGCGCAATCGCCCGCTCCGCGCGCTTCGGCGGTGTTCGCCGGCGGCTGCTTCTGGTGCACCGAATCCGATTTCGACAAGATTCCGGGGGTGGTGTCGACCACCTCCGGCTATATCGGCGGCAAGGTCGCCAACCCCACCTACGAGCAGGTGTCCGCCGGCGGCACCGGCCATATCGAGGCGGTGCGGATCGTCTACGATCCGACCAGGGTGAGCTATGCGACGCTCGCCAGCCGCTTCTTCCGCACCATCGATCCGCTCGATTCCGGCGGCCAGTTCTGCGACCGCGGCTATCAGTATCGCTCGGCGATCTTCGTGGCGGACGCGGCGCAGCGTAGCGCCGCGCTCGAAGCCAAGGCGAAGGCCGCGGCGGCTCTCAAGAAGCCCGTCGCGACGCTGATCCTGCCCGCCGCGCGCTTCTACCCGGCCGAAGGCTACCACCAGGATTATTACAAGAAGAACCCGGTCCGCTACCGCTTCTACCGCTACAATTGCGGGCGCGACGCGCGGCTGAAGCGGGTCTGGGGCGGCTAGCGGCGCGGCGGCGTTTGAGGCCGGGCCGGCTTTCAACTATGAGCCGCTGCTGACGGAGAGAAACCATCGCGACCGCCCCGAACCTGTCTCCCTTCACCGATCCGGCGGCGCGGCCGCTCGACCCGGCCAAGTTCCGCGATCCGCGCGTCACGGCCAAGGGCGAGCCGCGCGCTCATGTCGACCTCGATCGGCTCGACACGCTCTGGCTCAACACCGGCACGCTCTGCAATCTCGCCTGCAAGAGCTGCTATATCGAAAGCTCGCCGACCAACGACGCGCTCGTCTATCTGACGCTGGCCGAGGCCGAGGCCTTCTTCGAGGAAGCGGCGGCGCTCGGCACGCGCGAGATCGGCTTCACCGGCGGCGAGCCCTTCATGAACCGCGACCTGGTGCCGATGCTGCGCTCGGCGCTCGGCCGCGGCTTCGAGGTGCTGGTGCTGACCAACGCGATGCGGCCGATGCGCCGCTTCGAGGACGCGCTGAAGGCGCTGGTGCTGGAGCATCGCGAGCGCCTCACTATGCGCGTCAGCCTCGACCATCACAGCCGCGCCGTCCATGAGGCGGAGCGCGGGGCCGGCACGTGGGACAAGGCGCTGGATGGCTTCAAATGGTTGTCGGACCATGGCTTCCGGATCGCCGTCGCCGGCCGCAGGTTCGGCGGCGAGAGCGAGGCGGAGGGGCGCGAAAGCTATGACCGCCTGTTCCGCCGGCTCGGCGTCAACGTCGGCGCCGGCCTGGTGCTGTTCCCCGAAATGGACGCGGCCGCCGACGTGCCCGAGATCAGCGAGGCCTGCTGGGGCATATTGGGCGTCGCGCCGGGGGCGATGATGTGCGCGTCGAGCCGGATGGTGGTGAAGCACAAGGGCGCCGATCGCCCCATTGTGGTCGCCTGCACCTTGCTCCCCTACGATCCCCAATTCGCGCTCGGCGATACGCTCGCCGGCGCCCGCCGCAAGGTCATGCTGAACCATCCCCATTGCGCCCGCTTCTGCGTGCTCGGCGGAGCCAGCTGCTCGGGCTGATGCTGTCGGTGGTGATCCCCGCGCTGAATGCCGGCGCCTGCCTCCGCGCCTGCCTCGCCGCGCTGGGCGAGGTGGACGAGCTGATCCTCGTCGACGGCGGCTCGCGCGACGATACGATCGCCATCGCCGAGGCGGCGCGGGCGCGGGTGATCGTCTCGCCGAAGGGTAGGGGCGTCCAGCTCCGCGCCGGCGGCGATGCCGCGCGCGGCGACTGGCTGCTCTTCCTCCACGCCGACACTTTGCTGGAGCCGGGGTGGGCCGAGGCGGCGCGCGCGCACATGCTCCGCCACCCGCGCAAGGCCGCCTGCTTCCGGCTCAGGCTCGACGATCCGGCCTGGCAGGCGCGGGCAATCGAACGCGGCGTCGCGGCGCGGGTGCGGCTGCTCGGCCTCCCTTATGGCGACCAGGGCCTGCTCGTCCCGCGCGCGCTTTACGAACGCGCCGGCGGTTTCCGCCCGCTTCCTTTGATGGAGGATGTCGACCTCGTCCGCCGCATCGGCCGTCGCCGCCTTCGCCTGCTCGCCGCCGGCGCCGTCACCTCGGCCGAACGCTGGCGCAGAGACGGCTGGCTCCGCCGCTCGGCCCGCAACCTCGCCTGCCTCGGCCTCTATACGGTCGGGGTGCCGGCCGAACGCATCGCCCGGCTCTACGAGCGCCGCTAGAGCGTAGAAGGGTAAGTTGTCGCTGTTGCCGTTCGGGCTGAGCCTGTGGAAGCCCTTCATTTTTTTCGCCTCAGAACAAGAAGAAAGGCCCGACCCGCGCGACGCCTAAGAGCGCTTGGTTGGCGGCCCCTGCCTTCGCAGGGGCCGGGCTGGGCCCTGCCTCCGCAGGGGCACAGGAACGGCAAACCCCACGTGCCCCTGCGAAGGCAGGGGCCCAGACCCGGGCTGACGCTCTAGCGGCAGCCCGGTTATCGCAGCGGCCGTGGAAGCTCGGCGCCGCAGCCCGCAGGCCCCCCCCTTCGACGCCGCCTGCGGCGTCGCTCAGGACAGGCTTCGACAGGCCCAGGGCGAACGGATGATGGTGGTTTCATTTGAACTTTCAACGCTCTAGCCCCCCAGCACCCGGCCGCAGATCGCGTCGAGCTTGGCCAGCAGCGCCGGGTCGCGCGCGTCGGACGCGGTGATGAGGGCGGTGTCCAGCGCGGTGTCGATCGGCGAAGGCTCGCGAACTGCGGGGAGCGCCCGCGCCAGCTCCGCCACCATCGCCCCGGCCGTCGCCGCGTTGGCGGTTAGCTGGGCGATGATCGCCGCTACCTCGACCTGCTCGCCGCCGCCGCGCCAGCAATCGTAGTCGGTGACCATGCCGACCAGCGCGTAAGGCAGCTCCGCCTCGCGCGCGAGCTTGGCCTCGGGCATCGCCGTCATCCCGATCACGTCGCAGCCCCATGAGCGGTAAAGCTCGCTCTCCGCCCGCGACGAGAATTGCGGTCCTTCCATCGCGAGATACGTGCCGCCCCTCGCGACGTCCGCCCCCGCCGCCTCCGCCGCCGCCGCCGCCATCGCGCTGAGGCGCGGGCAGACCGGCTCCGCCATCGACACATGGGCGACCATGCCGGGGCCGAAGAAGCTCTTGGCGCGCGCGAAGGTGCGATCGATGAATTGGTCGACGATCACGAACCGCCCGGGCGGCAGCTCCGCCCGCAGCGAGCCGATCGCCGACACCGCGATGAGGTCGGTGCACCCGGCCCGCTTCAGCGCGTCGATATTGGCGCGGGCGTTGACGGCGCTCGGCGGCAGCCGGTGCCCGCGCCCGTGCCGCGGCAGGAAGACGAACTTCACGCCGTGGATGCGGCCGGTCAGCAGGGCGTCGGACGGGCGGCCCCAGGGCGTGTCGACCTCGATCCACTGCGCGTCCTGGACCGCGTCGATCGCGTAAAGGCCGGACCCGCCGATGATCCCGATCGTCCATTCGCTCATGGCCGGTTCTTAGGGATCGACGAGGATGATGCGCAAGTCGTTGACGTTGGTCCCGGTGGGGCCGGTGGTCAGCGCATCGCCCAAGGCCTCGAACAGCCCGCCCGCATCGCACGCCTCGAGCGCGAGCGCCGGATCGCGCCCGTGGGCGGCGGCGCGCGCGAGAGTCCCCGGATCGATGAAGGCGCCGGCGGCCGCGCTGTTGCCGTCGATGCCGTCCGTGTCGGCGGCCAGCGCGTGGATGCCGGGGGCGCCGCGCAAGGCCAGCGCCAGCGCCAGCGCATAATGGGCGTTGCGGCCGCCGCGGCCCGCTCCGCGCACCGCGACTCCGAGCTCGCCCCCCGAGATCAGCGCGCTGCCCGGCGCGGCGGCGAGCGCCAGCGCCGCATGGGCCCTCGCGACCGCGCCCGCCTCCCCGGTCGCGCACGGGTCGACGATGACCGGCCGGTACCCCAGCGCCGCCGCCGCCGCCGAGGCCGCTTGGAGCGCATCGCCGCCGCCCGCTACGATCCGATAGTCGCCGCGCCACCCGGCGGCCTCGCCCGGCTCCACGCTCTCAATCAACGGGGCAGGGGCCGAAAGTCCGTACGCGGCGAGCACGGCCGCAGCCGCCTCCGCGGTGCTTGGGTCGGCGACGGTCGGCCCGGATCCGATATCCTCCGGCCGGTCGCCCGGCACGTCGGAAATGGCGAGCGTCACCAGCCGGGCCGGCTGCGCCGCCGCCCCGAGCCGGCCGCCCTTCAGCCGCGACAGATGGCGCCGCACGATATTGATCTCGCTTATCCCCGCGCCCGATCGGAGCAGCGCATCGGTCAGCGCCCG
>DASVRK010000117.1:0-10132 GCA_036388655.1 Allosphingosinicella sp. | reverse complement strand
CCGGGTGAGCGCTTCGACCTCGACGGGCGTGTGGCTGACGACGCCCAACAGCTGCTTGTGGCTCCAGACGTCGCATTCGAGCGGCGCCACGTTGAAGTCTCCTACCAGCAAGGTCGGCCGCCGGCACTGCTCGGACCAGCGCGTCATCCGTTCGATGAAGTCCAGCTTCTGCCCGAACTTCGGGTTGACCGTCCGGTCCGGGACGTCGCCGCCGGCGGGCACGTAGACATTCTCGAGGCGGATGCCGCACTCCAGCTGCACGCCGCAATGGCGGGCCTCGCCGTTCGCCTGCCAGTCGAGCCGGTCGTCCTCGCGCATCGGGATCCTGGAGATGATCGCGACGCCATGGTGCATGCGCTGGCCGCACAGGATGATGTGGCGGTAGCCGAGCCGGTGGAAGGCGGCGCGCGGGAAGTCGCCGTCGACGACCTTGGTCTCCTGCAGGCACAATATGTCCGGCCGCTCCTCGCGCAGGAACTTCTCGACGATCTCGATCCGCGCGCGGACCGAGTTGATGTTCCAGGAGGCGATTTTGAGGTTGGAAGCCATCATTTCGATCTAACCGGAGCCGCCGGGGCTGTCGACACGCGCGGTTCGTCCGGCAAAGCAGACATTCACTTGCTCGCCGCCGCTACGGTCAGGCCACGATGTTGAAGTCGGCGTGGGTGAGGCTCGTCTCTGTATCGACCGTGGCGAACAGGATCGCGGCGCCCGCGCCCGAGCCGTCGGCGTCGTAGAAGATCTTGCCCGTGGCGGCGTCGTAGACGATCCGGTCGGAGGCATCGTGGGCGGCGGTCCCGGCATGGAAGGCGGAGGCGGCGAGCGTGCCGTCGGCGCCGATCGCATCGAAGGCCGAACGGTCGAGGAAGAGGGTGTCGCGCGCGGCCGAGAAGTCAAGGATCCGGTCGACGTTGGAGGCCTCGGGCGCCGCATCGAACCAGAAGGCGTCCTCGCCCGTGCCGCCGGTGAGCCTATCGTTGCCGGCCCCGCCGTGAAGGCTGTCGTTGCCGCCGCCGCCGTTGAGGCGGTCATTGCCCGCACCGCCTTCCAGCCTGTCCGCACCGGGGCCGCCATTGAGGCTATTCGCCTCGCTGTTGCCGCGCAACCTGTCTGCAAAAGCCGATCCGACCACGTTCTCGATGCTTGTCATCGTCTCCCAAGGCATTGCCGCAAATGTGTCGGTGCCGGCGCCCAGCGTGTCCTGGGGGGTCGTCAGCGCCAGGTTCGCCCTCACTGCCCCAGCCGCAGAGGCATAGCTGGCCGTGTCAGAATCGCCGCCGCCGCCGATGAGCGTGTCGTTGCCGTTGCCGCCCACCAGGACGTCATTGCCGGCGTGACCGTCCAGAGTATCGTTGCCCTCGCGACCGCGAAGCACATTGATCTCCCAATTGCCCCAGATGCGGTTGTCGAGCGCGTTGCCGGTCCCGTCGATGTTCGCCGTTCCGCTATCCATCAGCCTCAGATCTTCGACATTCTGATGGGCAAGAGTGTAGCTGATCCAGCTCCATATCGCGTCGACACCGCCGGCAGCCGCTTCGGTGATGACATCCTCGCCTGCGCGCACGTGGTAGGTGTCGTTGCCCGTACCGCCCGCGATGGTGTCGGCGCCGAGGCCGCCATCGAGGATGTCCTTGCCCGCGCCGCCGTTCAGACTATCGGCGCCGTCTCCGCCCGACAGTTTGTCACGTCCGATGCCGCCCTGGAGACGGTCCATTCCTCCCTCGCCGATAAGATGATCGTCACCTTCGCCTCCGGACAGGGTATCCCTCCCGGCCCGTCCGAAGACGATGTCGGGCAGCTGCGTTCCCTGAAGATTGTCGGCGTTGCCTCCACCGGACACCAGGTTCAGCTCGGTTACGATGTACACGGTCCAGGGCGTCCACCTGTTGCCCGGAAGAAACCCGTCGCCAAAGAAGGACACACCCGCTTCGACCCCCCTGATGTCGTTATCGCCTATCTCGGTGAAGCCGTCGGCGAAGACGAGGTCCGGCGGTGCGATGTGGAAGGACCAGCCGATATTGTAATCAGCCGGGGCCATTGTGACGACACCGCCAATCAGAGGCCTGTCCGTCTCGGTACCGGCGATCAGTCCGCGCGCGTGGGCGACCCGGTCCGGGTCTTCGATCTGGACAACGAACGTATCCTGCCCGTAGCCGTCCCAATCCCGCTCCTGCCCGAAAACGAAATACGGCATGACGTGTCCCCCCACGACTGGTCCATCAGACCGAACCAAGCCCCGCCCGAAGTCACTCGAAAAAAGCCTGTATGTCAATGCTATGCGTCAGACCGCAGACGCAGCCCGAACCCGCATCGCGGCGGACAACGGCTGCCTGGAGAAACATGAATTATCGGGCGACCTGCGTCCGCTGCCGCTTGCCAATCATTCTAGCGCCTAAAGTAAAAGGCCCCCGCTCCGGGGGCGTGGAGCGAGGGCCACCAAGCGTTTGCTACGCGAGGTCAATTGCGGGAACCGGTCGGGCAACAGGGGGAAAACCCGAAGCGGCGACCCGCAATTGCAGTCTTCCCTGTAAACCATGATTCCTGTCGCGAGGATGAATGGCGTTAACTTTTACCCGCGCTTTTCAGCCGATTTCAGCCCCTCGGCCCTCGCTTGCGGGGGTCGGTCCAGCGAAAGGCGGTGTCCGCCACGGCGACATTGAAGCGCTGGTTCGACAGCTTGATGGTCGAGCGGTTGTTCTGCGCGTCGAGCGTCGACCAGCCCTGCAGGATCAGCCCGGCGGGCGCGCTCGGCACCTTGGCGAAGGCAATCGTGATGGTCCCGAATTCGGGACGGCTGCGGTCGCGGGCTTGGACCAGCAGCACCTTGGCGTCCTCGCGCACGACCTTGGCGACCTTGCTGATGTCCTTGCTCGGGTTGAGCAGCACCGACAGCGGCGAGTTGCCGATCGGCCAGCGCGACACCTGCTTCACTTCATAATCGATCATGGTGAGCGCGTTGCCGTCGCCGACGACCAGCAGCGGCACGCCCTTCTGATATTGGAAACGCACCCGCCCGGGCCGCTTCAGGAGGAGGGTGCCGGTCAGCGTCTTCCCGCGCCGGTCGGTCTGCGCGAAATTGGCGGTCATGGTGTCGACCGTGCGAAGATGGGTCTGGACCTGCGCGAGCGGCGCGGACGCCGGCGCCGCCGCGACCTGCGGCGCGAGCGCGACCGTCAGCGGCACGGCCGCAAGGGCGAGCGTCATGGAACGCAACATGGATGTCTCCGTAAGCTTCATTCGGGGGGCGATATGGGGTCGGGCGATTGAATGCCCAGTGAACTCCTCCGTTCCCCAGGTACTGGCGATCAGATCGCGTGCCCCTCGGCGTCGACCAGCACTTCGCGGCGGCCGACATGGTCGGGAGCGGAGACGATGCCGTCTTTCTCCATCCGCTCGATCAGGCGCGCGGCATTGTTGTAGCCGATCCTGAGTTGGCGCTGGATGTAGCTGGTCGAGGCCTTCTGGCTTTCCGCCACCGTCTGCACCGCCTTGCGGTAGAGCTGGCTGTCGGGATCGTCCTCCCCCGTCGGCTGGCCTTCGAACATATAGCCGCCGTCCTCGGGTTCCTCGGTGACCGACTGGACATATTCCGGATGGCCCTGGGTGCGCCAGAAGTCGGCGACCGCGCGGACCTCCTCGTCGGTGACGAACGGCCCGTGGACGCGGGCGATCTGCTTGCCGCCCGGCATGTAGAGCATGTCGCCCTTGCCGAGCAGCTGCTCGGCGCCCTGCTCGCCGAGGATGGTGCGCGAATCGATCTTGGACGTGACCGAGAAGCTGATCCGGGTCGGCAGGTTCGCCTTGATGACGCCGGTGATGACGTCGACCGAGGGGCGCTGCGTCGCCATGATGAGGTGGATGCCGGCGGCGCGCGCCTTTTGCGCCAGCCGCTGGATCAGGAACTCGACCTCCTTGCCGGCCGTCATCATCAGGTCGGCAAGTTCGTCCACCACCACCACGATCTGCGGGAGCACGTCATATTCGAGCTCCTCCATCTCATATTTGGGCTGGCCGGTTTCCTGGTCGTAGCCGGTCTGGACGCGGCGCCCGAGCGGCTGGCCCTTGGCCTTGGCTTCACGGACCTTGGCGTTGAAGCTGGACAGCTGGCGCACGCCGACCGACGCCATCATCCGGTAGCGTTCCTCCATCTGCTCGACGGTCCATTTGAGCGCGCGGATCGCCTTGGCGGGCTCAGTGACCACCGGCGCCAGCAGATGCGGGATATCGTCATAGATGCTGAGCTCCAGCATCTTCGGGTCGATCATGATCATCCGGCACTGCTCGGGCGTCAGCCGATAGAGCAGAGACAGGATCATGCAGTTGAGGCCGACCGACTTGCCCGAGCCGGTGGTGCCGGCGACGAGCAGATGCGGCATCGGCGCCAGATCGGCGATGACCGGGTCGCCGGCGATGTTCTTGCCGAGGATCAGCGGCAGCGAGGCGACCTGGTCCTCGAAGGCGTGGCTGGCGATCAGCTCCGACAAAGTCACCATCTCGCGCTTGGCGTTGGGGAGCTCGATGCCGATCACGCTGCGGCCCGGAATGGTCGCGACCCGCGCCGACAAAGCCGACATGTTGCGGGCGATGTCGTCGGCGAGCTGGATGACGCGGCTCGCCTTGATCCCGCTGGCGGGCTCGAGCTCGTACATGGTGACCACCGGGCCGGGGCGAACCTCGACGATCTCGCCCTTTACCGAGAAGTCCTCGAGCACCGATTCGAGCAGGCGCGCATTGCGCTCCAGGCTGGCTTTGTCGAGCGTGGTGTTCACTGGCGGCGGCGGCGGGTTCAGGAGGTCCAGCGTCGGCAAAGCATAAGCGTCGCCCAGCGCCAGCGAAGGCTGGCGCTCGCGCTGCGGCCGCCGGCCGGTATCGGGCGTCTTGACGCGGTCGGCGATGATCGTCCGCGGCGGCTCGGGCGGGGTGATGACGGGCGCGCGGGCGGGGCGCTGGACCGGCTCCGGAGGCTCGATGGACTTGAGGTCGCGGAGCGGCTTCGCTGCCGAACCCGGCCGCGCCGCCGACCGCCGCACCGTCAGCCACTGCCGCTCCTCGGCGCGGAGACCGAGCCCTAGATACCAGAGGAACAGGCCCGCCAGCGCGATCAGCGCCACGCTCACCACCCGGAACGGATCAACGATACCGGGCTCGCCGATCGCGCCGATGCCCAGCTCGACCAGCGCGGCGAGCGACAGGCCGAACGTGCCGCCCCATCCGGCCGGAAGGCCGTTGACCGCGCCGCCGAACAGCAAGGCCACCGAGGTGCCGAGGAAGACGATGCCGAGGATGCTGAGCAGCAGCGCGCGCAGCCAGCGCCCGACGCCCGCGCCGCGCGCCAGCCTCAGCCCGAGCACGACGGCGAGCGGCAGCAGCAGTCCCGCGGCCGGGCCCCACAGGCTGAGCAGCAGATCGGCCGCATAGGCGCCGGCATCGCCCATCCAGTTGCGCGCCGGCCCGCCGGCGGCAGTATTGAAGGCCGGGTCGGTCGGCCGGTAGCTGACCAGGGCCAGCAGCAGCAGCAAGGTGACGGCGATCAGGCCCGCGCCCCCGGCGATCGAGCCCGAGCGCCGCACCGCCCGCCGGACCCCTTCCCGCCACTGCGCCAGCCGTTGCTGGCGGCCGCCGCCGGCCGCGCGTGTTGCCATGACCCCGTGCCCCAAATGTTCCGTCATGCTTAATGCGCCCTTGGCGAGTCCGCGGTCAAGCGCTTGGCGTTGCAGCTTTGCATCGCTAGGGCGGGAAAATGGAGCGAGCAGACGTCCTCATCCTCGGCGGCGGCCTCGTCGGCCTCACCCTGGCCATCGCGCTCGGCAAGCACGGCGTCGCCACCATCGTCGTCGATCCGGCCGATCCCGAACGGACGCTGACGCCGCAATATGACGGGCGCGCGACCGCGGTGGCGAGCGCCTCGTGGCGCATGCTGGAGGCGATCGGCGTCGGCGAGCGACTCGAAGGCCAGGGCTGCCCGATCGAGGCGATCCGGGTCAGCGACGGGCTCGATCCGGGCGGCCTCGTCTTCGATCCCCCGGCCGGCGACGATCCGCTCGGCATCATGTTCGAGAACCGGCTGCTCCGCGCGGCGCTGCGCGACACCGCCATGGCGGCCCCCAATGTCAGCCTCGTCATGCCGGCCCGGCCGGCCGAAGTGGTGCGCGACGCTAACGGCGCCCGCGTCGCGCTCGAGGACAGCCGGCTGCTCACCGCCTCGCTGCTGATCGGCGCCGAAGGCCGCTCGTCCCCGACCCGCGAAGCCGCCGGCATCCCGATCGCCCGCTGGAGCTACGACCATGTCGCGATCGTCGCCACGATCGAGCATGAGCGGCCGCACGAAAACGTCGCTTATGAAATCTTCTATCCGTCGGGCCCGTTCGCGATCCTGCCGATGCTGCCCGGGACGCGCTCGGCGATCGTCTGGTCGGTGTCGGCCGGCGACGCCGCCGCCACCATCGACCTGCCCGAGCGCGCGCTGGCGGCCGAGATCGAGAAACGGATGGGCGGCTTCCTCGGCACTGTCCACATGGCCGGGCCGCGCGCCAGCTATCCGCTCGGCTTCCACCATGCCGCGACCATCACCGGCCAGCGGCTCGCTTTGGTAGGCGACGCCGCGCACGGCATCCACCCGATCGCCGGCCAGGGGCTCAACCTCGGCTTCCGCGACGCCGCCGCGCTCGCCCAGGTGCTGGTCGAGGGCGCGCGGCTCGGGCTCGATTATGGCGACGCCCAGCTGCTCGCCCGCTACGAGCGCTGGCGCAGCCTCGATACCTTGATGGTGGCGGCGGCGACCGACGGCCTCACCCGCCTCTATGGGATTCCCGGCCGCACCGCCTCGGCGGTCCGCCGCTTCGGAATGAGCGCGGTGCAGCGGATCCGCCCGTTCAAGGACCAGCTGATGGCCGAGGCGCGGGGCGAGAGCGGTGACCTGCCGCTGCTGCTACGCGGGCTCGCCATCTAGGCCTTGCCCGCACGCCTCAAAGGCGTCTGGCTTCCTCGATCAGCAGGACCGGGACTCCTGCCCGCACCGGATAAGCGAGGCCCGCCTCGTCCGAAACCAGCTCCTCGGCGGCGGCATCGTAGCGCAGCGGCGTCCGGGTGGCTGGGCAGACCAGCTTCGCCAGCAGGCGCTCGTCGAACACCCGCTTCACTGGAGCGTCTCCACCCCGTCGGCGCCGCCCGGGATCATACGCTGAAATTCCATGAACTGGACGAGCAGGTCGGCGCGCGCGGCCAGTCCGTCGGCTTCGAGCAGGGCCTGCTTGGAGCCGGTGTCGAGCGGCGCGATCTGGGCGATGCCGTTGACCAGGGTCTCGTCGTCGAGCTTGCCGACCGCCTCCCAATCCACCGAATAGCCGAGCGCGTCGGCGTAGCGGCGCGATTCGCGCTCGAGCTCGGCGCGCTGGATGCTGGCGAGCGGCTCCGGCTCGGCCTCGTCCTCGAAGCCGTTGAGATCGGCCTCGACCTGGCGATAGGGCGTCGCGGCGTCGACCTCGGCCGCCAGCCGGAAGCGGGCGACGCCTTCGAGGACGATGTTGAAGCGGCCGTCGGGCAGCTCCTCGCAAGCGACGATCCGGCCGAGGCAGCCGACCGCGAACAAAGCGGGCGGCTCGCGCTCGTCGCGCGGCTGGACCATGCCGATCATGCGGTCGCCGGCGAGCGCGTCGCGGAGCATGGCGCGGTAGCGCGGCTCGAAGATGTGGAGCGGCAATTGCGAGCGCGGAAACAGCAAGGCTCCCGGCAGCGGGAAGATCGGGATCCGCAGCCGTCCGGGCATCAGGTGAACAGGATCGCGGAGAGGCGCCGGCGCTGCTGCGACGCCCACGGGTCGGCGATTCCGACTACTTCGAGCAATTGCAGCAGCCGCTGCCGCGCCGCGCCCTCGTTCCAGCCGCGGTCGCGGGCGATGATCTCGAACAACTGGTCGGCGGCAGCGTCGCGCTCGCCGCGGCTCATCAGCACGCCGGCCAGCTCGTACCGGGCCTCGTGGTCGTCCGGGTCGGCGGCGATCCTGCGCTCGAAGGCGGCGGTGTCGGCGTCGGGCTGGGCCGCCTCGGCGAGCGCGAGCGCCGCGCGGGCGCGGGCGATGGCGGGGTCGCCGGCCGCAGCCTCCGGGGCCGCGTCGAGCAGTTGCCGCGCCTCCTCGGTCCGGCCGGCGGCGGCCAGCGCGCGGGCGAGGCCGGAAATCACGTCTGGCTGGTCGGGCGCCATGTCGAGCAGCTGGGCGAAGATGTTCGCGGCCCGCTCCGCGTCGCCCTCGGCGAGCACCTGTTCGCCCATCTCGACCAGCGGCGCGATCTCCGCCTCGGCCTGCTGCGCCTCGCCTTCGATCGGGAGCTGGGCCAGGATCTGGTCGAGGAAGCGTGTGAGCTGGGCCTCGGTCCGGGCGGGCGTGAGGTCGGCGACCAGCTGCCCCTGGAAGACCGCATAGACGGTGGGGATCGACTGGACCCGGAATTGGGCGGCGATCGCGCGATTCTCGTCGACGTTGATCTTGGCCAGCCGGACGCCCTTGGCGGCATAATCGGCGGTGACCTTCTCCAGCAGCGGGGTCAGCTGCTTGCACGGCCCGCACCATTCGGCCCAGAAGTCGAGGATGACGAGCGCGGTCATCGACGGCTCGATCACGTCCGTCCGGAACGCTTCGATCGCGTCCCGTTCGGCGGCACTCATGCCCAATGTCGCCATGCCTTGTCTCTCCAGCCCGGTTTGGCCCCCTATGTGGGATCGGGTGCGAGTCTGCCAAGCCCGCGTCCCCGATTAGGGCGGGGCGCTTCTAGGGGGTTGCGAGCGCCCGGACCCCATGCTAACCGCCGCCGCCTTGATGGCCCGCCGCTGGCGGAGCGATCCGCCGAGCGGGCGTAGCTCAGGGGTAGAGCACAACCTTGCCAAGGTTGGGGTCGAGGGTTCGAATCCCTTCGCCCGCTCCATTTCACGACATCACAGGTCCAAAGCCAGTCGCGGCTCCTTATGCTCGACTGGGCAAGCCGGCCCCTATGCATTTTCGTCGCGCGAAAGTGCAGGTTTGTCTCATTGCGGTTCAAGCACTTATCCCTTGTTTTTGTATTGACCGCAGCCGACGCAAAAGTCATTTATCGAGGCAGTTCGACTCGGCGGGATAAGGGGGGGACGCGAGATGGCTATCAAGACTGGGACCAACGTCAACGACAGGCTGAACGGCACTTATGACGACGACTCGATTTACGGCCTGCTTGGCAACGACATCATCAACGGCGGCTACGGCAGCGACTACCTTTACGGAGATCGCGAATATTCCTGGTCGAGCCCGGCCGATGGCGGCGCCGACACGATCAGCGGCGGCTTCAACAGCGACTATATCTACGGTGACGCCGGCAACGATACGCTGAACGGCGATTCCGGCGACGATTCGCTCTATGGCGGCGTCGGCCGCGATGCGCTGAACGGCGGCACCGGCAATGACTGGCTCTACATCGGCAACGTGACCGAGATGTCCGGTGACCGGGTCGACGGCGGGTCCGGCGTCGACGTGCTGATCGGCGATTATTCGGCCCGCGCGACGCGCCTCGTTTTCACCGCCCTCGATGCGCGGACGGCCGCGAGTTTCGGTAACCTGTCGGTCATCAATGTCGAACGTTACCACCTGAACGCCACCGCCTTCAACGATGCCCTTACCGGCTGGAGGCACGACGACGAATTCACCGCCGGGGCGGGCAACGACACGCTGAACGGCATGGCCGGCGCGGACACGCTCGACGGCGAGGACGGCTCGGACAAGCTCTATGGCGGCTCCGGCGACGACGATCTGACCGGCGACGAATACGGCCAGACCGGTGTCGACTATCTCGACGGTGGCTTCGGCGACGACGATCTCGACGGCGGTGGCGGCAACGACACTTTGGTCGGCGGCGCCGGCGACGGCAACGACGACCTCGACGGCGACGACGGCGACGACAAGCTCAACGGCGGCGCCGGCAATGACAGCCTCTATGGCGGCCGCGGCGTCGATTCGATCATCGGCGGCTCCGGTGACGATAGCATCAGCTCCGACTCCTACTGGTACGTCACCTATTCGGGCGACACCGGAACCGAAAAGGACACGATCGACGCCGGCACCGGCAACGACGATGTGCTGATCGGGATCGACGACAGCGCCAAGGGCGGC
>DASVRK010000116.1:0-12754 GCA_036388655.1 Allosphingosinicella sp. | reverse complement strand
GCGTTGTCGCGGAACACGGCGCAGTGCTTCTGCATCGTGCGCTGCATCTCGCCGCGGATCTGCGCGGTGGGGGAGCCGCCGCTGGCGTGGCGGAACTTGTCGAGCCGGGACAGCGACAGCTCTTCCGACCCCTTGGGCAGCGGGTTGTGCGGGGTGCCGGGCTTCAGGATGTCGCGCACCCGCAGGCCGGTGGCGCGGCCGAACACGACCAGGTCGATCAGGCTGTTGGAGCCGAGCCGGTTGGCGCCGTGGACCGAGACGCAGGCCGCCTCGCCGATCGCGAACAGGCCCGGCACGACCGCGTCGGGATTGCCGTCCTTCAGCGTCACCACCTCGCCATGATAATTGGTCGGGATGCCGCCCATCGTATAATGGACGGTCGGCGCCACCGGCAGCGGCTGGCGGGTGAGGTCGACGCCGGCGAACACCTTGCCGGTCTCGGTGATGCCGGGCAGGCGCTCGGCCAGGATCTTCGCGTCGATATGGTCGAGGTGAAGGTAGATATGGTCCTTCTCCTTGCCGACCCCGCGGCCCTCCCGGATCTCCATCGCCATCGAGCGCGAGACCACGTCGCGCGACGCCAAATCCTTGGCCGACGGCGCGTAGCGCTCCATGAAGCGCTCGCCCTCTGAGTTGGTGAGATACCCCCCTTCCCCTCGAGCGCCCTCGGTGATCAGCACTCCGGCGCCGTAAATGCCGGTCGGGTGGAACTGGACGAACTCCATGTCCTGGAGCGGCAGGCCGGCGCGCAGCACCATGGCATTGCCGTCGCCGGTGCAGGTATGGGCGGAGGTGGCGGTGAAATAGGCGCGCCCGTAGCCGCCGGTGGCGAGCACCACCGCCTGGCAGCGGAAGCGATGGATGCTGCCATCCTCCATGCACAGCGCCACGACGCCGCGGCATTCGCCGGCTTCCATGATCAGGTCGATCGCGAAATATTCGACGAAGAAGTCGGCGTCGTATTTCAGGCTCTGCTGGTAGAGCGCGTGGAGCATCGCGTGCCCGGTCCGGTCGGCGGCGGCGGCGGTGCGCTGGGCGGCCGGGCCCTGGCCCATATTCTGGGTCATGCCGCCGAACGCTCGCTGGTAGATGCGCCCGTCGGCGGTGCGGCTGAACGGCACGCCATAATGTTCGAGCTCGTAGACCGCGGCCGGCGCCTCGCGGCACAGATATTCGATCGCGTCCTGGTCGCCGAGCCAGTCCGACCCTTTGACGGTGTCGTACATGTGCCAGGTCCAATGGTCGGCGCCCATATTGCCGAGGCTGGCCGCGATCCCGCCCTGCGCGGCCACGGTGTGGCTGCGGGTCGGGAACACCTTCGTGATGCAGGCGGTTTTCAGGCCCGTCTCGGCCGATCCCATCGTCGCCCGCAGCCCCGCTCCGCCGGCGCCGACGACGACCACGTCGTAGCTATGATCGATGATCTTATAGGCTTCGGGCATATCTGGGGCTCGCGCGAGGGGGACCTTCGCGGGCGCTTTTAGGCCCCGGGAGCGAGGTTGCAAGGGTAGGGCGGCGGATCGCCACCTCGTCTCCGGCGTTTGCCTGGATGCCGGCCGCCGTGATAGAAAGGGCATGTGACTACCACGCTCGACATTTCCCTCGATGCTCTTGCCGAGGCTGCCGCAGAAGCCTCGGCGGCCGCCGAGGCCGAGGCGCGCGCCGCGGGCATCAAGCCGGCGGGCCTGTTGAAGCGGGGGCCGCGCACGGCACCGGGCCGCAATGGGGCGAAGGGCGGGCTGGGCGGCCGGAAAGGCAGGCAGGGGAGCCCGCTTTTCAGTGCCTCGACCTGCGCGGGCACACTGTAACCGTGGCTAGCCTGCCGCGCTGGGCACAAGACCCGGTTGGGCAATTACTGCGACGGCGCCTGTTGTCGCCCTGAGCTCGTCCCGCCTGCGGCGTCGGCCCGGGCGTTTCTAGGTCCTGCAAGGCTGGTGGGACGCTGGGGGGGCGCAATTCGGTGCGACGGCCTTGCGTCGCTCCACAGGGACCTGGGTCCATTCCCTCTCCCGGAGCCGGGAGAGAGAATGGCCGTCGGACTAGCCGTTGCTTACCAGCGGCGCTGCCAGTCGTTCGATTCGATCCGGATGCGGGCGGTCAGCACGTCGAAGCGGCGGTCGAGGTCGGCGCGCTCGTCGATGCTGAGGCCGCCTCCCGAACGCCGGTAATCGGCCTCGATGTTGGCGAGCAGGCGGAAGTCGCTCCGCAGCCGGACCGCCTCCGTCTGGGTGAGCCGGCCGCTGCGCAGGCCGATGTCGATGCGCTGCTCCAGGATCGACTGGCGCTGATCGATCGACTGCCAGATGCCGCCGGCGCCCTGCCGGTCCTGCTTGTTGACATAGATCCGCCGGCTCAGCTGGTCGAAGCGGCGCTCGAGATCGTCGCGCTCCTGGGCGTTGAGGCCGCCACCGGCGCTGCGATATTGCGCCTCGAGGTCGGCGAGCCGCCGGAACTCGCCGCGGAGCATATAGGTCTCCTGCTGGGTCAGCGCGCCGTTGCGGACGCCCTGGTCCATGCGGGCGTCGAGCTCGGCCTGGCGCAGGTTGATCGACCGCCAGCCATTCGCGCCCGCCTGGGCGTCGTTCTTCTGCTGGTAGACGCGGCGGGCGAGCGCATCGAAACGCCGGTCGAGATCGGCGCGCTCGGCGGCCGACAGATTGGCGCCCGAGCGGCGATATTCCGCCTCGAGATTGGCGATGGTGCGGAATTCGCCGCGCAGCAGGATCGCTTCCTGCTGGGTCAGCGCGCGATTGCGGATGCCTTGGTCGATCCGCATCTCGAGGTCGGCCTGACGCTGGTTGATGGTGCGCTGGTCGATGCCGCCTTGGCCCTGCGCATTAAGGCTCTGGAAGCGGACGCGCTGGGCAAGCAGGTCGAAGCGCCGGTCGAGCTCGGCGACCTCGCTTGACGACAGGCTGCCGCCGGAGCGGCGATAATCGGCCTCGAGGTTGGCCAGCGTGCGGAATTCGGCCCGCAGCGTCGCCACTTCCTGCTGAGTCAGCAGGCCCCTGCGCACGCCCTCGTCGATGCGCTGGTCGAGCATCGCCTGGCGCTGGTTGATCCCCTGCCAGCTCTGGGCGGCGGCCGGCGCGCTCATTGCCAGCGAGGCGGCGGAGGCCGCGGTTGCGATAAGCCATAAACGTTTCATGCTGCACCTTTTCCATTACTTGCGCCGGGTTACGGCGGATGTTGCGGGATTAGACCGTGCCGGCTGAACGTTTCATGGCCGGTCCGTTAGTCTGGCTGTCATCTTCGGGAGCGTCGCCACGCCCGTCCGACATCGCCGCACTCAGTCCGGCGCGCCGCCGAACGCGATCTTGAGCACCGAGAAAAACGCCGTCGCGCCGAGCGCGATGGTGAAGAAGTTCAACAGGGTGATCGAAAACAGCTTCATGCCCTCCTCATGGACATAATCCTCGATCACCACCTGGAGCCCGAGCTTCAGGTGCCAGAAGGTGGCGACGATCAGCAGCAGCATCGGCACCGCCACCAGCGGCGAAGCCAGCCATTCGACGATCGCGTCATGGCCGAGGTCGGGAAGCCGCAGCAGCGCGACCAGCAGCCACACCAAGAGGATGAAGGTCGCGACCGAGGTCAGCCGCTCCAGCCACCAATGATGGGCGCCGGCGCGGGCCGAGCCGAGGCCGCGGACCCGGGCGATCGGGCTCTCCGTCCTCATGCCTTCACTCCCAATATGTAGAACCACAGCAAAGCGGTGAGCAGGACCGAGCCGACGATCGTCATATTGGCCCAGAATTTGTTGGTCGAAAGCTCGAAGCCCGCGCCGACGTCCATGACGAGGTGCCGGAGGCCCGAAAGGGTGTGCTGGAACAGCGCCCAGCTGAGCCCGACTGCGATCACCACCCCGTACCAATTGTCGGCATGGTCGGCGAAGCTGGCATAGGCTTCCTCCCCGCTCGCCGCCGCCGCCAGCCACCAGACCAGGGCGAGCGCGCCGGCGGTCGACAGGCCGACGCCGGTGACGCGGTGGAGGATCGAGACCAGCATATGCGGGCCCCAGCGCCAGACGGTCAAATGGGGCGAGAGCGGACGGGACGGGTTGCGGTGCATGAGGCCGGAAGGCTCCCTCTTGGACGGGGGCGCTTTTAGGCCTTGGGCAGGGGGATGCAAGGGTGGGCGGGTGTGCACCTTGCGAAGGGCGGCGTCGGTGCCGCAGCCGGCTCGACACCGCCCGCCGCGCCCGGCTAGGACGGCGGGACACCTTATACGGAGCCGTCCATGCCGAAATTGCCGCCCGCTGCCCTGCTCCTCGCCGCCGCCGCTTCCGCGCCGGCCGCGGCCGAGACCGTCGTCGTCACCGCCGACCGCATGATCGACGTGCTCACCGGCCGCGTCGTCGAACGGCCGGTGGTGGTGATCACCGACGGCCGCATCGCCTCGGTAGTCGGCGAAGGCACGTCGCGGCCGGTCATCCCGTCGGGCGCGCGGCGGATCGATCTTCCCGGCAAGACCATCCTGCCCGGCCTCATCGACATGCACGTGCACCTCGATTCCAACCCCCGCTACGGCGGCTATACCGGGCTCCAGTTCACCGATCAGTTCTGGACCGCGCAGGGCGTCGGCAATGCGCGGGCGATCGTGGAGGCGGGCTTCACCACCGTCCGCAACGTCGGCTCCGACAATTATTCCGACGTCGCCTACAAGCAGGCGATCGACGAGGGGCTGATGCAGGGGCCGCGCATCGTTCCGGCCGCGCATGCGCTCGGCGCCACCGGCGGCCATTGCGACCAGACCTATTTGCCGCCCTCCTTCGCGGCGCGCGGCAAGGCGGTCGGCGACGGGCCGCAGGAGCTCCGCAGCCGCGTCCGCGAGCAGCGCAAATATGGCGCCGAAGTGATCAAGGTCTGCGCCACCGGCGGCGTCTTCTCGCGCAACACCGAGCCCGGCCAGCAGCAGCTTTCCGAGGAGGAATTGCGCGCGATCGCCGACGAAGCCCATCAATGGGGGCTGAAGACCGCCGCCCACGCCCATGGCGCGGCCGGCATCAAGGCCGCGATCCGCGCCGGGATCGACACGATCGAGCATGCCAGCCTGATCGACGCCGAGGGCATCAAGCTGGCGCGGGCCCGCGGCACCTGGCTCGCCATGGACATTTACAACACCGAATATACCCAGGCCGAGGGCCGCAAGAACGGCGTCCTTGAGGACAATCTCCGCAAGGACCGCGAGATCGCGCAGATCCAGCGCGACGGCTTCCGCGCCGCCCACCGCGCCGGCGCCAAGATGGTGTTCGCTTCCGACGCCGGGGTGATGCCGCACGGCGATGTCGGCCGGCAATTCCGGGTGATGGTCGAATATGGGATGACCCCGATGGAGGCGATCCAGGCGGCGACCCGCAACGCCGCGCAGGCGCTGGGCCGCGAGCGCGACGTCGGCGCGATCGCGACCGGACGCTATGGCGACATCGTCGCGGTCGATGGCGATCCGATCGCCGATATCCGCCAGCTCGAGGACGTCGACGTCGTGATCAAGGGCGGCGCCATCGTCAAATCCGAGCAGTGATGCTCGCCTTGCTGCTCGCCGCCGCCGAGCCGGCGCCGCTGAAGACCTTCAGCGACTGGGCGGTGGGCTGCGACAATGGCCGGCTCTGCCAGGCGGTCGGGCTGGTGCCGGAGGACGATCTCGACGCCGCGACGATGATGGTGCTGCGCCGCCCCGAAGCCGGCGCTGAGCCGCGCGTCGCTTTCTCAATGGCGGCCGAGGGTGCGCCTTGGGTCGAGGTTGACGGCCGCCGCTTCAAGGCGCTCGACGTGGCCAGCGACGACGGCGACACCGCCGTCCCGCCGCAGGCCCGCGCCTTCCTCGCCGCTTTGCTCGCCGGCAAGAAGGCGGCTTTGATCGGCCCCGACGGCAAGCCGGTCGGCACACTCTCGACAGCGGGCTCCAGCGCGGCCTTGCTCTACATCGACGACAAGCAGGGCCGGGTCGGCACGGTGACGGCGCTGACCCGGCGCGGGGACAAGCCGGCCAGCGCAGTGCCGCCGCCGCCGCCGCTGCCGGTGGTGCAGGCGCCGCCCGCATCGTCGAAGCCGGCGCGGATGGCGTCGGCCGCCGCCGTCGCCGCCGCCCGCGACGACATGACCTGCGAAACCCCGGCCGAAGAGGAAGCCGCCCAGGCCCATCGCCTCGACGATCGCCACAGCCTGGTCCTGGTGCCCGTCAAATGCGGCAGCGGAGCCTACAATTTCCTCAGCGTCGCCCTGGTCCTCGACGAAGCGGGCAAGGCCCGGCCCGGCGAGTTCGAGCGCGAGAAGGGCGGCGAGACCAATTGGCTGATGAACGCCGAATGGGTGCCGGAAGAGCGGAGGCTCAGCACCTATGGGAAGGGCCGCGGCATCGGCGATTGCGGCATCTCGCAGGATTATGCCTGGGACGGGGCCCGCTTCCTGCTGGTCGAGCAGCACCAGATGGACGAATGCCGCGGCTCGCTCGACTGGATCACCACCTGGCGCGCCGAGGTGCGGCCGCGCTGAAGCCCGGGCTACCGTCCTTCGCGCGTTGGCATTGCACCTTTTCGACGCCTTTCCCACATAACGCCCGGGCCTAGAGCGGGAGCAATCATGGAAAGCTGGCACGGGACGACGATCCTGTCGGTGCGGAAGAACGGGCATGCGGTGGTCGCCGGCGACGGCCAGGTTACGCTGGGCCAGACGGTGATCAAGCCGAATGCCCGCAAGGTCCGCCGGCTCGGCGACGGCTCGGTGATCGGCGGCTTCGCCGGCGCCACCGCCGACGCCTTCACCCTGTTCGAGCGGCTCGAGCGCAAGCTGGAGCAGCATCATGGCGCCCTGATGCGCGCCGCGGTCGAGCTCGCCAAGGACTGGCGCACCGACAAATATCTCAGGAACCTCGAGGCGATGATGATCGTCGCCGACAAGGAGGTGACCTTGATCCTCACCGGCAATGGCGACGTGCTCGAGCCGCAGGACGGCGTCGCCGCGATCGGCTCGGGTGGCAATTTCGCACTCGCCGCCGCACGGGCGCTGGACGAATATGAAGCGGACGCCGAGACCATCGCCCGCAAGGCGATGAAGATCGCCGCCGAAGTCTGCGTCTACACCAACGACAATCTCACCGTCGAAAAGCTGGAGACAGCGCGTTGAATTACCAATTTTCCGGCGTATCCCCCGCCGCGGGACATATGAACGAGAAGCTCACCCCCAAGGCCGTGGTCGCCGCGCTCGACGCGCATATCGTCGGCCAGCGGGACGCCAAGCGGGCGGTCGCCGTCGCGCTCCGCAACCGCTGGCGGCGCCAGCAGCTCTCCGACGCGCTGCGCGAGGAAGTGACGCCCAAGAACATCCTGATGATCGGCCCCACCGGCTGCGGCAAGACCGAGATCAGCCGGCGGCTGGCCAAGCTCGCCGACGCGCCGTTCGTGAAGGTCGAGGCGACCAAGTTCACCGAGGTCGGCTATGTCGGCCGCGACGTCGAGCAGATCGCCCGCGACCTGGTCGAGGAAGCGGTGCGGCTCGAAAAGGAGCGCCGCCGCATCGCCGTCAAGGACGCGGCCGAGGAAGCGGCGATGGAGCGGCTGCTCGACGCGCTCACCGGCACGGGCGCCAGCGAGGCGACCCGCGCCAGCTTCCGGCAGCGCTTCCACGACGGCCATCTCGCCGCCAGCGAAATCGAGATCGAAGTCAGCGAAACCCCGGCGACGCCGTTCGAGATACCCGGCATGGGCGGCCAGGTCGGCATGATCAACCTTTCCGACATGATGTCCAAGGCGCTCGGCCAGGCGCCCAAGAAGCGCCGCCGCATGAAGGTCGCCGAAGCCTGGCCGCGGCTGGTCGAGGAGGAGGCCGACAAGCGCCTCGACACCGACGACGTCAACCGCGCCGCGCTCGCCGACGCCGAGGCCAACGGCATCGTCTTCCTCGACGAGATCGACAAGATCGCCGTGTCCGACGTGCGCGGCGGCTCGGTCAGCCGCGAGGGCGTCCAGCGCGACTTGCTGCCGCTGATCGAAGGCACCACCGTCGCCACCAAATACGGCCCGATGAAGACCGACCATATCCTGTTCATCGCCAGCGGCGCCTTCCACGTCGCCAAGCCGTCGGACCTGCTGCCCGAGCTCCAGGGCCGGCTGCCGATCCGGGTCGAGCTGAAGGCGCTGACCGAAGAGGATTTCGTCCACATCCTCAAGGATACGGAGGCCAGCCTCACCGACCAGTATCGCGCCCTCATCGCCACCGAAGGGGTCGACGTCAGCTTCACCGACGACGGCATCCGCGCGATCGCCCGCATCGCCGCCGAGGTGAACGGCCAGATCGAGAATATCGGCGCCCGCCGCCTCCAGACGGTGATGGAGAAACTGCTCGAGGACGTCAGCTTCGAGGCCGAGGACCGGCGCGGCGAGAAGATCGAGGTCGACGCCGCCTATGTCGACCGCCAGCTCGCCGAGGTTGCTCGCAACACCGACCTGTCGAAATACGTCCTGTAAAGGACCAGGCCCGGGCGTCGCTGCGGGGAGCCTAGCCCCGCAGCGACGGGGTGCGGAGCCTGCTAGACGCCGTTGCGGTCGAGGTCGTATTTGTCGATCCCCCCGCCGAGGTCGGTGTCGTTCTCGCGGTCGCCCTCGACCGTATTCTCGCCCTGAATGAGGTCGGAATCGCCGCCGCCGGCGCGCGCGAACACGCCCTTGGACTGGCCGATGCCGGGGTTGCGCACGAGATCGTCGATCAGGTCGAGCGGGGTCTCGTCGGGGCGAAGATGCTTGTTTCCCATTTTGGTTCTCCTTGCCGCGCAGCAACGCTTGGGCGCGGTCGGCGGTTCGGGCGGCCCGGCGCGCTTTGGGAACCGCGCGGCGCGGCTTGCCGTTCGCGACCCATGGTTCCGTTCCGCCGCTTCCTCCACGCCCTCGCCGCCGACATCGAGCGCGACATCGACCGGATCGAGGATCTCGCCGCCGCCGGCGAGGGGCTCGACCGCAAGGTCCGGCTGCTCGCTTATGCCGGTTACCGCAATTCCGAGCGCCTCCGCCTCAAGGGCCGCATCGTCCGCTACCGCAAGCCGCTCGACGCCGGCGAGGGCATGCTGACCCGGCTCCGCGCGATGATGGAGATTTACAACAGCCATGAGCTGCCCGGCATCGCGGTCCGCCTCGACGGCTATGGCGGCACCCACGATTCGGTCACCGACGAGGAGGGCTATTTCACCTTCGACCTTCCGGTCCCGCTGCCGCTGCCCGAGCGCACCGCCTGGGAGCAGGTGACCTTGTCCACGCCCGGACGCGAGGCCCAGGCGGCGTCGGTCCAGGTGCCGGTAATGGCGCCGGGCGCCGACAATCATTGGGGCATCATTTCCGACATCGACGATACCGTGGTCGAAACCGGCGCCACCGACTTCGTCAAGAACTGGCGCCGGGTGCTGGTCGATCGCCCGCAGGACCGGCTGGCGGTGCCGGGCGCGTCGAGCCTCTACAAGACCATCGCCGGCGACCATGTCGCGCCGGTCCGCCCCTTCTTCTACGTCTCCTCCTCGCCCTGGAACCTCTACGGCTTCATCGCCGAGTTCATGGAGCTGAACGGGATCCCGCACGGCCCCATGTTCCTCAAGGATTACGGCATCGACGCCGACCAGCTGGTCGGCAAGAGCCATGACGCGCACAAGCTCGCCGCGATCGAGACGGTGCTGGCTTTCTACCCCGGCTTCCGCTTCCTGCTGATCGGCGACAACGGCCAGCGCGACGTCGCCATCTACGCGCGGGTGGTCCAGGATTTCGGCTCCCGCGTCGCCGGCGTATTCATCCGCGACGTCGACGGCAGCTGCCGCTCGGGCCCCGAGGGGGAGCTCCTCGCCGGCATCGAGGCCGCCGGCATCCCGACCTTCTGCGGCGCCGGCTTCGACGATGCCGTGGCGGTCGCCAAGGCGCTGAACCTCGACCGTCCGCTCGAAGCCGCCAAGGCGGTGGTGGAAGCGGCCCCGAAGGCTTAGCGTCGCAGCGATGCCGCCTTCGCTCCCGCATTTGTCGATCGCGCTGCTCGCCCTCGCCGCCTGCTCCGGCGATAGCAGGACCGCCGACCCGCCGCCCGAGAGCGAGCTTGGGAGTGCCATTTCGGAGCCCAGGATGCCGGCCGCAACTCCCCGGCCCGCCCCGGCCGTGGCCGCGCCAGCTCCCGGCGGCAATAGCGCCGAGGCGGCGGCCGCAACGCTCCGCACTTATTACCGGCTAATCGAGGCCGGCCGCTACGAGGCTGCCTGGCAGCTGCGCGAGCGACCGGCGAAGCGCGGCGACGCGTCCGCATTCGCCCGCGCCTTTTCCGGCTATTCCCAATATCGCGCCACCATCGGCGCCCCCTCGCCGGTGGTCGAAGCGGGCGGATCGCTTTACGTCGAGGTGCCGGTGCAGACATATGGCGTGACGCGGCAGGGAAAACCGTTCAGCAGCGCCGGCACGGTCACGTTGCGTCGGCCGGACAAACAAGGCGAATGGCGGATTTACGGCGGATGAGGGAGTCGAACATGCTGAACCGGGCCAAGGCGGCGGGATTGGCCGCGATGCTGATGCTGGCGCTGGCCGGCTGCGACGGCGGCGGCGAGCCGGCCAACACCACCAAGGTGAAGGCGAGCAGCCCCTATGTCGAGCAATTGCGCACGCTCAGCGAACTCAACCGCGGGCTCGCGCTCCGGCGGGCGATCCAGGATACCGGCCAGGATTGCAAGAAGGTCGACCGGTCCGGCTACCAGGAGGATTACAAGAACATGTCGATGTGGACGGTGCGCTGCTCGGACGGCAACGACTGGTCCTTGTTCATCGCGCCCAATGGCGACGTGCAGGTGCGAAGCTGCACGCAAACCGCTCAGCTGGGCCTCCCCGCCTGCCGCTTCGAAGGGGCATGAAAAAGGGCCCGGCGGACGTGCCGCCGGACCCTTTTCTGACGATTACGCCACCTTTAGTGGCAGGTGACCTCGCGGTCGAGGGCGCGGCCCAGCAGGGCGCCCGCGGCGCCGCCTAGGATCGTGCCCAGCACCTGGCTGTCGCCCGGGGCGACCTCGGCCCCCAGCACGCCGCCGGCCAGCCCGCCGACGATCAGGCCGGTGGTGCCGTCGTCGCGGCGGCAATAATAGCGCCCGTCATTGCCGCGATAGATGCGCTCGCCATGGCCGAGCCGCCGCGGCTGGTAGTAGTTGCCGCTGCGATAATAGCGGTCGGCATAATAACGCTGCTGACCGGGCTCGAGCCGGTTGTAATCGTAGCTGCGGTACCGGCGCCAGTCGCGCAGATCCTCGCGCCTGTCCTGGCGCGCGTCGCGCATCTCCTCGCGATATTCCTCGCGCGCCTCGCGCCGCTCGCCGCGATTGTCGGCGTCGCGCATGTCGCGCTGATAATCGCGGCGCGCGTCGTTCACGTCGCGCTGATATTCGCGATTGGTCTGGCTCGGCGTCTGCGCCGCGGCGGAGACCGCTGGCAGGCCGATCGCCGCCACCGTCGCGGCCAAAATGATGCTCTTCATAATATACTCCCAAATCTCCCCCTCGACGAGGGTCTCACCTCATAACGGCCAATTGCGGAGCGGGTTGCGTGAACCGGCCATTACACCTCGTTCACCTCTATGGCCGGTTCGTTTAACCGGTGCTGTTCCTGATCAGCTCGATCACTTGCCGCGGCTTGTCCCAGATGGCGAAATGGCCGCAATCGTCGAACCAGTGCAGCTGCGCCGACGGGAACGCCTCCTGCGCCCGCAGCGCCTGGACCGGCAGGCAGAGCCGGTCGTCGCGGCCCCAGCCGATCGTCACCGGCCCCGCCCCCGCCGCCGCCGGCCCGGCCTGCACCGGCCCGAAGGCGAGGTCGTCGAGCAATGCATCGAAAGTCGGCGTCGCGGCGATTGTGCCGAGCTCGCGCGCCGCCTCGCCGGCGGGCACGTCCCACGGCCGGTTGGAAAATTGGGCAAGCAGCATCGCCCGCGACGGCGGAGCCGCCGCGAGGGCCGGAAGCGCCGCTCCCAGCCGGCGCACGAGCCACACCGAAGCGCCCAGCGTCACCCGCAAATAGCTCCGCTCCCAGCCTTCCCAGAAGCCGCCCGGATCGAGCGCCACAATCGCTCCGACCCGCCCGCGCCGCGCCATTTCCAGCACCAGCCGGCCGCCCAGCGAGAGGCCGACGGCGTCGACACCGGTCAGCCCCTGCTCGTCCAGGAATGCTTCGAGGCTGCGCGCCAGCCCGGTGAAAGTGCCGCTGTCGCCTTCCGCCGGAGTCTCGCCATGGCCGGGCAGGTCGATCGCGATCAGCTCGCGCCCTTGCGCCAATGCCGGCGCGATCGGCGCCCAGGACGCGGCGCTGCTGCCGAGCCCGTGGACGAGCAGCAGCTTGGGTCCTTCACCCGTCCGGATCATGTGCATCGGCGCCGCGCTCCCATCGATCGGGCCCATCGAGCCGGAACGACGCGGCCGCCGCTTTGTGCCTTCAGCCGGCCTCGCTCAGTCGCACTTTCTGACTTCGCGATATTCGCCTTGGGCAGTGCGCTCGCGTATCGTCATGCACGGTCCGTCGCGCACTTCCTCGCGCCACGACCCGTCCGCCGCAACGACGCGCTGCGCCTTGGGCACGCGCCGCCCGTTGCGGATCTCGTACGGAAAATTCTGCGGGGTCTTGCCCTTGATGCGGCTGCCCTGCGCCTGCGCCGCGGCCGGGGACCAGCCGCCAAGCGCCAGCGCCGCGACCAAAGTCGCGGCCGCGCCAAACGCCATATGGATCGGCTTCATCGCATTGCTCCTCATCTCATTCCTTATA
>DASVRK010000115.1:0-2918 GCA_036388655.1 Allosphingosinicella sp. | reverse complement strand
CGGCTCCAGCACCGATTCTCGGACAGCCTCAGCGTCACCAGCCGGCTGCTCTACGGCGACTATGACAAGCTCTACGCCAACGTCTTCCCCGCCGCTCCAGTGACCGCCGATCCCGTCACCGGCCGGCCGCGCTTCGGGGTCGAGGCCTATCGCGACGGCACCCAGCGCCGCAATCTCCTCAGCCAGACCGATCTGGTGTGGCAGGTCGACACCGGCGGCATCGGCCATGTGCTGCTCGCCGGCTTCGAATATGCCGACCAGGAGACCGGCAGCCAGCGCATCAACGGCGCCTTCGCCACCGGCGATCCCGCCAGCCCCTTGACGAGCCGTGCCGCCGTGCCGCTCACCGACCCCGTCGTGACGCCCCCCGTCGCCGCCTGGACGGTCGCCCGCTCCACCGAAGGGCGCGCCGACGCGCTCGCTTTCTACGTTCAGGACCAGGTGTCGTTGGGCGAGCGTTTCGACGTCGTCGCGGGCCTGCGCTACGACCGCTTCGAGCTGGAGGTCGACAACCTTCTCAACGGCGACCGCTTCCGGCGCACCGACGATCTGTGGTCGCCGCGTCTCGGGCTGGTCTGGAAGCCTGTCGAGCCGCTCTCCGTGTACGGGAGCTACAGCCGCTCCTACCTCCCCCAGTCCGGCGACCAGTTCGCCTCGCTCGACCTCACCAGCGCGGCGCTGCGGCCCGAGCGGTTCGACAATTACGAGGTTGGGCTCAAGTGGGACATCCGCCCCGCGCTCAGCCTCACCGCGACGCTCTACCGGCTCGACCGCACCAATAGCCGCGCGGTCGACCCGAGCTCGGGCGACGTGGTGCTCACCGGCGCGCAGCGCAGCCGGGGCGTTGAGATCGGCCTCGCCGGCGCCATCACCGAGCGCTGGCAGGTGAGCGGCGGCTACACGCTGCAGGAGGCGAAGATCCGCCGCGCCACCACCGCCTGCGACCCCGCCGCCCGCGACTGCGAGGTGCCGCTGGTGCCGCGCCACCAGTTCGCCTTGTGGAGCCGCTACGACCTGTCGAGCCGGATCGGCTTCGGCGTCGGCCTCTACCATCAGTCGAAGAGCTTCGCCTCGATCTCCAACGAGGTCGTGCTGCCCGGCTTCACGCGGGTCGACGCGGCCGCTTATTTCACGATCAGCGAGGGCATCCAGGCTCAGATCAACATCGAGAACCTGTTCGGCGAGAAGTATTTCGCCACCGCCCATAACGACAACAACATCACCCCCGGCGCGCCGACCCGCGCGCTGGCGACGCTGCGCTTCGGCTTCTAGGTCCCGCCGGAACGGCGGCCCGCGCCGGTCAGATCAAATTGCCGAACGTGTCGCATTGCGCGGGATCGCCGCTGCGGAGGCCGCGCTGGAGCCATTCCTGGCGTTGGGCGGACGTGCCGTGGGTGAAGCTTTCGGGGACGACATAGCCCTGCGCCGCCTTTTGCAGCGTGTCGTCGCCGATCGCTTCGGCGGCGCGCAGCCCTTCCTCGGCGTCGCCGGGCTCCATCGCCTCGCGCTCGGCCGCCGCCCAGACGCCGGCATAGCAATCCGCCTGCAGCTCCATCCGCACCTGCAGCGCGTTCCCCTCGGCCTCGCTCGCCCGCGACTGCGCGCGGCGCACCTTGTCGGAAATGCCGGTGATGGTCTGGATATGGTGGCCGACCTCATGCGCGATCACATAGGCCTGCGCGAAATCGCCGGGCGCCTTGAAGCGGGTCTGGAGCTCGCGGAAGAAATCGGTGTCGAGATAGATGTTCTGGTCGGACGGGCAATAGAAGGGGCCCATCGCCGATTGCGCCGCGCCGCAGCCCGATTGGCCGCTGCGGGCATAGAAGATCATCTCGGCGGGCTCGTAGCGCTGCCCGGCCGCCTGGAAGATCCGGGTCCATTGGTCCTCGGTGGAGGCCAGCACCTGGCAGGAGAATCGCGTCACCTCATCGCTATTGCAAATCTCCTGCGCGCCGCCGCGGCCGGCCTTGCTGGTCTGGTGCGGAGCCACGCTCTGGCCGCCGCCGCCGCCGCCCATCATGCTCAGCGGATTGATGCCGAACACGAAGGCGAGGATGATGAGGATGACGATGCCGCCGCAGCCCAGGCCGCCGCCGCCGAACGGCATGCCGCCGCCGCCGCCCATCGGGAAGCCGAAGCCGCCGCCGCCCTGGCCGCGCTGGCTGCCGACATTGTCGCTGATCCTGCGTCCGCCGAAGCGCATAAGCCCTTACTCCACCGATACCGACCCACGCCCAATGCGCGGCCGCCCGGCTGGTTGCATGGCCGAAACGGCAGCCCCTTGATGCCGCCGGTCGGCTGGCACATAGGCGGCCATGGCCGATGCCGATCCGCGCCGCCGGCGCTCCTCCAAAGTCATGCCTTTGCCCGAATGCGTCGCGCTCGTCCTCCAGGGCGGCGGCGCGCTCGGCTCCTACCAGGCCGGCGTCTACGAAGCCTTGTGCGAAGCCGCGATCGAGGTCGATTGGGTGGCGGGCATCTCGATCGGCGCGATCAACGCGGCGATCATCGCCGGCAACCCGCCCGAGCGGCGGGTGCCGCGGCTGCGCCAGTTCTGGGAGGGCGCCACCGCCGAGCTGCCGAGCTTCCCCTTCTGGCCGGGCGATCTCGGCCGCGAGTGGCTGCACGAATGGTCGGCGGGCTTCATCGCCTTGGCCGGCGCGCCCGGCTTCTTCCGGCCCCGCCCGGTCCCGCCGACCTTCGCCGCACCGGGCACCGCCGGTGCGCTCAGCTTCTACGATTCGGCGCCGCTCGCCCGCACGCTCGACGAGCTCGTCGACTGGGATCTGGTCAATGACGGCCGGGTGCGGCTTTCGGTCGGCGCGGTCGAGGTGGAAAGCGGCAACTTCCATTATTTCGACAGCCGCGACGAGCGCCTCGATGCGCGCCACGTCATGGCCAGCGGCGCGTTGCCGCCG
>DASVRK010000114.1:0-3889 GCA_036388655.1 Allosphingosinicella sp. | reverse complement strand
GCTGCACATCGGCCGCGGCGTCTGGACCAAGACCGAGACAATCGTGCCGCTGGCGCGGGTTCAGCATATCGACGTCTCGCAAGGGCCGCTCGAGCGCGCGTTCGGAATCTCGCGGCTGATCCTCCACACGGCCGGCACGATGCACAGCCTGGTCGTCCTGCCCGGCCTCGCCCGCGGCACGGCGGAGGCGATGCGCGACGACATCCGCGCCCGCATCCGCCGGGACGAAGCGTGAGCGAACCGGCGGGCGGCGACGCGGTCGCGAACCGGCGGGTCCATCCCGCAACCATCCCGCTCCGCTTCCTCAAGGAAGCGCCCTCGACCTTGCTCGGCATTCCCGCAGCCTTCGCCTTCATCTCGGATTACGGCGTCAGCGAAGTGCTCCTCTTTGCCGCCGCGGCGGCATTGCTGGGGGTGACGTTCCAGTGGCTGGCCTGGCGCCGGTTCCGCTACGGGATCGGCGAGCGCGACCTCGTCATTGAAAGCGGCATAGTGAGCCGCACCCGGCGCTCGATCCCGTTCGACCGCATCCAGGACGTCGATATCGAGCGCGGGCCGCTCGCCCGCCTGTTCGGTCTCGCCAAGCTCAGGATCGAGACCGGCGGGTCGGGCCGCGACGAAGGCGTGCTCGACAGCGTCACCCTCGCCGAGGCCGAACGGCTCCGCGACGCGCTCCGCGCCGCGCGGCGGACCGGAGCGGCCGTGGAGGCGGGGCCTGACGAGGCGCCCCAGGCCGCCTTGCTGTTCCAGATGGGGGTGCCGCGGGTGCTGGCGGCGGGATTGTTCAATTTCTCGATGGTCTATCTCGCCGGCATGTTCGCCTTGCTGCAGGCGTTCGACCGCTGGCTGCCGTTCGACATTTACGATCCCGGCCGCTGGGTCGGGCTGGTCGGCAACCGCTTCGGCGACCGCTGGAGCGTCGGCGCGATCGCCGCCGTCGCCCTGCTCGCCTTGCTGCTCGGCACGCTCACCGGCGTGGCGCGGACGCTGGCGCGCGATTTCGGCTTTCGGCTGACGCTGGAGGGGACGGGGACGGCAGTCGGCTTCCGCCGCGAGCGCGGCCTGTTCACGCGCAGCGAAGTGATGCTCCCGAAGCGGCGCATCCAGCTCGCGCTGGCGGAGACCGGGCCGCTGAAGCGGCTGCTCGGCTGGCACCGGCTGGCCTGCCAGACGCTGGGCGGCGGCCGGCCCGGCGAGAGCGGCCGGCAGAGCCTGGCTCCGCTGGCGCGGCGGCCCGAGATCGATTCCATCCTCACGGCGCTGGACGGCATGCGCATCGCCGAGGCGGGCGAGCTCAATATCGTGTCGAGCCGCCACTTTCTCCGGCGGCTCGCGACTGCCGTGCTGCTGCCCGCGATCGTCATCGTCGCAATCGCTTTCGCGATGCCGGCGGCGCTCCTGGCGTTCGCCTTGCTGCCGGCGCTTGCCGCGATCGCCTTTTTCGAGCGGCGCTTCCACCGCTTCGGCCTCCTCGACGGCAAATTGTACGTGCAGGCGGGGCTGTGGCGGCAACGCCAGTGGATCGTCCCGCTCGCCAACATCCAGTCGCTGCGCCTGAGCCGGTCGTGGCTGCAGCGCCGGCTCGATCTCGCGACCCTGTCGATCGACACGGCGGGTGGATCGGCTTTGGACCCGCCCCGAATTATCGACTTGCGCGAAGGCCCCGCCCGCGCCCTGCTGCAGGCGCTTCGCACCGCGGCCGCGGCGCCCTGACCGCCGGCCGCGGACGCGAAAAGGGGCGGGCCCCGGCCTGGGACCCGCCCCTTCGCTGTTCGCCCCGGACGAAGTCCGGAGGCTTTTACTTCAGCTCGACGGTCGCGCCGGCTTCCTCGAGGCGCTTGCGGAGCTCCTCGGCTTCG
Organism: Allosphingosinicella sp.; assembly: GCA_036388655.1. Lineage (GTDB taxonomy): Bacteria > Pseudomonadota > Alphaproteobacteria > Sphingomonadales > Sphingomonadaceae > Allosphingosinicella. The sequence goes on along the minus strand of DASVRK010000114.1, from coordinate 2,030 downwards.
GCCTTGGAAATGCCTTCCTTGACGGCCTTCGGAGCGCCCTCGACCAGCGCCTTGGCTTCGCCGAGGCCGAGCTGGGTGATCGCGCGGACTTCCTTGATCACGTTGATCTTCTTGCCGCCGTCATTGACGAGGATCACGTCGAACTCGGTCTGCTCTTCGGCAGCCTCGGCGGCCGGGCCGGCGGCGGGAGCGGCGGCGACGGCCGCGGCGGCCGAAACGCCCCAACGCTCTTCGAGCGCCTTGGCGAGGTCGGCGGCTTGAAGGACGGTCAGCTCGCTGAGCTGGTCGACGAGGGTGTTGATGTCTGCCATTTTAAGTCTCCGTTTTGATGTTCCGGCAGAAGCCGGGAAGCGTCAGTGTTGAAATTTACGCGTCTTCCTTGGCCGCATAGGCGCCGATCACGCGGGCCAGCATCGCGCCCGGCTCGTTGATCGTACGGGCGATCTTCGAAGCCGGAGCCTGGATGAGGCCGATGATGGTGGCGCGCAGCTGGTCGAGCGACGGCAGCTCGGCGAGCGCCCGAACTCCGGCGACGTCGAGCAAGGTATCGCCCATCGCCCCGCCGACGATCTCGAACCGGTCGGTGGTCTTGGCGAAATCGACCGCGACCTTGGCGGCCGCGACCGGATCCGACGAAGTGGCGAGCGCGGTCGGGCCGGTCAGCATCTCGCTGATCGGCGCGTAAGCGGTGCCCTCGACGGCGATGAGGGCGAGCGTGTTCTTGGCGACCTTGTAGCGGGCGCCGGCCTCGCGCATCCGGTTCCTCAGAGCGGTGGACTGGGCCACCGTGAGGCCGAGGTTGCGGGTGATCACCACCGCGCTCGCCTCGTTGAACGTCTGCTTCAGCGCGGCGACGGCTTCGGCCTTTTGAGCTCGATCCATGCCTGTTCCTTCACACAGTCGCGCGGCGGACCATCCGCAGCGCGGGGATTGACGACACGCACGTTTGGGCGCGCGCCGCATTGTCCGAAGGGGGAAGGTTCAGGCCGAAGACAAATTCGGCAACCGGGACGCACTCGGCGCCCGGCAAAAACGCTTTCCCCGTCTAGGCTGGAGATTAAGGAAGCCAAGGCCCCCACCAACTGTCTCGGACGGCGACCGGGGCCGAAGCCACACGGTCAGTGACGCGCCTATATGGGCAGCCGCCCTGCGAATCAACCGGAAGTTGAATTTCAACTGCCAGGCACGCGCCTACCGGGCCTGAGCTTCCCATTGTAATATCAGCAGGCTAAGGCGTTCGCATTGGAAGCGGGTGGAGCCGATGAAGACGATTCTCTCGGTCGCGGCCTTGGCCGGGCTGCTCATCCTCGCCGCGCAGGCGCAGGGCGAACGTCACGCCGCCGCCACCGAATCCGGCCCTTCCTCCCCTGCCACGGATATGAGCGGCTGGACCCGCCCGCTCGGTGCCGCGCCCGCCGATCGGGCCGCTGCCCCCCTCGATCAGCCCGCCCCCGACGCCGCCGAACCGGATGTGGTGGACGCGCATTGGATGGCGCTCACCATGTGGGGCGAGGCGCGCGGGCAGGGCGAGGAGGCGATGCGCGCGGTCGGCCATGTCATCGCCAACCGGCGGCGTAGCGGCCTCCATGGCGACTTCGTCACCGACACGGTCAGCGCGGCCTTCCAGTTCAGTTGCTGGAACCCGGGCGATCCCAACCGCGAGGCGATGGCGAACGTGCTCGATTTGCCCGAGGGCAGCCGCGAGCATGACCTGTGGCGCGCGTCCCGGCGGATCGCCGACGAGATCCTCGCCGGCCGCTCCGCCGATCCCACCGCCGGCGCGCTCTTCTACCACACCACCGGCGTCGCTCCGCGCTGGTCGCGCGGCATCCAACCCGTTCGCCGCATCGGCACCCACCTCTTCTTTACGAGGGCGGCGACGGCCTGAAGCCCCCGCCGGAAGGACTGGACCCCGGCTTTCGCCGGGGAACTGACAGCAAAAAGGCCGGAGCGTCGCCGCCCCGGCCTCTTCTTTTACCCCGGATCAAAGTACCACTTTGATCCGATCAGGCGCCCGCGACTTCGGCGGC
>DASVRK010000113.1:0-13932 GCA_036388655.1 Allosphingosinicella sp. | reverse complement strand
CCTGCCGCGGGGGAGCGGGCGTGGCTGAAGAACCGGCAGCGGAAACGTCCTCACCTTCCTCGGCGAGGATGGCGATGACGGTGCCGACCTTCACTTCGTCCGTGCCTTCTGCGACCAGGATCTTAGCGATCACGCCTTCGTCCACCGCTTCGAACTCCATCGTCGCCTTGTCGGTCTCGATCTCGGCGATGACGTCGCCGGACACGACCTTGTCGCCCTCCTGCTTCAGCCATTTGGCGAGCGTGCCTTCCTCCATGGTCGGGGAGAGGGCTGGCATCTTGAGTTCGATGGGCATGGGAATGCTCGCTTTCCGGCCGGGGTGCGCCCCGCTCCAAACAGCAAGATGAGGGGCCGGGTCAAGCTTGTCCTGAGCGCGGCGGTTCCGGCGGCGGAGGGGCAAGCCTTGCGTGGGGGAGCGATCCGGGGCACCGTTCGCGCGCATTCACCTAGGGGGCGAAATGGGGTCTTACCTCGTCGTCATGGACGACAGCCAGGAAGCGAGGGCGGCGCTGCGCTTCGCGGCCCGGCGCGCGGCGCGGACCGGAAGCACGATCGAGCTGCTCGCGGTGATCCCGCAGCAGGAGTTCGTCCAATGGGGCGGCGTGCAGGCGGCGATGGAGGAGGAGGCGCGGCTCCGCGCCGAAGCGATGATCGCCCAAGCCTCGGGCGCGATCATGGAGGAAGCGGGCCTCAAGCCCTCGATCACGGTGCGCGAGGGCGACCCCGTCAAGGCGGTCACCGAGATGCTGGGCGAGTGCGAGAATATCGCCGCTCTGGTGCTCGGCGCCGCGGCCGAGGGCAATCCCGGGCCGCTGGTCAGCCATTTCGCGGGCACGGCGGCCGGTTCGTTGCCGTGCCCGCTGATGATCGTGCCGGGCAATCTCAGCGAAGAGACGCTCGACCGGCTGAGCTAGCCGCGCTCGCCAGGGCTAGGCGGCGGCGGGGCCGGCCGGTATTTCCGTTTCGACGGGGCCGGCCGGTACATCCGCTTGGACGGGGCCGGCGCTTCCTCGACATGATAGGAATGTTTGGTGACGCTCGGGCCGCCGGTGGTGGTGGTCGTGGTGGTCTCGGTCACCACCATGGTGCCCCAGCCATAGCCCCAGCCGGCGCCGTGCGCGCAGGGCGGCGGCGGAGGCGGCGGACCGCCGTCGCTATAGGTCATCTGGCAGGCGCCGCCGCCATGACCGGGGCCGGTGCCGGGAGGCGGGCCATAGCCGCCGGCTGCGCCGGGGCCTCCGCCGGCATGGCCGCCCCCGCCATGGCCGCCATGGCCGCCGTCGGGATAGCCGCCCTGGCCGTGGCCCCCGCCATAGCCGTAATCGCCCTCGGGCGGGTAAGGGCTCTCGTCGCCGTACATCGGCGGGCCGCCGCCCTCGCCATAATTCCAGCGCTCGCCGTAGGAATCCCAGTCCATGCCGTAGCGGCTGTCGTGGATGCGGCCGTCGCCGCCGATCAGATACGCATCGTCATAATGGCGGATCCAGCGCTGGTCGCCATAGGGCTGGGAAAAGCCGTAAAGGCCCCAGTTCGAGACGTGAAATTGCGGTCCGAACCAGAAATGCGGAAGGATGAAGCCGTGCTGGAAGCGGCGGATGTGCCGGAAGCGCGGGCCGCGGTGCGGGCCGCGGCCGACCACTCTATTGTCGCCGCCGCGATGGAAGCCGTGGCCGGAGCCGGCGCCCGGGCGGTGCGGCCGTCCGGCATGGGGCTGCCCGCGCGGGGCCGTCGGACGGGTCAGGACGCGCGGCGTCGCCATCGGGCCGCGCTGCCGCCAGGTGACGCCCGGCGCCGGCGCCATCCGGGCCGGGGCCGTCATCCGGGCGGGAGCGGCTGCGCGCGCCGCCGGTGCGGCGGTCTGCGCAGAGGCCGGCGGCACCAATGCGGTTGCGGCCAGAATCACAATCGCGAGCTTCTTCATGGTTCATCCCCTGTTCGCGAAACCATCCGGCCGGGGCGGGACGCGCCTCGGCCAGTCCGACTTTTGTAACTCGCTGAGGGGCTTTTAGCTACGGGAGCGGAGGCGCGCGGCGACCTCCTGTACCAGTTTGGAACAGCCCTCCGCATCCTCGCGGTCGAAGCGCGCGCGCAGCGGACTGTCGAGGTCGAGCACGCCGATCAATTCGCCGTCGAGGACGATCGGCACCACCAGTTCCGAGGCCGAGGCGCTGTCGCAGGCGATGTGGCCGGGAAAGGCATGGACGTCGTCGATGCACTGCACCTCCCGAGTCGCGGCGGCGGCGCCGCACACGCCCTTGCCGAACGGGATACGGATGCAGGCGGCGCGGCCCTGGAACGGCCCCAGCACCAGCTCGCCGCCGACATTGCGGTAGAAGCCGGCCCAGTTGAGGTCGGGCAGGCTTTCCCACAGCAGCGCCGAGATGTTCGCCATGTTGGCGATGGCGTCGGGCTCGCCGGCGGTCAGCGCATCGGCCGCCGCGATGATCTGGCGATAGGCTTCGCCCTTGTCGGCGGCTTCGATCCTGAAATCGTACATTGGTCCTCCGGTCGTCCGGCGGGGGCCGGTCAGTCATGCTGCAAGTAGGAAGGGGGAAGGGAGATTCCAGCTTTCGCTGGAATGACGGCTGTCGTTCAATCCAGGCGGGGCTTGGCGCGGGCGGCCTTGATCGCTCCGCGCTGCGACTTGGCCTCGACCCGCCGCGCCTTGGCGGCGCGGCTGACCTTGGTCTTGATCCGCTTCGGCTGGCGGACATGCGCCTTGGCGATCAGCTCGGCGAGCCGGGCGCGGGCGTCCTCGCGATTGGCCTCCTGGGTGCGGTAGCTGCGCGCGGTGATGACGATCTCGCCGGCGCTGGTCATGCGGCTGCCGGCAAGTTCCTTGAGCCGCGCATAGACGGGCGGGGAGAGGCCGAGCTTGAACACGTCGCAGCGCAGCTGGCAGGCGGTGGCGACCTTGTTGACATTCTGCCCGCCCGGCCCGCTCGAGGCGAGGAAGGTCTCGCTCAGCGCCTCCTCCGGGACGGCATAGGCTTCAGAGGACGACATCGCCGAAACCCGCATTGACGAAGGCCGGCGGCAGCGGCGCCGTCGCCTCGACCGGCGGCTTGGGCGCGCGGTCCACCCGGAGCGACAAGGCATGGAGCAGCATCGGCCCGCGGCCCGCGCCGTAAACCGGGTCGCCGGCGATCGAGAAGCCGATGCCCGCGGCGGCGTGGACCCGGATCTGGTGCGTGCGCCCGGTCTCGGGCGTGAACACCACCACCGCGCGTCCGTCCTTCACCGTCCGGACCTGCCAGTGCGTCACCGCCGCCTTGCCCTGGGGATCGTGGACGATGCGCCAGCCCTCCTCCCGCGTCGACACCTTGCCGAGCGGCATGTCGACGATGCCCGCTTCGGCGTCCGGCACCCCGTCGAGCACGGCGACGTAGGTTTTCGCCACCATCTTCTCCTCGAAGGCGCGCTGGAAGCGCTTGTGCGCCTTGGGGTTGCGGGCGAGCAAAAGGCAGCCGGACGTGTCGCGGTCGAGCCGGTGGACGGGGAGCGGCAGCCGCTCGAAACCGAAACGGAAGTGGTGAAGATAATCTTCAAGGCTCTCGGGCGTGCGCGAGCCCGGATGCACCGCCAGCCCGGCCGGCTTGTCGATCACGATCGCCTCGCCATCGAGGAACAGGACGTATTTATCCCACATGTCTCCGCCCTGCCACGGCTGTTGCATCGGCGCAACGATCGCGCCGCGACTCGCGGCGTTTCAGGCGTTTACGCCGAATTAACCTTTTAAGTTCACTTATCGCATGATTAATCAAAGTTACCGGCTTCCAAAGACCGAACGGCGGGGAAGCGCGAGCAAGGGGCGAGACCATGCGTGTACTGCTGATTGAAGACGAGCCGACCACCGCCAAGAGCATCGAGCTGATGCTCACCAGCGAAGGCTTCAACGTCTATACGACGGACCTGGGCGAGGAGGGGTTGGACCTCGGCAAGCTCTACGATTACGATATTATCTGCCTCGATCTGAACCTGCCCGACATGCACGGCTATGACGTGCTGAAGAAGCTCCGGGTCGCCAAGGTCGGCACGCCGGTGCTGATCCTGTCGGGCATCAGCGAGATGGATTCCAAGGTGCGGGCGTTGGGCTTCGGCGCCGACGATTATGTAACCAAGCCGTTCCACCGGGACGAGCTGGTCGCCCGCATCCACGCGGTCGTGCGCCGCTCCAAGGGCCACAGCCAGTCGGTGATCAAGACCGGCAAGCTGGCGGTTAACCTCGACGCCAAGACGGTCGAGGTCGACGGCGCCCGCGTGCACCTCACCGGCAAGGAATATGCGATGCTGGAGCTCTTGAGCCTGCGCAAGGGCACCACGCTCACCAAGGAAATGTTCCTCAACCACCTGTATGGCGGGATGGACGAGCCGGAACTGAAGATCATCGACGTGTTCATCTGCAAGCTTCGCAAGAAGCTGTCGCTGGCCTGCAGCGGCGACAATTATATCGAGACGGTGTGGGGCCGCGGCTACGTGCTGCGCGATCCCGAGGATATGGAGCAGGCGCGGGTCGCCTGATCCCAAGCGAAAAGTGGGCGCCGGCGCTGCAGCGATGCGGCGCCGGCTTCGCTTTGCGCGCGGGTCCGCCTGGTGCATGAAGGCGGCCGATGAGCCTTGCCGACGCCTATCAGGATCTGCGCCGCTTCGGCCTCGGGCTTCCCGAGGCGGGCGAGGAGGCGCCGTGGGGCCATTGCGCGCTCAAGGTCCGCAACAAGACCTTCGTGTTCCTCAACCTCGACGAAGCCGAGCTCAGCCTGTCGGTGAAGCTGCCGGCGAGCCGCGACTTCGCCTTGATCTTCGACTGGGCCGAGCCGACCGGCTACGGCCTCGGCCGCAGCGGCTGGGTGAGCGGACGCTTCGGCCTGGCCGACGCGATCGACCGGGACCTGCTGAAGCGCTGGATCGCCGAGAGCTATCGCGCCGTCGCTCCGAAGAAGCTCGCGGCGCTGGTGCCGGGGGAAGCGTAGAGCGGGTCATGCTGAACTCGTTTCAGCATCCATGTTCGAGCCGCGGCGCGGGTGGAGGCATGGACCCTGAAACAAGTTCAGGTGACGTGGATGGCGGACGGTGAAGGTGACGGATCCTTCGTTCAGCGCGTCAGCGGCAGCTCTTTCTGCTCGGGCTCGAAGCGGCGCCAGCCGTCGGGGCCGAGGCGCTCGAGCGGGCGGAACTTGGCCTTGTAGGCCATGCGCTTCGAATCCTCGACCCAATAGCCGAGATAGACATAGGGCAGGCCGGCGCGGGCGGCGCGCACGATATGGTCGAGGATGATGTAGGTGCCAAGGCCGCTGCGCGCCTCGCAATCGGGCTCGAAGAAGCTGTAGATCATCGACAGGCCGTCGGCCTGCTGGTCGGTGAGGCAGGCGCCGACCAGTTTGCCGGGGCGGCCGTCCACCGACGGCTCGCGATATTCGATGACGTAGGTCTTGACCGGGCTCTGCTCGACCATGTCGGCGAAATCGCTCTCGTCCATGTCGACCATGCCGCCGCCGGGATGGCGCTGGCGAAGGTAGCGGCGGAGCAGGCCATATTGCTCCTCGGTCGTCCACGGCTTGCAGGCGGTGACTTCGAGGTCGGAATGGCGGCGGATCAGCTTGCGCTGGGTGGCGCTCGGCTGGAATTCGGAGGCGATCACCCGGACCGAGATGCAGGCGCCGCAATCGACGCAGCTCGGCCGGTAGGCGACGCCCTGGCTGCGGCGGAAGCCGATCCGCCCCAGCGCGTCGTTGAGCTCGACCGCATGCTGGCCGCTGAGCTCGGTGAACACCTTCCGCTCGGTCTTGCCCGGCAAATACGGGCAAGGCGACGGCGTCGTCACAAAGAAGCGGGGAAAACGAAAGGGTGCGCTCACCGAAACTCCAGTCCGGGGGGGACGACTCAGCCTGGCATGATCTTATGCGTACCGGAGCGGCCGAGGAAGGGCGCCCGCGGTGAAATACGCCCGAAGCGATGAGCCGTTCCAGCGCGGGACGGCTGGGTCAGTGAATCTCAACGGGGTGGAAATTGAAGCCGGCGCCGGCGAGGTCGTCCATCAGCCGCTGGAGATGGGCGCGGTCGCGGGCCTCGCATTCGATGTCGGTATAGAGGCCCTTGGCGGGCAGGGTCGTGAACAGCCGCTGGTGATAGACTTCGATGATGTTGATCTGGTGCTTTTCGAACAGCTTGATCACCGAGAATAAAGCGCCCGGGCGGTCCTGGAGCTGGATACGCAGGCGCGCGAGGCGGCCGGAGCGGGCGAGGTCGCGCAGCAGCACGGTGGCGAGCAGCCGCGTGTCGATATTGCCGCCGGTGAGGACGAGACCGATCTTGCGGCCCTTGAGCCGGTCGGGGTGGGTCAGCAAAGCCGCCAGCCCGGCCGCCCCGGCCCCCTCGGCCACCGTCTTCTCGATCTGGAGGAGCAGGCTGACCGCGGTCTCGATGTCGCGCTCGGGGACCAGCAGGATCTCGTCGACCAATTGGCGGATGATGGCGGTGGTCAGCCGGTCCGGCTCCTTGACGGCGATGCCCTCGGCGATGGTGTCGCCCGAGGAGGGCCGGCTCTCGCCGCGGATCGCGTTGTACATGCTCGGATAGAGCTCGGCCTGGGCGCCGATGATCTCGAGCTCCGGCTGCAGCGCCTTGGCGGCGATCGCCATGCCCGAGATGAGGCCGCCGCCGCCGATCGGCACCAGCAAGGTGTCGATCGCGGGTGCGTCCTCGAGCAGTTCGAGCGCGACCGTGCCCTGGCCGGCGATGATGTGCGGGTCGTTGAACGGGTGGACGAAGGTCAGGCCGCGCTCTCCGGCGATGCGCTGCGCCTCTTCATAGGCCTCGTCGAACAACTCGCCGTGGAGGAGGACGCTGGCGCCGTGGCCCTCGGTCTGCATCACCTTGATGGTGGGGGTGGGGCGCGGCATCACGATCGTGACCGGCACGCCAAGCCGGGCGCCATGATAGGCCACCGCCTGGGCGTGGTTGCCGGCGGAGGCGGCGATCACCCCGCGCGCGCGGATCGCCGGGTCCATCAGCAGCAATTTGTTGAGCGCGCCGCGCTCCTTGTAGGCGGCGGTGAACTGGAGGTTCTCGAACTTGATCCAGATTTCCGCGCCGGTCGCGTCCGACAGGGTGCGGCTGAGCATCGTCGGGGTGCGCACCACCGCGCCGGCGATGCGGGCGGCGGCGGCCCTTATGTCGTCGAGCGAGACGGGGAGCTCCGGTCGGTCTGCGATAGCGGCCATGGCGGCGCTCTACCATGCGAAGCCGGCCCTGTCTGCCGTCCGGCATGCCATCTGGCGCGGCGGGCGAACAAGGCTTATGCGCCAATGTCATGGCACGGATAGCATTTATCGGGCTCGGCGTGATGGGGGCGCCGATGGCGCGTCATCTGGCGGCGGCGGGGCACAGCCTCAGCCTGTTCAACCGGAGCAGCGAGAAGGCCCGCTTATGGGTCTCGCGGCACGGCGGCAGCTTCGCGGCCACCCCGGCGGCGGCGGCGGGCAATGCCGATGCGGTGATCGCCTGCGTCGGCACCGACGAGGATGTCGAGCAGATCACGCTTGGCCGCGACGGCGCCTTCCGCAACATGAAGGAAGGCTCGCTGTTCATCGATCATACGACGGTGTCGGCGAAGATCGCGCGGCGGGTGGCCGAGGAAGGGCACAAGCTCGGCATCGCCTGCGTCGACGCGCCGGTGTCGGGCGGCCAGGCCGGCGCCGAGCATGGCCAGCTGTCGGTGATGTGCGGCGGCACCGAGGAGGCGGTCCGCGCCGCCGAGCCGCTGATGAAGGCCTATGCGGCGCGGATCGTCCATGTCGGCCCCGACGGCAGCGGCCAGCTCACCAAGATGGTCAACCAGCTTGCCATCGCCGGCGTGCTGCAGGGGCTGTCGGAGGCTTTGGTCTTCGCCCAGGCTTCCGGGCTCGATACGGCCAAGGTGTTCGAAGCGGTTTCGGGCGGCGCGGCGCAGAGCTGGCAGATGGTCAATCGCTGGAAGACGATGGCCGAGGGCGAGTTCGACTTCGGCTTCGCGGTCGACTGGATGCGCAAGGATCTCGGCCTCGCGCTCGACGAAGCGCGGACCAACGGGGCGAGCCTGCCGCTGGCGGCTTTGGTCGATCAATTCTACGCCGAAGTGCAGGCGATGGGCGGCGGCCGCCAGGACACGTCGTCGCTGATCAGAAGGCTTAAAAAATGAACCAATATCGTGGCCTCCCCTCCCTGTTGTGGAGGGGAGTGCTGGCCTTGTCGCTGCTGTTCGCCTCGCCGGCGATGGCCGACACCCTGGTCGACAATGTCAACGGCTACACCGCCGCCCGGGGTGGCGAGATCGTCCGCTTCACCGGGCTGCTGGTGGGCGACGACGGGCGGGTGAAGCAGCTGCTGACGCGGCGCGACAAGCGGCCCGAGCGGCCGCGCTACCGGCTCGACGGCCGCGGCCGCACCCTGATCCCCGGTCTGATCGACGCCCACGGCCATGTCATGGGGCTCGGCATGGGCGCGCTCCAGCTCGACCTCAGCGACACCAATTCGCTGCAGGAGGCGCAGGCCCGGATCGCCGCCTTCGCCCGCGCCAATCCCAGCCCGCGCTGGATCATCGGGCGCGGCTGGAACCAGGAACGCTGGGGCCTCGGCCGCTTCCCGACCGCGGCCGACATCGACACGGTCGTTTCCGACCGGCCGGTCTGGCTGGAGCGGGTCGACGGCCATGCCGGCTGGGCCAATTCCGTCGCGATGAAGGAAGCCGGCGTCACCGCTGCCAGCCAGTCGCCGCCGGGCGGCAAGATCGAGACGGCGGGCGGGCAGCCGAGCGGCATCTTCATCGACGCGGCCTCGGAGCTGGTGGGCAAGGTCGTGCCGCCGCCGCTGCCGCGGGTGCGCGACCGCGCCTTTGCCGCCGCGCAGGACATCTTGCTCGCCAACGGCATCACCTCGGTCGCCGACATGGGCACTAGCGGCGAGGATTGGGCGGTGATCCGCCGCGCCGGCGACCTCGGCCGCCTCAACGTGCGCATCCTCTCCTATGCCGCCGGCGTCGATCCGTTGCTGGCGGTCGCCGGCACCGGGCCCACGCCCTGGCTCTACGACAGCAAGCTGCGCATGGTCGGCGTCAAGCTTTACAGCGACGGCGCGCTCGGCTCGCGCGGCGCCTGGCTGAAGCAGCCCTATCGCGATTCCCCCGGCGAGCGCGGCCTCGCCTTCCTCAGCGACGCCACGCTCAAGAATCTGATGAGCCGGGCGGCGATGGATGGCTTCCAGGTCGCGGTCCACGCCATCGGCGACGCCGCCAACGCGCAATTGCTCGAAGGCATCGAGGATATGTCCGACACCTATAAGGGCGACCGGCGCTGGCGCGTCGAGCATGCGCAGATTGTCGATCCCGCCGACCTGCCCCGCTTCGCCCGCAACGGCATCATCGCGTCGATGCAGCCGGTCCATGAAGCTTCCGACTGGCAGATGGCCGAAGCGCGGATGGGCCGCGAGCGGCTCGGCGGCGCTTATGCCTGGCAGAGCATGGCCCGCGCCGGCGTGCCGCTGGCGCTGGGATCCGACTTCCCGGTCGAATCGCCCAATCCCTTTCACGGCCTCGCAGTGGCGGTGAGCCGCGAGGATGCGCGCGGCCAGCCGGCCGGCGGCTGGCAGCCCGAGCAGAAGCTCAGCATCGCGCAGGCCTTTGCCGGCTTCACGCGCGGCGGCGCTTTCGCTTCCTTCGCGGAGGACCGGCTCGGCACCCTCGAGCGCGGCAAGCTCGCCGACTTCATCTTCATCGACCGCGACATCTTCGCCGTGGCGCCGCGCGAGATACGCGGCACGCGCGTGCTCGAAACCTGGGTCGGCGGGCGGAAGGTGTGGGAGCCGGGCCGGACCACGCTCGGGCGTTAACGGGACGCTAGCTTCGGCCGCTTACGCCGGGGGGACGGCCGCCAGGGCCGGACCTGAACGCCTCGGAGATCCGCCATGCGCCTTGCCCTGCTGCTGCCCGCTTTGCTTGCCGCCGGGCTGGCCGGGGCCTCTTTCGCCAAGTCCTCCGCCGACAACCCCGCATGGATGGCCGGCGAGTGGAACATGATGTCGGCCGACGAGCCGAAGCGATTCCGCGACTGCAACAGCGATCATAGCGACTGGTTCGACCCCGACGGCAAGTTTACGAGCGTCGGCGACGCGACCGGCCGCTGGTCGGTCAAGGGGGATAAGCTGATCATGGTCACCACCGATCCGGGCGATGGCAACCCAGAGGCCAAGGGCGAGGCCTATACCATCCGCTTCAAGCGGGTCGCTCCCGACGAGCTGCGCTTCTCCGATGGCGAGGGGCAGTGGAAGATGGTGCGCTGCCCCGACAAGTGAGGCATCGCGGCGGACAATTCTCTGCCACCCGCCGCCGGCTGGAATATTGTCATCGGGAGGAAATCAAGCGCCCGCATGAGGATTCCCGTAACCACCGCCTTCTATAGTGAAGCTGCTCCAGGCGGCACGTATCGGGAAGTCAGATGAACAAGCTCAAGCTGGCGCTATGCCTCGTCACCACCTTCTTCGCCTGGGCGAAGGGCGCGGAGGCCTGATCGCTTCCGCCGATTGTCCGTTTGGGAAGTGATCGTCACGCCAGCGAAACCTGGCATCTCACTTTTCTTTGGCAGCCGGGGAAGAAGAAGGGGGGTTCCAGCTTCGCTGGAATGACGGGCTTCCCCATCGATGGGACGCCCCCTAACGCCGCGCGAATTGCTCCACGCCGCGGCCGAGGCGGTTATTCTCGATCCGGATCGGGTCGCCGCTCTTGTCGGCCACGAAGCTGCTGCTGCGCTCGACGCCGGGCGCGATCGCGGCCTCGTTGTCGGTGACGGTGAGGCCGGCCGAGCGGTTGGCCCGCTGCTCGGCCGCGACCATGATGAAGGCGCTGTAATTCTCCTTGTCGCGGCCCTGGACGAACATGTTGCGGGCGATGAGGCCGGTGGCGCCGTTGGACAGGTCGATCATGTAGTTGGTCGCGCGCCCGGCGCTGTCGTCGAAGCTCGAATCGGTGATCTCGACCAGCGGCGTGCGGCTCTTCAGATAATGGCCGCCGGTGCCGCGCTCGAAGCGCGAGCTGCGCACGATCAGCCGGCCATATTCGCCGACATAGATTCCGTGCGAGCAGCCATGCCCGTCCTCGCAGCCGCCAAGGCCGGAGAAGGTCGAGCGTTCGACGGTAATGGTGCCGCCGGGAAAGCGGGCGGAGAGGATGCCGTTCTCGCTGTCGGTGAACAAAGTCTCGACGATGTGGAGGTCGCCTTTTTCGATCCGGATCCCGGCGCCGTTCCGGTCGGGCACGCGCAGGTTCTTGAAGGTAAGGCCCTCCACGCGGGCCGAGCGGCCGCCCAGCACGAGCGTCGCCTTGCCCTCGCAAATGCCGCCGTCGAGCACGACCGTGCCGGGCTCGCGCGCGGCATAAGCGACGTGGCCCGCATCCTGGACCGCGCAGTCGCTATAGCTGCCCGCCGCGATCAGGATGGTGCCGCGCCCGCCGCCGATCGCGTCGACCGCGCGCTGCAGGCTGGCATAGCTTTTGTTCTTCTCCTGGACGAAGAAGGGCTTGCCTGACGGCTGCGCGGCGGCGGGGCCGGCTAGGAGAAGGGCGGCGAGAAGGGGGAGGCCGGTTTTCATGGTATCGACGTGACTGAGGCGAAAGCGGGAGTCGACCGCTAATCGGGGTTAATGCGGGGCTGATCCGCTGTGGGACGGAACCGGCACCAGATGTAATGACTGGGCAAAGTTAAACCGTTCGTCCCGAGCGAAGTCGAGGGACCCTGCCGAGCGAAGCCGAGGCTATGAACGGCCATGCCCCCGGGGGGTCCTGAGGCTGCGGGGAAGCCCTCAACCCGCTCATTCTTGGCTGCGCTCGGAGGGGTGTCTCGACTTCGCTCGACACGAACGGAGTTCGCTGGAGATCAATCGAGGTTGGGCCGCAGCCACCTTTCCGCCTGTTCGAGCGAGACGCCGCGGCGGGCGGCATAGTCTTCGAGCTGGTCGCGGCCGATGCGGGCGACGCCGAAATAATCGGCGTCGCGGTGGCCGAAATAGAAGCCCGACACGGCCGAGGTCGGCAGCATCGCGAAATTCTCGGTGAGCTCGACCCCGGCCGGGTTGCCGCCGAGCATGTCGAACAGGATCGGCTTCAGGCTGTGGTCGGGGCAGGCGGGGTAGCCGGGCGCCGGGCGGATGCCGATATAGCGCTCGCGGATCAGCTCCTGGTTGGTGAGGTGCTCGACGCCGGCATAGCCCCACACGCTCTCGCGGACATGGGCGTGGAGCCGCTCGGCGAAGGCTTCGGCGAGCCGGTCGGCCAGCGCCTTCAAAAGGATGTCGGAATAATCGTCATTCTCCGCCTTGAGGCGGGCGAGGTGCGGCTCGAGCCCGTGGATCGAGACCGCGAAGCCGCCGATCCAGTCCTCGCCTTCCGGCGAGATGAAGTCGGCGAGGCACATGTTGGGCCGCCCCTCGCGCTTCTTCACCTGCTGGCGGAGGAAGGGGAGCCGGGTCCAGTCGTTGCCGGCGAGCACCAGCACATCGTCCCCCTCGCGCTTGCAGCGCCACAGGCCGACCGTGCCCCGGGGCGTCACCCAATGCTCAGCGATCATGCGGTCGAGCATGGCCTGCGCGTCGGCGAACAAGGCGGTGGCGCTTTCGCCGACCACCGGGTCTTCGAGGATGGCGGGGTAATTGCCGGCCAGCTCCCAGGCGCGGAAGAAGGGCGTCCAATCGATGGTGGTGCGAAGGTCGCGCAGCGGCCATTCGCCGAAATGATGCATGCCGGGACGCGCCGGCGGCGGCGCCTGGCCGGACGGGTCGAACGCGAAGCCGTTGGCGCGGGCCTCGGCCAGCGGGGAAAGCTCGTTCTGGCCCTTGTTGGCGCGGGCCGCGGCGATGTCGCGATAATCCTGCTTGGTCTTCTCGACGAGCGGGTCGCGCTGGGTGTCGGAGACCAGCGAGGAGGCGACGCCGACCGCGCGGCTCGCGTCGAGCACGTGGATCACCGGCCCTTCATAAGCCGGGTCGATGCGAAGCGCGGTGTGGACCCGGCTGGTGGTGGCGCCGCCGATCAGCAGCGGCAAGGTGAGGCCGATGCGCTGCATCTCGGCGGCGACGGTGACCATCTCATCGAGCGAGGGCGTGATCAGCCCGGACAGGCCGATCATGTCGGCATTGTTCTCGTTGGCGGCATCGAGGATCGCCTGCCACGGCACCATCACGCCGAGGTCGATCACTTCGAAGCCGTTGCACTGGAGCACGACGCCGACGATGTTCTTGCCGATGTCGTGGACGTCGCCCTTGACCGTCGCCATCACGATCCGGCCCTTGCCCTGGGTGGCGCCGCTCTTCTCTTTCTCCTCCTCGATAAAGGGAATGAGGTGGGCGACCGCCTTCTTCATCACGCGGGCGGATTTGACCACCTGGGGCAGGAACATCTTGCCCGATCCGAACAGGTCGCCGACCACGTTCATGCCGTCCATCAGCGGGCCTTCGATCACCTCGATCGGGCGGGCGGCGGATTGGCGCGCTTCCTCGGCATCTTCGACGACATGCGCGTCGATGCCCTTCACCAAAGCATGTTCGAGCCGCTTGGCGACCGGCCAGCCGCGCCATTCGGCGGCGAGCTTCTCCTGGACGGGATCGGACCCGCGATAGCGTTCGGCCAGGGTCACCAGCCGCTCGGTCGCATCGGCGCCGTTCTTTGGGGTGCGGTTGAGGATCACGTCCTCGCAGGCTTCGCGCAGCTCCCCATCGATGGTGTCGTAGACGTCCAATTGGCCGGCATTGACGATCGCCATGTCGAGCCCGGCCGGAATGGCATGGTAGAGGAACACCGAGTGCATCGCCCGGCGCACCGGCTCGTTGCCCCGGAACGAGAAGCTGAGGTTCGAAAGCCCGCCCGAGATATGCACGTGCGGGCAGCGGGCCCGGATCTCGCGGCACGCTTCG
>DASVRK010000112.1:0-33556 GCA_036388655.1 Allosphingosinicella sp. | reverse complement strand
CGTCATCCCGGACCTGATCCGGGATCTCCCTTCTTCAACTCACCGGACGAGGAGGGAAGGAGCGGGATGCCGGATCAAGTCCGGCATGACGAGGTGCGCTTCGCACGCTCACTCCCACTCCGCCCCGCCCCGGCAGATGCGGGCGCAGAGCGCGGAGGTGGCGACGAGGGCGAAGGCGGCGGGCGGCAAACCGGGCCAGGCTCCCGTCAGCATCGCCAGGCCGTAGCCGATGGCCGCACCGGCCAGCGTCCAGGCCAAGGGCGTCCGGGCCGCGGGCACATGGTCGCCGAGGCTGCTCATCAGCAGCGTTCCCAGACCGGTGGGGACCAGCGCGATCACGAAGCCGAAGGCGGTCGCCGCCAGGCAGAAGGCCAGGAGCGGCGCGATCTCCGGCACGGTCAGCAGGATCGGCTGGGGCAGCTTCAAATAGGCATTGGCGAGCGCAAAGGTGGAGGTGAAGGTAGGGCCTGCGACGAGGCAGGCGACCATCAGCGTGCGACCTGCGGGCTTGCGTCCATACATCGGCCGGCTCCTTCAGCCAGAGGGAAGGGGCGGGCCGAGGCCCGCCCGGTTGGTGCATCAGGCGAGCGGGCGCGCCTCCTGCTGGACGGCGAACCACTCGCTCACCTTGCGGCCGAAATGGGCGATCCCGGTCATGTTGAAGAAGTGCATGCCGCCCAGCACGAGCACGGCGAGTCCGACCTTGCTGCTGAGGAAACGGATCGCCTCGGGAAGCGTGGTGGGCTCCGCGCCGATGCTCAACGTCAGGGTGATGAAGCCGATATTGACCAGGTAGAAGCCGACCACCAGCAGATGGTTGGTGGACCTTGCGAGCGTCTCGTTATGGCCGAAGCATTGCACCAGGAACACCTCGCCATTCCTGGAGAGGGTCCGCGCCACCAGGATGGTGATGCCGATGGAGATGAGGAGGTAGAGGAGATAGGCGATCTCGACCATGAGGATTTTCCTTTCGACGGTTAATTCTGTAATTCCAGAAGAAGACGGGCGTGGGTCATCTGGTGCGGGTCATGCTCCTGTCCTTTATGGCTGCTTGGGTTTGGCGGCGCCGGGGATGAAGCGGGCGACCCTGGCGCCGAGCTTCATCAAAGTGACGAGCGTGGGCTTGGGCAGCAGGCGGACCTGGTCGTACCAATTGCCGAGCGTCGAGATGAATTCGTGCATGCGGGTGATCCGCTCGCGGACATGGCGCGGCGCGGATTCATCCTGCTTCAGCCGCGCCGCAAGCTCGCCGAGCAGGGCGAGCGTCGGGTCGATCTCGCGCCGCTTGCGCTCGGCCGTGATCCGCATCAGCATGTCCCACAGGTCGGTCTCGGCCAGGAAATGGTCGCGCCGGTCGCCCTCGACATGGACCCGGCGCACGATGCCGTAGCCCTGCAGCTCCTTGAGCCCGGTGGAGACGTTGGAGCGGGCGAGATTGAGCTGTTCGACGATCTCGTCGGCGGTCAGCGGCCGATCGGAAAGATAGAGCAAAGCGTGGATCTGGGAGACCGAGCGGTTGACCCCCCATTGCGTCCCCATCTCCCCCCAGTGGAGGATGAAGGCTTTCGCGTCGGGATGGTCGATCAGGGGCATCGTCTGCTCTTTCTGTAATTTCAGAAATAACAGGGGAGCGAGTGATGCGCAAGGGGTAAATTGCGGGGCAGGGTCGATCCGGCTTCCATCGCGGGCTTCGCCCGGTCTGGGCCCCTGCCTTCGCAGGGGCACAAGGACGGCAAACCCTCCCATGCGCCTGCTGCCAACGTCGCCAGAAGCGAGAGCATCGTGCCCCTGCGAAGGCAGGGGCCCAGAGCCGGGTTGCCGCGCCGGCGGCGGCCCGGTCATCGCGGCGGCTGGGGAAGCCTGGCGCGGTGGCACGCACGGTCCCGGACTCGCGCGATGTCTACGGGAGCTTGGTTCGAGGAGTCTTTGCGAACCCCGGCGAGTGGCCCCTCCACCACCCTGCGGTGGTCCCCCTCCCCACGAAATTGTGGGGAGGAATTGCTGTCCAGCCAGGACCGGAACCGGTGGTCCAGCTTAAGCCGGGGAGGATTCTTAGTCCTCGGCCCCCGAGATCACCGCGTCGCTCGCTTGCAGCATCGGATCCTCGACGTCGACCACGGCTTCGGCTTCCTCCTCGCTCTCCTCGATCCGGGCGGCGGAGACGACATGCTCGCCCGGCGCGACGTGGAACAGGCGCACGCCCGCCGAGCCGCGGCCGATGACCCGGGTGTCTCCCACCGACATCCGGATAAGCTTCGCCTGGTCCGTCACCAGCATCAGCTGCTCGCCATTATGGGCCGGGAAGCTGGCGACGACCGGGCCGTTGCGATCGAGGTTGCCGATGTTGGTGATCCCCTGGCCGCCGCGGTTGATGCGCCGATATTCGTAGGCGGAGGAGCGCTTGCCATAGCCGTTGGCGCAGACGGTGAGGATGAACTCCTCCGCCGCCCGGAACCGCTCGAAGCGCTCGTCCGACATGTCGCGGGGTGGGGGAGGGGCGGCATCCTCCGCCCGTTCGCGCCAAGGCGCGTGGCGGAGATAGTCGTCGCGCTCCTCGGTGGAAGCCCGGAAGCCCTTGAGGATCGAGAGCGAGATGACCTCGTCGCCATCCTGGAGCCGGGCCCCGCGGACGCCAGCGGCGGTGCGGCTCTGGAACTCGCGAACGTCGGTGGCGGCGAAGCGGATCGCCTTGCCGCACTTGGTGGCGAGCAGCACGTCATCCTCTTCGGTGAGCAGCGAGACTCCGATCAGGCGGTCGGACATGTCCTCGCTCTCGTCGCTCTCGCCGAAGCGCATCGCGATCTTGCCCGCGGTCGGAACCCGGGTGAAGGCGTCCATGCTGTTGCGGCGAACGATACCCTTCGCCGTCGCGAACATGATGTGGAGGTTCTTCCACTCCGCCTCGTCCTCGGGCAGCGGCAGCACGCTGGAGATGGTCTCGCCCTCGGCGAGCGGCAGCAGGTTCACCATCGGCCGGCCACGCGCCTGCGGTGCCCCCTCGGGCAGCCGCCAGACCTTGAGGCGGTAGACCTTGCCGTGGGTCGAGAAGAACAGGACCGGCGTGTGGGTCGAGGTCACGAACAGGTTGGTGACGGCGTCCTCCGCCTTGGTCGCCATGCCGGCGCGGCCCTTGCCGCCGCGCTTCTGGGCGCGGAAGGTGTCGAGCGGGGTGCGTTTGATGTAGCCGCCGAGCGTCACGGTCACGACCATGTCCTCGCGCTCGATCAGATCCTCGTCCTCGATCCCGTCCCAGGCCGGCGCGATCTCGGTCATGCGCGGGGTGGCGAACTGGGCGGCGATCTCGTCGAACTCGCCGCGCATCACTTCGTAGAGCTTGACGCGGTTGCCGAGGATGTCGAGCAATTCGCCGATCGAGGTGGCGAGCTCGCGCAATTCGCCGGCAATCTCGTCGCGGCCGAGGCCGGTCAGGCGGTGGAGGCGCAGCTCGAGGATGGCGCGGACCTGCGCTTCGCTGAGTTGATAGCTGTCGCCGTCGACCTCATGCTCGACCGCTTCGACGAGCGCGATATAGGACGCGATCTCGGCGACCGGCCATTCGCGGGCGAGCAAGGCGGCGCGCGCTTCGGCGGGCGAGGCCGAGCCGCGGATGATCCGCACCACTTCGTCGAGGTTGGTGACGGCAATGACGAGGCCGAGCAATATGTGGGCCCGCTCGCGCGCCTTGGCGAGGTCGAACTTGGCGCGGCGCGTGATCACTTCCTCGCGGAATTTGACGAACGCCTCGATGATGTCCTTGAGCGTCAGCGTCTCCGGCCGGCCGCCGCGGATGGCGAGCATGTTGGCCGGGAAGCTCGACTGGGCGGGCGTGTGCCGCCACAGCTGGTTCAGCACCACGTCGGGCGTGGCGTCGCGCCTGAGGTCGATCACCACCCGCACGCCCTCGCGGTTGGATTCGTCGCGAATGTCGGAGACGCCCTCGATGCGCTTGTCCTTGGCGGCCTCGGCGATCTTCTCGACGAGGCCGTTCTTGCCGACCTGGTAGGGGATCGCGGTCAGGACGATCGAGCGCCGGTCGCCGCGGCCTTCCTCGACCACGTGGCGGGCGCGCATGATGATCGAGCCGCGGCCGGTATGGTAGGCGCTGCGGGCGCCGGCCTGGCCGAGGATCAAAGGAGCGGTCGGGAAGTCCGGGCCGGGGATGATCTCCATCAGCTGCTCGATGGTGATCTCCTTGTCGTCCATATAGGCTTTGCAGGCGCGGATCACCTCGCCGAGATTGTGCGGCGGGATGTTGGTCGCCATGCCCACCGCGATGCCGCCGGCGCCGTTGACGAGGATGTTCGGGAAGCGCGCGGGCAGCACCTGCGGCTCCTCGCGCGATCCGTCGTAATTGGGGCTGAAGTCGACCGTGTCGCGGTCGATATCCTCGAGCAGGGTCATCGCGACCTTGGCGAGCCGCGCCTCGGTATAGCGCATCGACGCCGGCGGATCGGGGTCCATCGATCCGAAATTGCCCTGGCCGTCGATCAGCGGCACCCGCATCGCCCAATCCTGCGCGAGCCGGGCGAGCGCGTCGTAGATCGAAGCGTCGCCGTGCGGGTGGTAATTGCCCATCACGTCGCCGACGATCTTGGCCGACTTGCGGTACGGGCGGCCGGGGACGAATCCGCCTTCCTGGCAGGCGTAGAGGATGCGCCGGTGGACCGGCTTCAGCCCGTCGCGCACGTCCGGGAGCGCGCGGCTGACGATCACCGACATCGCATAGTCGAGATAGGAGGTCTTCATCTCCTCGACGATGGAGATGGGCGTGATGTCGGCGCCGGTGGGGCTGTCGTTGGTCGGCGGTGCGCTGGCCAATGGGTCTTCCTAAAGCTTATGGACAAAGGCGCCGCGGGGTCCCGCGGCGGTTCGGACGGAGCCTAGCCGATGCGATCGGCGAGCGCCACCTCGCGTACGCGCGCGAGGCGTTTCCTATATGGTCACGATCGGCTGAAGCGCCAGCGCTGCGCATCCGATTGCTCGGGCACGAAGGCATAGCCGTCGCTGCCGAACGCCTTCAGCGCCTCCGGATCGTCGAGCCTGTGCTCGCAAATGTAGCGCGCCATCATGCCGCGGGCGCGCTTGGCGGCGAAGGTGTTGAACCGGAGGCCGGCCGGCCCCTCCTCGCGAAAATCGATCTCGATCACCCGCGCCCCGGGCCCGAGCCGGCTTTCGACCGCGCGCCAATATTCCTTGCTGGCGAGATTGATCACAATGAGGTCGCCCTGCGCCGCCACATCCCGGTCCAGCGCCTGCGCGATGCGCGGCCCCCAATAAGCATAAAGGTCCCGGCGGCGCGGCGCCCATCTGGTGCCCATTTCGAGCCGGTAGGGGCGGATCGCGTCGAGCGGCCGGAGCAGGCCGTAGAGGCCGGACAGGATGCGGACATGGTCCTGCGCGAACAGCACCGCCTCTTCATCGAGGCTGTGCACCTCGAACCCGGTATAGACGTCGCCGGCAAAGGCGTAGATGGCCGCCCGCTCGGGCTGGTCCGCAAAGCCGCGGAAGCGGTCGGCGTTGAGCGCGGCAAGCTCCTTGGAAATGTGCATCAGCTCCATCAGCCGGGCGCGCGGAAGCCGCGCGGCCGAGCGCGCGAGCTTGGCGGCGTCGTCGGCGAAGGCGGGCTCGGTCGGGCGCACCGGCGGCACCGGCCGCTTATAGTCGAGCGTCTTGGCCGGCGAGAGGATGGCAATCATCGCGGGTGCCTAGCCAGCCCGGGAGACGCCGTCAAACCGCGCCGAAAGCCCAGCCATTTGTCGAGAATTCGCAGAGGTTTGCAGTTCAAGCGCGGTTCAGTGCGTGGGCTCTAGAAAGGGGTTTCGATTGGCGATAGAAGCCCAGCTATCGCGCCCGTCGAGACGGGCCGCCATGCCCTGGCGGCAAACAGGAGGCACCTTATGAATTCGGTTTCCAGCATCGCGCTCGGCGTGTCGCTGGCGCTCGGCGGCCTTGCCGCCGCGGGCGCCCCCGCTCACGCCCAGGCCGGCGCCGCGGCGCCGGCGGTGCCGACCCTCAGCAAAGCCGAGCGCGAGGCGCTGGCGGCGCTCCAGACCGCGCTCCAGCAGCGTAATTATCCCGCGGCGGCAAGCGCGGCGGCGGCGGCGCGGTCGGCCGCGCGCAGCGGCGAGGTCCGCTATCTCGCCGCCTCGATGGAGCTGCGCCTCGCCCTCGAAACCACCGACCGCGCCATGCAGGCCTCGGCGATCGAAGCGATGATCGAGAGCGGCGCGGCGCCGCCCGCCGCTTTGGGCGAACTCTACAAGAACCAGGGCATCCTCGCGCTCGGGGCGCGCCGCTACGACCGCGCCGAAGCCGCGCTCACCCGCTGGGTCGAGGTGCAGCCCAACAATCCCGAGGCGCTGGTGGGGCTGGCGGAGATCAAGGACGACATCCGCAAGGTGCCGGAGGCGGTGACCCTGCTCGACCGCGCGATCAAGCTGCGCAAGGCGGCCGGGCAGCCGGTCCCGGAGAGCTGGTACAAGCGCGGGCTCAAGCACGCCATCGACGCCCAGATGCCGGCGCCGAGCATCGAGTTCAGCCGCGGCCTCGTCGCCGATTATCCCTCGCCCGAAAATTGGCGCGACGCGCTCCTCACCTATCGCGATTTCGCCCAGCCCGACCCGGCGGCGCGGCTCGACCTGATGCGCCTGATGCGCTCGGCCAACGCGCTCGGCGGCGAGCGCGACTATCTCGAGCTCGCCCAGTCGTTCGACACTGGCGGCGTGCCGGGCGAGAGCAAGGCGGTGCTCGACGAGGGCGTCAAGGCCAAGATGGTCGATCCGGCCAAGGCCACCTACAAGGAGCTGATCGCCGCCTCCGGCAAGCGTGCCACGGCCGAGCGCAAGACCTTGGCGTCCTCGCGCACCAAGGCGATGGCGAATGCTACCGGCACGCTCGCGCTCAGCGCCGGCGACATGCATTTCAGCTATGGCGAATATGCGGCCGCGGCCGAGCTTTACCGCGCGGCGCTCGCCAAGGGGTCCGTCGACGCCAGCGTCGCCAACACCCGGCTCGGCATGGCCCTCGCGCTCGCCGGCCAGCGCGCCGAGGCCGAGGCGGCGCTGCGGGCCGTCACCGGGCCGCGTACCCATCTCGCATCCTATTGGTTGCTCTGGCTTGCCCAGCGCGGCTGAGCGGCCTGAGCCGTTTCGGATTGAACAGGAGAAGATCATGAAAGCTATTTCAGCCATCGCCCTGGCGGCGTCGCTTGCCGTCGGCGCCGCCGCGATCGCCACTCCGGCCATCGCCCAGAAGAAGCAGGCCGCCGCCTCCAGCTGGACCGCGAAGCTGAGCAAGGCGGAGCAAGCGGTGCTCGCGCCGCTGGAAAAGGCGGTGCGGGCGAGTGATTGGGCGGCCGCGAATGCGGCTTTGCCCGCCGCCGCGGCGGCCGCGAGGAGCGCCGACGCGCGCCATTTCGTCGGCCAGTTCCAATATCAGATCGGCAAAGGCACGAACGACAAGCGGGTAGAGATGCAGGGTCTCGACGCGATGGTCGCGAGCGGCGGCGGCGATCCGGCGGATCGCGCGGCCCTGATCAAGGAGCAGGCAGCGGTCGCGCAACAAACGGGCGACAACGCCAAGGCCGCGCGCGCCCTCGCCGAGTATCTGAAGCTGAACCCGAACGACCAGGAAATGGTCGCCGCGCTCGCCAGCATGCAGGCGCGCGACAACCCGGCCCAGGCAGCGGCTTTGGTCGAGCAGCAGATCGCCACCGCCAAGGCGGCCGGGCAGAAGGCGCCCGAGGATACTTACAAGCGCGCCCTCCAATTCGCCTATAATGGGAAACAGGGGCCGAAGAGCGTCCAGCTCAGCCGCGAGCTCGTCACGGCTTATCCGACGCCCGAGAATTGGCGGACCGCCCTGCTCGTCTATGAGCAGAACGGCCGGCTCGACAAGGCCGCCGAGATGGATCTGCTGCGCCTGATGCGGACGACCAAATCGCTTACGGACAAGGCCAATTACTTCAGGCTTGCCAATGCGCTCCACGAGAAGGGGCTGCCCGGCGAGGCCAAGGCGGTGGTCGACGAGGGCCTCGCCGCGCGCGTCTATACGGCCGACGATCCCTCGTTCAAGGCGCTCGGCGCGCAGACCGGGCCACGCATAGCCGAGGACCGGGCCGCGCTCCCCGGGCTCGAGCAGAAAGCGATGGCGTCCGGGACCGGAACGCTCGCGCTCAACACCGCTGACGCCTATTTCGGCTATGGCGACTATGCCAAGGCCGCCGGCCTCTATCGCTCCGCGCTGCAGAAAGGCTCGGTCGACGCCAATTTGGTCAATACCCGGCTCGGCGCGGCCTTGGCGCTGGCCGGCCAGCGTGCCGAGGCCGAGGCGGCGTTCAAGGCGGTGACCGGCGCCCGCGCCGAGCTGGCCGCTTTCTGGCTGCTCTGGCTCAGCCAGCGCGGCTGAACCGAACCCCCTGACGAGCAAGGGCGCCGGCCGCTGCCGGCGCCCTTTTTTTGCGTCCGGTAGGGCCGGGGGCTCGGCTCGTCCCAATATGCGACGCGGCCCCGATCGAGGCTTCCCCATTGGCCGCGGCGGCGTTAACGATTGTATTTGCGCGAGAGTCGGCCTCTTCGCGCGAGGGGACGAGGCGTGCGTTTCGACGACAGAATCGCGACGGTGATGGCATTGCCCGCGAGCAGCGCGTCGGCCCGCGCCGCCAAGTGGCGCCAGTTGGTCGACATCCTCGCCCAGGCCCGGACGCGGCAGGGAGCGAGGCTCGAGGAAGCCTTCGCCTATCTTCGCGAGCACCGGGCCGAGATCGACCGCGCGACCCGCAAGGAAGTGGCGATGTCGCTGACCGGCCGGGCGATCACCGCCGACCTGTTCCGTTTCTTCGCCGAGGACCAGCCGGTCGTCGCCGGGCCGCTGATCGCCGGCGCCCGGCTCGCCATCGACGAATGGCTCGATCTGCTGCCGTCGCTGAGCCCGACCGCCCGCGCTTTGCTCCGCCACCGCCGCGACCTGCCGCCGCAGGTGGTGCAGGCGCTGGCCAGCTTCGGCGCCAGCGACTTCGTGCTGTCCGGCACGATCGGCGAGGCTCCGGCGCCCCGCGAGCGCGGGTCGGGGGAGGGCGCGGCCGGCGAGGGCGCGCTGAGTCCGGGCCTCGACAAAGGCGAAGCGCAGATTCGCGACCTGGTCGCCAGGATCGAGGCGTTCCGCAAGCATCGCGCCGCCTCGCCCCCGCCCGACCCGGTCGAGGCCGTGGTCCGTCCGGTCGAGGGCTTCCGCTGGGAGACCGGCGCCGACGGCGTCATCCTGTGGGTCGAGGACGCGCCGCGCGGGCCGCTCGTTGGCCAGAGCATCGCCAATATCGCGGGCCCCGCTTATTACGGCATTGACGGCCAGGCGGCGGGAGCGTTCGAGAAACGGGCGCCGTTCCGCGACGCCCGCTTCAGCGTCGCCGGCGACGGCCCCGCCGCGGGCGACTGGCGCATTTCGGGCGTTCCCTTCTTCGACGCTGGCAGCGGCAGCTTTCTCGGCTATCGCGGCACCGCGCGCCGGCCGCGGGTCGACGAGGTCGCCCGCGCCCACGGCCCGCAAATGCCCGCCGGCCTGTTCGGCTCCGACCTGCCGGCCGATTCGCTGCGCCAGCTGATCCACGAGCTGCGCACGCCCTTGAACGCCATCGTCGGCTTCGCCGAGCTGATCGACGGCCAGTATATGGGGCCGGCCCATGCCCGCTACCGCGCCCGCGCCGGCGAGATCATGGCCCAGGCCGCCCGGCTGCTCAGCGCCGTCGACGATCTCGACACCGCCGCGCGGATCGAGACCAGCCGGCTCAACCTCGACGCCGGCTCGGTCGACGCCGCCGCTTTGCTGGAGCGGCTGCACGCCGCCTATGAGCGGGTCGCCAGCCAGCGCAGCGCCCGGCTCGCGATCGAGATCAGCCGCGGCCTGCCGCCGGTCAAGGCCGAGCTCGGCGCGCTCGAACGGATGTTCGCGCGCATGCTCGCCGCCACCATCGGCCTCGCTGGCGAAGGCGAGACCATCGCCGCATTGATGGCGCTGGAGCCGCTCGGCGGGCGCGAGATGCTGTGCCTGGCGATCGACCGGCCGGCCGCGATCGACGGCCTCGACGAAGCCGCCTTGCTCGATCCCGGCTACAGCCCCGAAGGCGACTGGCCCGGCGCGCCGGCGCTCGGCCTCGGCTTCGCGCTGCGGCTGGTGCGCAACCTCGCCGAAGCAGCCGGCGGCGCGCTCGTCATCGGGCGGGAGCGTTTCTCGCTCTACCTTCCCGCTTTCCAGGCGATCGAGCGATCCACCGGCCAAGGCGTCTAAGCCCGGCGGTGCCGCGCGGCGATCTCGACGAAGAGGCCGGCTCCGGCAGACTCGACCGGCCGCCCGACGACCGCGCTTATTTGCGCCTGCCCGAATCGTTCGGCCGCCGCTTCGCCGTCTTCGTCGACACCGAGGAGGAGTTCGACTGGTCGCAGCCGCCGAGCCGCGATGAGCGCTCCACCACCGCCGCCGAATCGCTGCCGCTGATCCACAAGAGGCTGCGCGGCTACGGCATCGCGCCGACCTATCTGGTCGACCATCCGATCGCCACCGACGTCCGCTGCGTCGCCACCTTGCGCGAATATCAGGAAGCCGGCGAATGCACGGTCGGCACCCAGCTCCACCCCTGGGTCAACCCGCCCTTCACCGAGGAACTGAGCGCCCGCAACAGCTTCGTCGGCAACCTTCCGGCCGAGCACGAACGCGCCAAGCTCGCCTGCCTCACCGATACGATCGAGCAGGCGTTCGGGCGCCGGCCGACCGTCTACCGCGCTGGCCGCTACGGGGTCGGGCCGAACACGGCCGGCCTGCTGGTCGAAGCCGGCTACACGCTCGACGTCTCGGTGCGGGCGCTGTTCGACTACAGCCCCGAGCGCGGCCCCGATTTCAGCGGCATCCGCCCGCTGCCCTACCGGCTCTGCGGCGGCGCCCTGCTCGAAGTGCCGCTCACCTCGGCTTATGTCGGCGCGCTGCGGCGGCGGGGCCCGAACCTCTATCCGCGGGCGGGGAGGGTGCCGCACCTGCGCGGCCTGCTCGCCCGCACCCGCCTGCTCGGCCGGGTCGCGCTGACGCCCGAGGGGATGCCGGTCGGCGAGGTGCTCGAAGCGATCGACCGGCTGCTCGATGACGGCCTCCAGCTCTTCTCGATCTCTTTCCACTCGCCGTCGCTGGAGCCCGGCCACACGCCTTACGTCCGCACCCGCGACGACCTCGACCTGTTCTACGCCTGGTGGGAGGGGGTGACCGACCTGTTCGCCCGCCGCGGCGTCGCGCCCGCCTCGGTCGACGAAATCCTCGCCGCCGCCGGCGGGGCGCGGCCGGCCCGCCGCTAGCTTGCCAAGCCCGATCCCGCTCCGCTATCGCCGCCTCCGGCGCGAGCCAGGGCCTGTAGCTCAACGGTAGAGCCGGCCGCTCATAACGGCTAGGTTGGGGGTTCGAATCCCTCCGGGCCCACCACGCGCTTCGAGCACGATTTAGCGAAGCTAAATCGACTACGCAGCGCGTGCGGCCGGCCTCGCGTCCCGCGAGGACCGACGAGCGAGCTTTGCTCGCTCGCCTGCCCTGAGCGCCTGCCTTGGCAGGCAGTCGAAGGGCGGCTTTGCCGCGCCGCTTACTCATTGCCTGCCCTGGGCCCTTGCCATCCCGGCCCCGTCGCGGCAAAGCCGCGCCGTCGGACGCGCGCAGCGCGCCGGCCGGGCTTGCGCGTCTCGGGAACAGCTTTCGCTGTTCCCGTGTGCGCTACGCCGGGGAGTAGCGCAGCCTGGTAGCGCATCTGCTTTGGGAGCAGAGGGTCGCAGGTTCGAATCCTGTCTCCCCGACCACCCTCTGACAATGGGGGATTCTGCCGTTCCGAGGAGCTACTCTGGCGAGTGCAGGAGCAGCTTGGGATCGTGGAGCCGGACCCGGCACCAAGCCATCTGCCGATTTGCCCTCCGGCGAATGTCTGCTTTCGATGGCGGATATTTGAAGGCGTCGAAGGGCCGCCCCCCTGCGGACGTCAGCCTCATTGCGAAGCCGGAGCTTTCGTCTCCCCCTGAGCGGCTCCCGAAGCGGGCTGGCCGGTGGAAGAGGTGACGCTGACCGGCTCGATCACCGCCAGCATCAAGGCGAACACGACCGCCACCCAGATTGTCGCACCGCCGATTGTCGAAAGATTGCCCATCGCCTTCACTCCTTCCATGGCCGCTCCGACTGAATGGCGGCCTCAATTCAGCTATGCCGCTGAGGACCCATTCGAATAAGTGCCGTAAGTCGCCTTGCGCCCTCGTGACCTTCGGCCATCCCGGCGGCCATGGCGGTGGCGGCGTTGCCCGCGACGCGACGGACGCGAGCGTTGGGCCCATTGCGGACGTTCGCAAGCCGCTGCATCATCGTCGGATGGAAGCCTGTTACTGCCGCTCGTTAGCCGACTTTGAGCCAAGGAAGGTCCCGCATTGACTGCAACTCCTCTCGGGACGGGGCAAGTCTGGTCCCTCAAAGGCTGTTCCTACAGAGCAGCCGTGCATGGCATCGAGACGCTGGGCGATGAGGAGATCGTGCACGTGTCCATCCTCGACAGCGCCGGAGAGGTTGAGGTCGGCCACATGCCCTTTGCTCGTCCAGCGTTCCTCAGGAGCGCTGATCAGCTCCTTGCGACGGTCGCGCCTGGGGACGAGTTCCGCCAAGGCTATGCTTACTGGCGCGCCGAGTTCGAGAAAGGGGCTGCTGGAATATATGCGATCGACGTGTGCGAGGCTTTGAGCCTGTAGCGGCAACGTCCGCTTTCCACCCGACGACGGCATTCTTGCACCTTGTCCCGGGTACGCAGCCGACAGCGCTGGCTTCTCCGGCTTTGGCTGACAGCGCCCGTTTCCCGCGGACCCGTTTTACGGGTCGGCTCTCCAAGCAATATTGAACGGGTCGCTATCGGCCCAGTAGTCGGCGGGCGGCTTTCCCGCCTCACACGCAGTCAGAGCCTCATCGATACACTCGTCGATCGGGGCGTGGTCCGATGGTGAGGCGAAGCGCCGCAAGCCGGCAACCAGCAAGGGGTGAGCGACCAGCATCGCCGCTTCCAGCGTGGCCATGGTGACCATGTCACCGGCAAGCTCACGCTGGAGCAGCGGTAACGCAGCGTCCGGGTTGCGTTGCGCGATTCCGAGGATCGCTTCAGAACGAGTCTGCGCATGTTCGTCTTCAGCGGCTGCCGCGAGCGCGCCGCGCACTTCGGGCGTGTCGGCGTCCGTCCCGGCGAGCAGAGACGTCGCCCAATCCCGGTTGGCCGGATCCTTGTCCCGCATCAGTTCGATCAGGCGGCGTATGTTCGCGTCCGACCGTTCGTCCCCTCTCAGCGATGAATCATCTTCGATGAGGGTCTTCAAGAATTCGGACGGCGGCTCATATTTATCGGACATGACCGATCGGTAGCATTCCGAGCGTCCGCTTCCTATCCATCCCGGACGTTCGGCGGATGTCCACCCAAGGCAGGCATTGATGCGGCTCCGCCTGTCCGATCGATGGCACCGGCCGCTTCGAGCTTCAGGAGAACGCGGCTCAGGAGGAGCTCGCAGCGCGCGATGGTCGGCGGAGTGTCGTTGAGCGCGTCGCGATCGAGGATCTCGAAGCGCGCGACCTTCGAGCCTGGTGCGAATTGCCGCCAGGTGAGGTCCACGTGCCTGGCCGGGTTGGACGCCGGATCCACGTTCCAGAAATGGGCCTCGAACCCCGACCCCGTATCCACTTCCCCGGACGCAATCTCCAGCCGGGGGAAGAACCACTGCACCACGCGGGAGGTGGGATAGCATTGGCCCAAGGCCGGGTTGGCCGGCCGGCAGGCTCCGAGATAGGCGGTGCGGCGATCCCAGCTCGCCTCCAACGCCGAGCTTAGCTGGGGCAAGGTCACGGCCGGCAGGGCAGCGGCTTTCATGATCAGGCCATAAGCCATGCCGGCTTTCCAATCCATCGCGGGCATTCGGAGCCGCGCCGCGCTCGATCTTACCGTCCGGTCGCAGGGGTTACGGCGACGGCCCGGATGATCGTGCCCGGATTCCAGTGGCAATAACCGAACAAGAAGACCGCGGAGGGTTCGCCTTCCTCGACAAGCCTGTCCTCGTCGGAAGGTGGGGGGGCCGGCTCACGCGGCCGCGCGGCCAGCTCCCGCCGGTACTCGGCCTTGGCCTCGCTCAGCTCCCGCTCGCGAAGCGTGTGGCAATCGTCCACGATACCCCTGACGCTGAGCAATATGCCTTTCGCGAGGCCGAGCTCCACTTGAGGGTCCAGCTCGCCCGGCGGGTGATACCAGCCGACCTGGCGACGCCGTTCCGATCGGCGGACAAGGGCGGACCTGGATGATCGCACCTGCCGCTCCAGCGAGGGCGTGCTGCTGAACAGGGACCAATGCGTGGCGGGCGCCGTGACCGCCACGCAGCGCCCCTTGTAGCGGCGCGGCTCCGCGGCCAGTTCGGCGATGGTCACCGGCGCCGCCGATCGCGCCTCGCAAGGCGGATCACCGTTTGCGCCGGTAACGGCGAGGAGGAGCGGCCAGATCGGGAGGTAAGCCATGCCCGCGGATCGTAGGACCGGGAATGTCGCCTTTCCACCCGTTGCGGACGTTCGACCCGTCCCTGAAAGCCGCGCTTGTCGTTTCCCATGCACCCTAGGCCTGGCGTAGCTGAGCACCCCGGTGATTCGCACCGGGCGAACGAGAATGCCGTGGCGGGGCCGACAAGCGGAAGGGGAGCGAAGATGAAGGCGTTGATGTCGAACGAGCCGGGCGGGCCGGAGACGCTGCGGCTGGCCGAGCTTCCCGATCCGGTGCCCAGCAAGGGCCAGCTGCTGGTCCGCGTCCGCGCCTGCGCGATCAACTATCCCGACGTCCTCATCATCGAGGACAAATATCAGTTCAAGCCGCCGCGGCCGTTCGCGCCGGGCGGCGAGATTGCCGGCATCGTCGAGGCGGCGGGCGAGGGCGTCGAAGGCTGGGCCGAAGGCGACCGGCTGATCGCGATGCTCGGCCATGGCGGGCTGGCCGAGAAGGTGCTGGTCGACGCCCGCCAGGCGCTGCCGCTGCCGGCGGGGCGCAGCTTCGCCGAGGGATCGGCGCTGATCCTCACCTACGCGACCTCGATCCACGCCTTGCTCGACCGCGGCCGTCTTCAGGAGGGGCAGACCCTGCTCGTGCTGGGCGCGGCCGGCGGCGTCGGCCTCGCCGCGGTCGAGCTCGGCAAGGCCTATGGCGCGCGCGTCGTCGCCGCGGTGTCGTCGGAGGAGAAAGCCGAGGCCGCGCGCGCGGCCGGCGCCGACGCGGTCACCGTCTATCCGCGCGGGCCGTTCGACAAGGACCAGTCGAAGGCGCTCGCCCAGCAATTCAAGGACGCGGTCGGCGCCAATGGCGCGGACGTGATCTACGATCCGGTCGGCGGCGACTATGCCGAGCCGGCGCTGCGCGCCATCGCCTGGGAGGGCCGCTATCTCGTGGTCGGCTTCCCGGCCGGCATCCCGCGCCTGCCCCTCAACCTCACCCTCTTGAAGAGCTGCGACGTCTGCGGCGTCTTCTGGGGGGCCTTCGCCGCGCGCGACCCCAAAGCCAATGCCGCCCACATCCGCACCCTGTTCCGGCTGTGGGAGGAGGGCAGCATCGCGCCGCGGATCAGCCGCACCTGGCCGCTCGCCGAAGCCGGCGAGGCAATCGCCCACATGGCCGCGCGCCGGGCGGTCGGCAAGCTCGTGGTGACCGTGGACTGACGCTGCGACATTGCGCCGCTCAGCCCGCCCGCCTATCTGTTCCAGCGACATCCCAGCCGAAGGACCGCCATGACCACGTTCGACGACCGCGAAAAGGCATTTGAGAGCATGTATGCCCGCGATCAGGAGATGCAGTTCCGGGTGATCGCCCGCCGCAATCGCCTGCTCGGCGCCTGGGCCGCCAATCTGATGGGCCTCACCGACGTCGAAGCCGATTCCTACGCCAAGGACGTGGTCCGCGCCGATTTCGAGGAAGCGGGCGACGAGGACGTGATCCGCAAGGTGCTGGGCGACCTCACCTCGGCCGGCGTCGAGATCGACGAGGCCCGCATCCGCGAGGCGCTCGAGCACAAGACCGTCGAAGCGCGCCGCCAGATGATCGAGGCCCAAAGCTAATGCCGATGGCGGCCGACCGCATCGAGGCGCTGATCCGCGAGGGCATCCCCGATGCCCGCGTCGAGATCACCGACCTTGCCGGCGACGGCGACCATTATGCCGCCCGCGTGGTGGCGGAAAGTTTCCGGGGGGTGCCGAAAGTGAAGCAGCATCAGCGCGTCTACCAGGCGCTGGGCGGGCGAATGGGCGGGGAGCTGCACGCGCTCCAGCTCACCACCGCGACCCCCGAATAGGAGCCTTAAGAATGTCCGACAACAACGCCCGCATCGACGAGATCGTCAAATCCAACGACGTCGTCCTGTTCATGAAGGGCACGGCGCTCTTCCCGCAATGCGGCTTTTCGAGCCGCGCCGTCTCGATCCTCGAACATCTCGGCGTCTCGTTCGAGACGGTCGACGTGCTCCAGGACCAGGAGGTCCGTCAGGGCATCAAGGCCTATTCCGACTGGCCGACCATCCCCCAGCTCTACGTCAAGGGCGAGTTCGTCGGCGGCTCCGACATCATGATGGAAATGTTCGAGGCCGGCGAGCTTCAGCAGCTGGTCGACGAGAAGCAGGTCGCCAAGGCCTGATCGTCTCGCCAGCGACGGCATCGGAAGCGAGAGCATTGTGCCCCTGCGAAGGCAGGGGCCCAGCCCCGGGTTGCCGCGTCAGCGGTAGCCCGGTCATCGCAGCGGCTTCGGAAGCTTGGCGCAATATGGACTGGCGCGATGTCTAGGCGAGATCGGTTGGCGGGCTTTCGCCCGGTCTGGGCCCCTGCCTTCGCGGGGGCACAAGAACGGCAAACCCCAAGCATGCGCCCCGTGCCGCAAACTTGGCCTCGGCGCCTGGGCGCGGGATTTTCCGGAAATGACTGGGGCGGACGGCGCGACCAGGAAAGCGCCAGTCCGCCCCTTTCGTGGAACAATGTGGACGCGGATAAGGATACACGCTCCGTGCCAGTCTGGCGCGCAACCGCTTTTCCGCGGCTTCCGATGGTGAAGCGAGTTTAACCTTTGCTCCGTCTGTAAGCCCTGCCGACGCTCGCCCGCGCGTCCGGTTAAGCCGGCGTTCAGCCCGCTGATGACTACATATGTAATCACACACAGCAGGAGGCCGGCATGATCCTGGGCAAAGTCCGTCGTCGCACCTTTGGCGGGATCCTCGTTCTCGGTGCGCTGCTGTCGCCGCCTCGGCCGCCGGCTTCGGAGCCGCCGACGCGAGGCCCGGCGCGGCCGCCGCGGCGATCGAGCGCGCGTTGGACGAGGAAGGGCCGATCCTCAGCCAGACGGACGAGGCGATGATCCGCGCCAAATGCGGCACCGGGCCGGCCCGAAACTCCGGCATCCAGTTCAACGGCGGCGCGCTCGTCTGCAGCAACGGGCGCCGCGTCGACGACCCCGAAGTTCGCGCGCTGGCCGCGCGCATCGACAGCCGGGTCAAGGCCCATCTCGACCGCGTGATGCGCCGCCCCGAAGTGAAGGCCGCCTTGAACGGCGAAGTCGATGCGCGGGTGCGCGCGGCGCTGCGTCAAACCGATGCTGAACTGGCCAAGGTGGACGGCGCGGTGGCCCGCGCGGTTGCGGCCGCCGCCGTCGCCGAGCGCCACGCCGGGCTCGCCGCCGCCCATTTCGGCCCGGCCGAGCGCGCCCGGCTCCGGGCCGAGCTCGGGCGGGTCCACGCTGAGATCGACGCGATCGACTTCGAAGCGATCGGCCGCGACCTCGAAGCAGCCCTCGACGGC
Source organism: Allosphingosinicella sp. (assembly GCA_036388655.1). Lineage (GTDB taxonomy): Bacteria > Pseudomonadota > Alphaproteobacteria > Sphingomonadales > Sphingomonadaceae > Allosphingosinicella. The sequence goes on along the minus strand of DASVRK010000112.1, from coordinate 15,715 downwards.
GCGCGCCGGTCCCGCGAAAGCCACTGACCGCCGACATTCACTTGCCGTTCAGGCAAATTCGGACTACTCCTGTAGTCTATAGGGAGGCGCGAAGGTGGAACGGATCGGAGACGCCGAGTTCGCGGTGATGGAGGTGCTCTGGGACGAGGCGCCGCTCACCGCCGCCGAAGTGGCCGAGCGCGTGCCGGCCGAGCGCGACTGGAACGTCCGCACCGTCAAGACCATGCTCTCCCGCCTGCTCGCCAAGGGCGCGCTCGCCCATGAGGAGGACGGCCGCCGCTACCTCTACCGCCCCGCCGTCCGCCGCGAAGATTATGTCGCGCAGGAATCGGGCAAATTGCTCGACCGCATGTTCGGCGGCCGGTTGACGCCTTTGGTCGCCCAGCTCGCCGAGCGCGACCGCCTCTCGGCAGAGGACATTGCCGAGATCGAGGCCCTTCTGAAGGCGCTGAAGCCGTGACCGCCTGGGCGCTCGACACGCTGATCGGCGTCACCTTGCTGCTCCTGCTCGTGCTGGCGGTGCGGCGGCCGGTGGCGCGGGCGTTCGGCGCCGGCTGGGCCTATGCCCTGTGGCTGCTGCCGCTCCTCCGCCTGTTCATGCCGCCGGTCGAGCTGCTCGGCGGCGCGATGGCCGAGGCGCTCCCCAAATATACGGTGATAATGCTCCCCGCCGCCGCCGCCGCGGGCGAGGCGGCCGCCGCCGCGCCGGCCGCCGCCGGCCTCGCCGACTGGCTGCCCTTGCTGCTCGCTTTATGGGCCGGCGGCGCCGGCGCCTTCGTGATGTGGCAGCAATCGGCCTATAGCGCGTTCCTGCTCAGCCTCGGCACCAATTGCCGGCCGGGCGACCCGCCGATCCATGGCGGCGTCAAGGTCGTCGAAAGCGGCGCGGTCGACGGCCCGCTCGCGGTCGGCCTCCTCGAAAAGCGCATCGTCGTGCCGCTCGATTTCGCCGCCCGCTACAGCGCCGCCGAGCGCGGCCTGGCGCTCGACCATGAGCTGGTCCACCATCGCCGCGGCGACATTTTCTGGAATTACGTCGCGCTCGCCTTGCTGGCGCTGACCTGGTTCAGCCCGGTTTCCTGGATCGCCTTCCGCGCCTTCCGCACCGATCAGGAGCTGGCGTGCGACGCCGCCGTCACCGCCCGCATCGCCCCGGACCGGCGGCTCGATTACGCCTTCGCGATGGTCAAATCCGCCAGCCGCCCCGGCGAGGTCGCCGCCTGCCCGATGAACCGCGCGGACCAGCTCAAGCGCCGGCTGATGATGGTCAAGCAGCATCGCTCGAGCCGCCTGCGCAGCCTCGCCGGGCTCGTCTCAGTCGCCATCCTCGGCGTCGCCGGCCTCGCCCTCAGCAGCCCCGGCTTCGCCCAGCAGGACGATGGCGCCGCCGCGCCCCAGACCCTGGTCAGCCGCGGCGGCGACATCGCGCCCGTCGTCGGCGCCCGCGACAGGGCCGTGCTCGCCGCCAAATGCGCGCCCGGCGGCTATGAGAACCCGCCGCGCTATCGCTCCGGCGCCGCCGTCGGGCGGGTCATCCTCTGCTCCGATCCGGCCGCGGCAAGCGATCCGCAAGTCCAGGCGATCGTCGCCCGCTCGATCGATCGCGCCCGGGTGGAGCTCGCCGCCGCCCGGCCCGAGCCGGGCCTGGCGGACCGCGTCGCCGAGACCGCCGTGCGTTACGCGGCCCTGGCGGTGGAGCCGTTCGACCGCATCTATGACGACGAGTTCGACGACGCCCACGCCGCCCGCGAGCGGGCCCATGCCTTGCGCGAGGCCGCCCATGCCCGCAGCGAAGCCGCCCACGCCCGCGCCGAAGCCGCGCACGGCCGCGCCGAAGCCCTGCGCGAGGCTGCTCATGCCCGGGGCGAGGCGGCGCACGCCCGCGCCGAAGCCCTGCGCGAACGCGGCGAGGCCCTCCGCGAACGCGGCGAAGCCCTGCGCGAAGCCGCCGAAGCGCGCGCCGAGGCCGCCCGCGACCGCGCCGAAGCGCTTCGCGACCGTGCCGAAGCGCTGCGGGAAGCCGCCGAGGCCCGCGCCGAGGCTCAGCGCGACGCCGCCGAGGCCGCCCGGGAGGCTGCCGAGGCCCGCGCCGAAGCCGCCGCGGAGGCCCGCGCCCAAGGCCTTGTCCATGCCCGCGCCGGGGTGAAGCTGGCCCGCGCGTCGCTCCAGCGGGCTCACGGCCCGGCCCGGCTCCATGTTCGCGGACCGCTGTCCCCGGCCGGTCTAAACCCGCGCGAGCTGAAGGCGCTGCAGGCCGAGATGCAGCGGGCCCGTGCCGAGGTCCGCCGCGCCGACATCGAGATCGACCGCGAAATGGGCGAGCTCCACGCCGAGCTGGAAATCAACTGACCGCCGCCGCGGCGGGCGCCCTCCGCCGCCGCTTGGTTTTTCGGTCTCCCAATGCCACATGGCCGAGATGGACGCCCCCGGCACCATCGAACGCCTTCACCCGCTGGTGCGCCGCGTGCTGGCGCCCAACCCGTCGCCGTTCACCTTCACGGGCACGATGAGCTACATCGTGGGGACAGGCGAGGTGGCGGTGATCGATCCCGGCCCCGCCATCGCCGGCCATGTCGACGCGCTGCTCGCCGCCACCGCGGGCGAGCGCATCGCCGCCATCGTCTGCACCCACACCCATCGCGACCACAGCCCCGCCAGCCGCCCGCTCCAGGCCGCGACCGGCGCCAGCATCGTCGGCTGCGCCGCGCTCGCACCGCCCGATGACGGCTTCGGCGCCGACGAAGCCTTCGACGCCGATTATGCGCCGGGCCGGACGCTGGCCGACGGCGACACGCTGGCAGGGCCCGGCTGGACGCTGGCCGCCGTCGCTACCCCCGGCCACACCTCCAACCATCTCTGCTTCGCGCTGCCCGAAGCCGGCGCCCTGTTCAGCGGCGATCATGTGATGGGCTGGTCGACCAGCATCGTCTCGCCGCCCGATGGCGACATGGGCGCCTATGTCGCCAGCCTCGACCGGCTCCTCGCCCGCCATGATTCTGTCTATTATCCTGGCCACGGCCCCGCCATCGAGCAGCCGGCCAAACATGTCCGCGGCCTCATCCTCCATCGCCGCCACCGCGAGGCGCAGATCCTGGCGCGGCTCGGGGAAGGGCAGGGGACGGTCCCCGCGATGGTCGCCGCTATGTATGCCGACATCGACCCGCGCCTGCATCCCGCCGCCGAGCGGTCGGTGCTGGCCCATCTCATCGACCTCGCGGCGCGCGGCCGCGTCGCCCGCCGCGGCGAAGCCTGGGAGCGCGCCGCGTGAGGAGATCCTGGCTCGCGCTCGCCGCGCTCATCCTCGGCCTTGCGCTCGGCGCCTTGCTGATGGGGGCGGTCCGGCTCGGCGGCCTGTTCGGCGGCGGCCCCGATCCCGAGACGATCGCCGTCGCCAGCCTGCAATCGATGCGCGAGCAGGCGCGGCTGACCCCGTTCGCCGCGCGCTATGTCGCCGTCGTCACCTCGCGCCAGACCCGCTTCGGCCTCACCGCGCAGAAGACTTTGATCATGCCGGGCAATGTCCGCTACGAGGTCGATCTTGCCAAGCTCCAGCAGCGCGATCTGGCCTGGGACGAGCCCTCCAAGACGCTCACTATCTCCTTGCCGCTACTTGAAATTTCCGGCCCCGATATCGATCTTTCACAGGTTCGCGAATATGATCAGGGCGGCGTCCTGATGGCGCTCACCGATGCCGAAAAGGCGCTCGACTCCGCCAACCGGCAGCGCGGCCGGCAGGAATTGGTCCGCCAGGCGCGCGAGCCGCTGCCGATGCGGCTGGCCCGCGATGCGGCGCGGCGCGCCGTTGAGCGGAGCTTCGCGATGCCGCTTCGCGCGGCGGGGCTGGATGCCCAGGTGGTGGTGCGGTTTGCCGACGAGGCGGGTGAGGACCCGTCCCGGCTCGACAGGTCGCGCCGCATGGAAGATGTAGTGAAGGAACGGCAGGGGAGCCGCTAGGCACTGCCGCACGGGGACAAGAGATGAACGCACCGAATCTTAGCCTCAGGGGCCTCGACATCGCGGCCGAGATCGACCGGCTGCGCAAGGAGCGCAACGCCGTCATCCTCGCCCATTATTATCAGGAGCCGGCGCTCCAGGACATTGCTGACTTCGTCGGCGATAGCCTCGATCTGTCCCGCAAGGCCGCCTCGACCGACGCCGAAGTGATCGCCTTTTGCGGCGTCCGCTTCATGGCCGAGACCGCCAAGATCCTCAGCCCTGAGAAGATCGTCGTGCTGCCCGACATGAATGCCGGCTGCAGCCTCGAGGATTCGTGCCCGCCCGACCAGTTCAAGGCGTTCCGCGAAGCCCATCCCGATCATATCGCGCTCACCTACATCAACTGCTCGGCGGCGGTGAAGGCGCTGTCCGACATCATCGTCACCTCCTCCTCGGCCGAGACCATCCTCGACCAGATCCCGAAGGACCAGAAGATCATCTTCGGCCCGGACAAGAATCTCGGCGGCTATCTCGTCCGCAAGACCGGCCGCGACATGCTGCTCTGGCCCGGCGTCTGCATCGTCCACGAGGCCTTTTCGGAGACCGAGCTGTTGAAGCTCAAGGCGCAGCATCCCGGGGCCCCGGTCCTCGCCCATCCCGAATGCCCGCCGCACATCCTCGATCATGCCGACCATGTCGGTTCGACCAAGGCGATCCTCGAATATGCGCTGAGCTCGCCTTCGGAGGTGATGATCGTCGCCACCGAGCCGCACATCATCCACCAGATGGAGAAAGCGGCGCCGCACAAGACCTTCATCGGCGCGCCCGGCGCGGACGGCAATTGCAACTGCAACATGTGCCCGTACATGGCGCTCAACAACATGGAGAAGCTCTACGTCGCCTTGCGCGATCTCCAGCCGCGCATCGAGATGGACGAGGATCTCCGCCTCGCCGCCAAGAAGTCGCTCGACCGCATGCTCGACATGGCCGGGCGGACGGTAGGCCAGGGCGATGTCGGCCGCCCCGTCTTCGCCCGCGCCTGATTCCGGGAGCGCCGGAGGATCAGAGAGGAACTCGCCTGACCCGTTCACCCTGAGCCTGTCGAAGCCTGTCCTGAGCGGCGTCGAAGGGGGCCTTCCTTCTTGTTCCTTGTTCTGAAGGGAAAAAGAAAAACAGGAACGGGCTTCGACAGGCTCAGCCCGAACGGAAACCGGGGCGACTTGTACTTCGACTACGCAGTTTAACCCGCCACCACCCGCCCCAATTTCGCCGCCGGCTATCCCGCCCGCCGGTCTTCGCCCGCGCCTGATCGGGAGCCTCAACGACTAGGATGGAAATCCCACCTCCGTTCGCCCTGAGCCTGTCGAAGGGCCTTCCTTCTTGTTCTGACACCAAAAAGAAGGGCTTCGACAGGCTCAGCCCGATCGGAACCGGGGCGACGTTCTTCAACGCGGTTTAACCCGCGACCACCCGCCGCGATTTCGCCGCCGGGTTTCCTACCCGCCCGGCCAGCGCCTGGTAGCCGGCATCGCCGCGCAGGCCCTTGAAGGCCGGCTCGATCCGCAAGCCCACCGCGAGCGGCTCCCGCTCCTCGACCGATTTCCGGAGGTAGCGCAGCGCCTGCGCGCGGTCGCCGAGCAGCGCCTGCGTGGCCGCGACCGCATAGGCGCTTTCGCGCCCCTCGGCGTGGAGCCGCATCTGCGCCGCCAGCATTGCCTCCAGCATGCCCCGCCGCCCGCCTTGTTCGAACCCGCGCTGGGCGTCGTCGAGCAGCGCCAGCCGCGCTTCGTTGCCGCGCAGCCGCGCCGCGTGGCGGGCGTGGCGCAGGAACTCCGCATCCTCGCCGCCGGCGAGCTGGATGATCGAAAGATAGACGTGCGGCGACTGGAATTCGGGCTCGAGCGCCGAAACCTCCCTCAGCATCGCCATCGCCTCGGGCGCGCGGCCGGCGTGGAACAGCACCAGGCCCTTGTCGGCCAGGATCGAGGCCGATTGCGGCGCCAGCCGCTGGGCGGCGTTGATCTGCTCGAGCGCGCCTTTCATGTCACCGACATGGAGCAAAGCCGTCGCATACCAATGGCGGGCATGCGCCGAAGCGGGATCCAGCGCCACCGCGCGCTTGAAGCTTTGCTGCGCCCGCTCGAAATCCCGCGCCCAGTAGAAGGTCGTGAAGGCGAGCGCGGCATGGGCCTGCGACAGGCCGGGGTCGAGGCTCAGTGCCCGCCGCGCCGCCGCCTCCGCCATCGGATAGGCCTGGTCGTCCGGCATGCCGGTATATTCGCGCATCAGCAGGTAGCAATTGGCGAGCCCGGCATAGGCCTCGGCATATTCGGGGTCGCGCGCCAGCGCCTGCGAGAAATAGCGCGTCGCCCGGGCCAGGCTCTCGGGCGAGCGCTTCTCCCAATGGAGCAGCCCGGCAAGGTAAAGCTCGACCGCCTCCTGCGGCGGCTGGTGGGCGCTCGCCTCGCCGTCACGAAACGGGCCCAGGTAAAGCGCCAGCGCGATCGCCGCCGCCACCGCGGCTCCGGCCAGCGCCGCCAGCGGCGCCGAGCGGGCGCGACGGGCCGGCGCGGCGGGCGGCGGCGGCTCGGCGGGCGGGACGATCGTCTCGGCCGCGCCCACGTGCGAGGCGGCCAGCCAATTCTGCAGCGCCGCGACATCGGCGTAGATCGGGGTCCGGGTCCCGCCCGGAACGCGCTGCACGGGCAGGCCGCGCGTGGCCGCCCAGCGCTTGACGGTGCGCTCGTCGGTGCCGAAGAAGCCGGCAATCTCCTTCCAGCTTCTAAGCCGTTCTTTTGCCGTGCTTTTGCCGTTGCTCTCCACGCGGATGTCCCGAGATGCCCCGTTCTGTCCCTTTCAGGCGGATACTCGCGGGCGCGTTGGACCTTTATCACCAATCCCGACGGCGCGACAGGGCTGGGGTGGCGGCGCGGGCGCGCCCACCCTGCGGCATGGGCGCGCGCGACAGGGGGAGGGCGCGATGGCGGTTCCGACGAATGGCGACGATATCCTGGTGGGCACGAGCGGCCCCGACATTATCGACGGGCTCGGCGGCGACGACCGCATCTCCGGCGAGGAGGGCAACGACCAGCTGATCGGCGGCAGCGGCAACGATTATCTCGACGGCGGCCTCGGCAATGACGACCTCCAGGGCGGGATCGGCAACGATCGCTTGTTCATCGCCGGCGCCGGCACCGATGCCGCGGCCGGCGGGTCGGGCTTCGACATGCTCGAGATCGACTGGCGCGATTCGGCCCATGCGCTGCGCAACAACGGCGCCGTCACCGCCAATCCCGCCGGCGGCTTCGACGGCGGCTTCACCAATTTCGTCGACCGCAGCGTAAACTTCACCGGCATCGAGCGCTTCTCGATCATGAGCGGCGCCGGCGCCGACGATTTCACCACCGGCGGCGGCAACGACAATGTCGCGACGGGCCTCGGCGACGACCATGTCAATGTCGGCCGCGGCAAGGACGTCGCCAATGGCGGCGGCGGCACCGACGGCCTCTCCGCCGATTGGTCGCAGCAGGCGGCCGGCGTGGTCGTCGACCTCCGGAACGACCTCAACAGCGGCGGCTATGGCAGCTTCCGCAGCTTCGAATATTTCGGGACCGTCTTCGGCTCCGCGCATGACGACGTGCTGACCGGCAGCGCCGTCGCCCGCAACGAGACCTTCAACCTCGGCGGCGGCAACGACACCGCCCGCGTCTTCCACGGCCATGACGCCGTCCATGGCGGCGCCGGAATCGACACCCTCGCCATCGACCACAGCGCATCCCCGCACGCGTTCAGGAACGAGCTCGCCTCCACCGCCGGAGCGGACGGCTTTTCCGGCAAATTCAGCAATTTCAACGACCGTTCCGTGAGCTTCACCGGCATCGACCGCTTCGACATCGTCACCGGCTCCGGCGCCGACGACTTCGCGACGGCGGGCGGGGACGACGTCGTGTCCTCCGGCGGGGGCAACGACCATGTCAATGTCGGCGCCGGCGTCGACACGGCCGACGGCGGCGACGGGATCGACGGCCTGTCCGCCGACTTTTCCGCCGATGCCGCGCGCGTCGTCATCGACCTCCGCAACGAGACCAACGAGGGCGTGTTCGGCTCCTTCTCCCGGTTCGAATTTTTCGGCACCGTCATCGGCTCCCGCTTTGCCGACTCGCTGATCGGCACCGGCTCGGCCAGCAACGACGCTTTCCTGCTCGGTGCCGGCAACGACCTCGCCGGCGTTTTCCACGGCCACGACAATGTCGCCGGCGGCTCGGGCCGGGACACGCTGATGCTCGATTACAGCGCGTCGGGCCATGCCCTCAGGGTCGATACCGAGCTGACCGGTGATGCGGTCAGCGGCCACAGCGGCAAGTTCAGCAATTTCGTCGACCGCACCGTCGCCTTCAGCGGCATCGAGCGCTTCGTCATCACCTCCGGCAGCGGCGCCGACATCTTCCGCACCGGCACCGGCAACGACGTCATCGCCAGCGGCGCCGGCGACGACCTCATCAACGTCGGCTCGGGCAAGGATATCGCCCACGGCGGCGCCGACGTCGACGGCCTGTCGGCCGACTGGTCGGGGCAGACCGAGGGCGTCGTGATCGAGCTTCGCTTCGCGGTGAACAGCGGCGCCTACGGCTCGTTCACCTCGTTCGAGCATTTCGGGACGGTCAACGGATCCTCGCACGCCGACACGCTGATCGGCACCACCGCCAGCCGCACCGACATCTTCAACCTCGGCGGCGGCGACGACATCGCCGGCGTCGTCAACGGCCACGACCAGGTCCATGGCCAGGGCGGCCTCGACACTCTCGCCATCGATTACCGCAGCTCCGGCCACGGTCTGCGCAACGAGGGCGCCATCACGGCGAGCGACGGCAGCGGGTTCACCGGCAAGTTCAGCAACTTCGTCGATCGCAGCGTCAGCTTCACCGGCATCGAGCGGTTCGACATCAAGACCGGCGACGGCGCCGACATCTTCGCCACCGCGGCCGGCGACGACGTCGTGGCGAGCGGCGGCGGCGACGATCTCATCGATGTCGGCTCCGGCTTCGACACCGCCGACGGCGGCGCCGCCACCGACGGGCTATCGGCCGATTGGTCGGTGCAGGCCGCGGGCGTGGTGATCGACCTTCGCAATCTCGAAAATAGCGGCGGCTACGGCGCGTTCCGCTCGTTCGAGCATTACGGCACCGTCACCGGCTCGTCGCACGACGACCGGCTCATCGGCACCAATGCCGCCCGCACCGACATCTTTCATCTCGCCGCCGGCGCGGACTATGCCGGGGTCTTCCATGGCATCGATACGGTCAACGGCGGGACCGGCTCCGACACGCTCATGATCGACTATCGCGCCTCGGGCCATGCCCTGCGCGACGAGACAGCCAAGTCCGAAGGAGTGGACGGCCAGAGCGGCAAGTTCAGCAACTTCGTCGACCGCAGCGTGAACTTCACCGGCATCGAGCATTTCGAAATCTATAGCGGCAGCGGCGCCGACAATTTCTCCACCGGCTCCGGCAACGATCTCGTCTTCACCGGCATCGGCGACGACCATGTCGACGTGGCCGGCGGCGTCGACCAGGCCAATGGCGGCACCGGGGTCGACGGACTCTCGGCGGATTTCTCCGGCGACGACCGGGGCGTGGTCATCAACCTCACCCGCGGCGTCAACAGCGGCGCCTACGGTACCTTCACCAGCTTCGAATATTTCCAGAACGTCGTCGGGTCGGGTTTCGCCGACCGCTTCGACGGCACCGACTTCGCCCGCAACGAACTGATCTCGCTCGGCGCCGGCAACGATGTCGCCACCGTCCGCCATGGCCTCGACACCGTCCATGGCGGCAGCGGCTTCGACACGCTCGTGATCGACTATGGCAGCTCGGCCCACAAGCTTCAGATCGAAGTCAATTACTCCTCCAACCCGGGCGGCGGCGTGGACGGCAAGTTCAGCAACTTCGTCGACCGGAGCATCGCCTTCACCTCGATCGAGCGCTTCATCTTCACGCTTGGCAGCGGCAACGACAATGTCGCCGGCGGCAACGCCACCGACAATCTCAACGGCGGCGCCGGCAACGACGTTCTGAACGGAGGCAACGGCAACGACGTGCTGACCGGGGGGATGGGGACGGACTCGCTGACCGGCGGCGGCGGGGCCGACATATTCGTCTATATCGATCAGGCCGAGAGCGGGCCGGGCGCCGCCCGCGACAAAATCAGCGACTTCGTCCAGGGCGCCGACCGCATCGACCTCAGCGATCTCGACGCCGATTCGACCACTCCGGCGACCGAGGATTTCACCTTCATCGGCACCGCCGCCTTCGGCTCGGTGGCCGGCCAGCTGCGCTATACGGCGGCGGGCGGCATCACCGTCATCGAAGGCGACACCGACGGCAACGGCCTCGCCGACTTCCAGATCGAACTCACCGGCGAGATCCCGCTCCAAAGCACGGATTTCATTTTCTAGGGGCGTCTTCCGGGCCAGTGCTGCGCCAGCGCCTCGAGGGGGTTCGCTCCCCGGTGCGGAATACCGTCATTCCAGCGCAAGCTGGAATCTCCCTTCCTTCTTCCCCCGGAGAGGAAAGGGGGATGCCAGCTTATGCTGGCATGACGGTTCCTCGCAATTCGGGACAAGCTCAGAAGCGTCTACGGGCAAGTCGTCCGCGCCGCCGCCACCCCGTCATTCCAGCGCAAGCTGGAATCTCTCTTCTTCCTGCCCCGCCCGGCAAGGAAAGTGAGATGCCAGCTTTCGCCCCGTATGACGGTCCATCGCATGGCCGCAAAAAACGGTGGCAGGGAATCATCGCGGCGGCTTGAGCCTTGGTTGAGGCTCTTCTTCAACTCTAATGCTGGGTGGGCTTATGACGTCTACGGATAGGCGCCCTGCGATTTCGATCAGGCGTTTGTCATCGCTCACCAGGGTCAGCTCCATCCGCTTGCATGTCGCGAGATGGATCGCGCCGGGCGTAAGCAGCTTTGGGAATGGTTCGGCGACCAACTTCGACGCCAGCCGTACATCCACGGGCAGGTTCTCGGTTGGCTCTGCGAACTCGAGGCGCCACCGTTCGAATGCGGCAGCCTGCGCTCTGGCTTGCTCTCTGGAGTAATCCTTGGTCCGAACCAGCCCGGACATGGTCGCGTTGAATTCACTGATTGCGAGGTCCGAAACATGAACCGGTCGCTCGCACTCTTCCAGCCAATGCTGAATCGCTTCGCTTCGGGCCTCCGCTACGAACAGCGGCACCAGTACGCTGTTGTCGAGATAGAAGCTCAACTCTCTTCGTCTTCGTAGAGCCACTCGCTGAAGCGATGATAAGGGATTGGTGTCGTCAGCGGCGCCATGTTTTGACGATGTGCTCGCAGCTTTTCCATGGCCCTCTTGCGATCGCGGCTGTCCGATTGCGCTGGGCGCAGCTCCACCGCCGGCTTGCCATGGCGGGTGATGATCACTTCCTCGCCGGCTTCGGCCTTGGCGATCAGGCTCGACAACGCGTCCTTCGCCGCCGCTACGCTGTAATGCGCCATTCACGCTCCCTCTTTTATGGCCATCCATATAGCCATAATTCCCGCGCCTGTCGACAACCCGCTGGTGACAGGCCCGACGCCGCCGCATAGCGTGCGGCTGCCACCACCGGAGATTCGCCCTTGTTGCGCCTTGCAATTCCCGCCGCCGCCTTGCTCCTCACCGCCGCCGCCCCGCCCGCCGCATCCCCCGAAGACCCACATCTGTGGCTCGAGGAGATTGAGGGCGAGCGCGCGCTGACCCAGGTCAAGGCGTGGAACAAGGCGACGGAGGACCAGCTCACCCGGGCGCCGCGCTTCGAGGACTATCGCCGCCGCGCCCGCGAGATACTCGACGACGAGCGCCAGATCGCCGCGCCGGAGGCGGTGATCGGCGACCATGTCACCAACCTCTGGCGCGACGCCGACAATCCGCGCGGCCTGTGGCGGATCTCGCCGCTCGCCGCCTATGCCGCCGGCAAGCCGCAATGGCGGACGCTGATCGACGTCGATGCGCTCGGCAAGGCGGAGGGCAAGAGCTGGGTCTGGCACGGCGCCGATTGCCTCGCGCCCGAACATGCGCGCTGCCTCGTCTCATTGAGCCCCGGCGGCACCGACGCCGACGTGGTCCGCGAGTTCGACCTCAAGGCCGGCAAGTTCGTCGAGGGCGGCTTCACCCTTCCCGAGGCCAAGACCAACGTCGCCTGGGTCGACCGCGACCGGCTGCTCGTCATCACCGATTACGGCCCGGAATCGCTCACCACCTCGGGCTATGGGCGCATCGCCAAGATCTGGCGGCGCGGAACCCCGCTCGCCTCCGCCGCGACAATCTTCACCGGCGCCAAGGAGGATGTGCAGGTCTCGCCGATCGCCGCCGTCGACCGCGACACGCGCTGGGTGATGCTGAACCGCGCCAAGACCTTCTGGACCAGCGACCTCTCGCTGCTCACCCAGGACGGCAAGCTGGTCAGGACGCCGCTGCCCGAAACCGCCGAATATGAGGACGTGATCGGCGGCCGCCTGATCGCCAAGCTCAACCGGCCGCTGGGCGACATTCCCGCCGGCGCGGTCGTCGCTTATTCGCTCGCCGACATCGCCGCCGGCCGCGCGCCCGCGCCCGAGCTGGTGATGGCGCCGAGCCGCAGCCAGGCGATCGAGGAGGTCGCCGCCTCCGACACCATCGTCTGGATCAAGGCGCTCGACGACGTCTCCGGCAAATTGTTCGCGCTCACCCGCGGCGCCGACGGCCGCTGGACGAGCCGGGCGATGCCGCTCGCCGCCAACAGCAGTGTCCATCTGGTCGGCGTCGCCGGCAAGCAGGACCTCGCCTTCGCCACGGTCGAGGGTATGCTGACCCCGCCCGCCCTCTATTCGGTCCGCCCGGCCGCGACCCCCGTGCTGGCGCAGAGCCTGCCGGCCCGCTTCGACGCCACGAAGTTCGCGGTCGAGCAGCGCTTCGCCACCTCGAAGGACGGCACCCGCATCCCCTATTTCCTGGTCCGCCGGAAAAGCGGCGGCAAGGCTTCGGTGCCGGCGCTGATCCACGCCTACGGCGGCTTCCGCGCCGCCCAGACGCCGACCTACCTCACCGGCCAGCCTTACCGGGCCGGTCCGCTCGGCCTGTTCTGGGCTGAGCGCGGCAACGCCTATGTCCTCGCCAACATCCGCGGCGGCGGCGAATATGGCCCCGCCTGGCATGAATCGGTGCTTCGCGAGAATCGCCAGAAGAGCTTCGACGATCTCCACGCCGTCGCCGAGGACCTGGTTCGCACCGGCGTCAGCCAAAAGGGCAAGATCGCCATTTCCGGCCGCTCCAACGGCGGCGTCCTGGTCGGCGCCGCCTTGACCCAGCGCCCAGACCTCTACGGCGCGGTCATTTCCGGCTCGCCGCTCCACGACATGAAGCGCTATTCCCAATTGCTCGCCGGCGCCTCGTGGATGGACGAATATGGCGACCCCGACAAACCCGCGGATTGGGCATTCCTGTCCCGCTATTCGCCCTATCAAAACGTCAAGCCGGGCGTAAAATACCCGCCGGTCTTCTTCTATCTCTCGACCAAGGACGACCGCGTCCATCCCGGCCATGCCCGCAAGATGGCCGCCCGCCTCGGCGAATATGGCAATCCCTTCTACTATCACGAATTTCTGGAGGGCGGCCATTCGGTCGGCGCCGACCATGCCGAGGACGCCGTCCGCGCCGCCCTGCTCACCACCTTCCTCGAAAAGGAGCTCGGCGGCTGAGCGGTTGCTCTCCGCCCGTGCCGGCCCCGCTCCGCTGACGCTCCCGCTTTTCCGCCAAGGATTCTGACATGCGCCCCAAATCGATCATCCTGTTCGAACGCGTCGTCGCCGCCTCGCTCGTGCTCGGTCTCCTGGGCATTTTCCTTTATTGGGAGAACTCCGCCGCGGCCATCCGGCAGGTGGGGCTCGGAACCGGCTTCCTGGCCGGCGTGATGCTGATCACCTTCGGCCTCTATTTCCTGCTGCTCTGGCTCATCGCGCGGCGGCGGAGCCGGGTCGCGGCCTGGATCTACATCGTGCTGACCGGGCTCAGCCTGGTGACCGGCCTCATCGGCATTCCTGCCATGCTCCAGGGCCAGCCGCTGCACATAGCGCTCACCGTCGTCCAATATGGGCTGAACTTCCTCTCCGTCCTCCTCCTCTTCCGCCGCGACTCGCGCGACTGGCTGGCCGGCAAGGACAACCCGCAATACGATCGGGTCTTCGACTGAGGCATTGGCGCAGGCCGGAGTTCGCCACCCACGGCGGAGCTACGGCCGCGCCACCACTTCACCCTCGATCACCATCGTCTCGGGATGGTTCTTGTCGAGCCAGCGCTTGATGATGCGCAAGTTGCGCGTGTTCGATCTGAACACGAAGTCGAACAGGTCGCCGACCAAAGGGATCGCCCCGATCGCCGTATCCACCCCGACATTGCCGGCCAGCCGCACCAGCTGGAATTTCGACATGCCGAGGTTGCGCGCCTCCCACACCAGCCACGCCCCCATCGAGGCGGTGACCACGTCGCCCAGCACCGGCACCAGCCCGACGATCGAATCGAGCCCGACCGGCCGGTTGATGCCCGGGATGACGAACGCCCGCTCGAGCACCCGCTCCATCGCCTCCATCCGCCGCCGCACCGAAGCCGGGTCGCGCCCGATCGGCAATTGGTTCAACGTCTCTTCAAACTGCCGGCGATCCATGCGCGTCTCCTCGATCTTGATTGTGGCGGGGCAGGGGAGGGGCTACAAGCCCTCATCCCCGGGGGACCATGAGCACATGGTTGAGAGGCGAGCCGATGCAGCTTGCGACCCGCCGAACCTGATCCGGCTGACACCGGCGTAGGGAGGGAGCGGCATCCACGCTCTCCCTCCGTTTTGGAGAGCGACACATGGCAGATATCCCCGCCCGCACCGAGCTTGATCCTCCCCGGAACGGGGAGGGGGACCATGCGAAGCATGGTGGAGGGGCCGCCGCGCAGCTGGCCGTAACCACCGGCCCAATCCGCGGCAGCCGCAAAGTCCACGTCGGCCCGCTCGCCGTCGCCATGCGCGAAATCCACCTCGAGCCCGGCTGCGGCGAGCCGCCCTTGCGCGTCTACGACCCGTCCGGCCCCTATACCGACGCCGCCGCCACCATCGACATCCTGGCCGGCCTCCCCGAACTCCGGTCGACATGGATCCGCGCCCGCGGCGACGTCGAGGAAGTACCCCAGCGCGAAGTGAAGCCCGAAGACAATGGCCAGCTCGGCCCCGACCGCTCCGGGGGCGTCGCCCCGTTCCCCAACGTCCGTAAGACCGTGCTCCGCGCCCGCCCCGGCGCCAACGTGTCGCAAATGCACTATGCGAGGAAAGGCATCGTCACTCCGGAAATGGAATATGTCGCCGTCCGCGAAAACCTGGGCCGCGAGCAGCTCGCGGCGCAGATCCGCGACGGCCAGGATTTCGGGGCTTCGATCCCCGATTACGTCACCCCCGAATTCGTCCGAGACGAGGTGGCGAGGGGCCGCGCCATCATCCCCAACAACATCAACCACCCCGAAAGCGAGCCGATGGCGATCGGCCGCAACTTCCTCGTGAAGATCAACGCCAATATCGGCAACTCCGCCGTCGCCTCCGATGTCGCCGCCGAGGTCGACAAGATGGTGTGGTCGATCCGCTGGGGCGCCGACACGGTCATGGACCTCTCCACCGGCCGCAACATCCACGACACCCGCGAATGGATCATCCGCAACAGCCCCGTCCCGATCGGCACCGTCCCCATCTACCAGGCGCTGGAGAAGGTCGGCGGC
>DASVRK010000111.1:0-13766 GCA_036388655.1 Allosphingosinicella sp. | reverse complement strand
CCGCCACCCCGGCTTCCGCGGCCCCGGGCATCGCGTGGTCGAGGCGTCCGTCGCCGTCTTGGTCCTGGAGGCACAGGATCTTGAACGTGCCGGCCGGGGTGGCGCCGCAATAGATGCGCTGCTCCCTGGCGCCCTGGAGGTCGGCGGTCCGGCTGTAGGCCCCGGCCGCGCCGGCCAGCGCCAGCGCCGCCAGCAGCGCCTGGCCGGAGCCCTGGCCGACATCTTCCGCAACCACGATCGCTTCGACGGGCTTCAGCGCCAGCCGCGCTATGACGTTGCCCGGGGGCCGCTCGCCCTTGACCCAGATCGGGTCGCTCTTCTGCGACAGGTCGAGCGGCTGCGCGACCAGCGGCACGTTAGCCGCCCTGAATTCGTGCATCTTGGCCGCGGTCTCGGCGCTGCCGCCGGGCTGGGCCGGCGCGGCCGACGCGAGTGCGAGCGCCGCGGCCGACGCGATCGGAATGTTCTTGCTCATGGATCCCCTGCCTTTTACGGCGGGGCCCTTACAGCAACGGCCTCACCTTGCCAAGCCTCTGACAAACAAGACTAATAAGCCGTAGGGGCGCGGCCGGGGCGAACGGCCGCGGCTCCGGTCAATAGTTCAGCCCATAATAATCGTGCACGCGCTCGCCATAAGCGCGGTCGAACCTCGGCTCGCTGTCGCGGTCGAAGCTCGGCGCGCTCTGGAGGTCGCGTTCGGTGAGCTCGATCCGGTAGCCGCCGGCGCGTGTGTCATAGCTCAAGGCGCGCCACGGCAGCGGGTAATAGCGCGTGCCCATGCCGAGGAAGCCGCCATACGTCATCACCGCATATTCGACGCGGCCCGAAATCTTGTCGACCATGAAATTGTAGATGCTGCCGAGCCGATGCCCGTCGCGGCCGTAGACCGCGGTGCCTTCGACCTTGTTGGACCCGATGAGCCGACTGGTCTCCTCGATTGGCAGGCCCGCGCGATGATCGTCGCGGCCGTAATCGCGCTCGCCTCCGCGCTCATGGCCGCGCTCATGGCCGCCGCCGCCGAAGAAGCCGCCACCGCGCTCGCGATGCTCGTCACGGCCGGAGCCGAAGAAGCCGCCGCCGCGCTCGGGCTCGCGGCCGCCGCCCAAGCCGCCGCGCTCAGGGTCGCGGCCGCCGCTCCAGCCGCCGCCGCGCTCGGGCTCCCGGCCGCCGCCGAAGCCGAAAAAGCCGCGCCCGCCGCCGCGCTCGCGGTCATAGTCGCGGCTGCGCGCATGGGTGTCGTCGTCATATCGGTCATAGCCAGCCATCGTCATACTCCTCGTTGCTGGTGGAAAGCGGGGCCGCACGGGGGCGGCCCCATTGGTCAGGACCGGCCGCCGCCGCGCGCCGAGCCGCCGCTCTCGGCAGCCTCGGGCGTCCCGGCCGGCGATCCGCCGCCGCCCGCGCCGGCGCCGCTCTCGTCCGCGGCGGCGAAGTCGCCCGCCCCCGGCGAGGCGCCGGTGAGGCCGCCCGATCCCATCGGTCCGGTCGCCGCGGTGCCGCCCAAGGCCACCCCGGACATATTGCCGCTGAGCCCGCTGCTCATCGCGCCGCCGCCCTGCCGGCCCTGCCGCCAGCTGCCGAACTCGCGTTCGAAGCTTTGCTGCCGCTCACGGCAATATTCCTCATAATCGCGGTCGAGCTCGGCGATCTGCCGTTCGCGCCAGCTGCGATAATGATCGTCCGGATGCGGGCTCAAATCGTTGTTCGACCAGCCCGACGAGCCGCTGCCGCGATACTGCCCCTGTGCGCCCGGATAGCTGCCCTCGCGGCTGCCATAGGCGCCTTCGCGGTCGCCGCCGCTGAAGCTCTGCCGGCCGTGCGCATAATCGCCCCGGCCGCCGAACCCGCCCTGGCCGCCGCCGCCGCCCTGGCCCCCGCCCGCGCCATAATCGCCCTGGAAGCCGCCATAGCCATGCTCGCTGCCATAATGGCTCGGCCGGCTGCGCCCCCCGACGCCTTCGTTGCCGTCCCAGCCGCCGCCGCCCCACGGCTCGCCGCCGGAACCGCCGCCGCCGCGCTGCCCGTCCCCGCGTTGCCCGTCGTCGTCGCCGCCGAACCAGGAGCGGACCTCGCCCGCCGCCCGCTCGAAGAAGCCGCCGCCTTCATGGCCGCCGCCCTCCGAGCTGCGGCCCCAGCCCATCTCGCTGCGCCGATGGCGTTCCCAGCTGTCGCGCTCGTCGTCGTTGAACATCGAATCGCGGCGGCCACCGCCGCGCTCCTGCGAATAGCGATCGTCTGCCATAAGGCTCCTCCTTCGGTGGAAATGGCGGGCTTCGGACCCTCGCCGGAATAAACGGCCGAGCGCCCCGCGCCGTTCCGCCCTCGGCGAGACCCCGCGGGTTGCAGACCGGCGGAAAGTTTGGGACACGGGGTGCGGGGAAAATCGGGAGCTTCCGGCATGAACGAATTGCCGTTGCAGCTGAACGCCGAGGGCGCTGCGGCGGCCGCCGTCCCGCCATCGCCTGCTCCCCCGTCACTGCGCCGCCGGCTCTACCGCCAGCTCGATCCCAGGGCCTGGACCAAACCGGGCCTGTCGCCGCTCAACACCCTGGTGACGCTCGCCATCATCGTCGCCACCGCCGCGGCGATCGTCGAGACCGAGCCGCTCGTCACCGCCGGCCGCGAACGGCTGTTCGACGCGGCCGAGCTCGGCTTCGGCCTGTTCTTCCTCGCCGAATATGCCGCGCGGCTGTGGACCGTGGTCGAGGAGGAGGGCGCGCGCTCGCACTGGCGCCGCCGGCTCGCCTTTGTCCGTTCGCCGGCGGCGATCTTCGATCTGCTCGCCATCCTCTCGGCCCTTTTGCCCTTCATCGGCGCGAGCGGGGCGATGCTGCGGCTGGTGCGGCTGCTGCGCATCTTCCGCCTCGCCAAGCTCGGGCGGATGAGCGCGGCGCTCAGCAACCTCGCCTCGGCGGTGCTGTCGCGCCGGTTCGAGCTTGCCGCCACCGTCGGCCTCGCCTTGATGCTGGTCGTGTTCGGCGCCACCGCGCTCTACTGGATCGAGGGCGAGATCCAGCCCGACAAGTTCGGCAGCATCCCGCGCGCTCTGTGGTGGGCAGTGGTGACGCTGACCACGATCGGCTATGGCGACGTCTTCCCCGTCACCCCCCTCGGCAAGCTGGTCGCCGCCTTCGTCGCGATCGCCGGCATCGGCCTCATCGCCATGCCGACCGGCATCCTCGCCGCCGCCTTCAGCGAGGCCTGCCAGCGCGACAAGGCGGTCTGAGGCCGCCGCTCAGGCGGGCTTGTGGAAGCGGTAGACGATCCGGTCGGTCTTGCCGCGCACCGCCGGGTCGAACACCAGCTTGGAGCGGTCGTCGCCGGGATTGCGGAGCAGCTCGGATTCGCCGTCGAAGACGAAGCCGGCGCGCTCGAAATCGGCGCGGATCACGGCCGGGTCGATGCGGTGGAGCTTGTCGACCACGGCGCGGGTATCGCCGCCGGGCTCCGCGACATGGTCGACCACGCCGACGATCCCGCCCGGTTTGGTGGCGGCGAACACCGTCTTCAGGACCGCATCGGGGTCAAGCCGCGGATATTTATACTCGGCGCTCTCCCAATAGAAATCGTGATAGATCATGTGCATCAGCACGAAGTCGAAGCTCGCCGCCGGCAACGCCATCGCGTCCGCGGCTTCGACCAGCAGGCGCGCGTTCGGCGCCCGGCCGGGCAGCTCCGCCCACACCTTCTTGACCTCGTCATTGTAGAAATTGGCCGGCTCCCAGGCGACCACCGAGCCTTGCGGCCCGACCGCCTTGGCCATGATCTCGGCATAATAGCCGCTGCCGGTGAACAGATCGAGCGCGCGGTCGCCGCGTTCCAGCCCAAGGAAGCCGAGCACCTCGGCCGGCTTGCGGCTTTCGTCGAGCTTGGTGGCCTCGGCCGGCCGCTCCTTCGCCGCCACCGCCGCCGCGACCTCGGCCGGCGCCGCCTGCAGCGATGCGCCCGGCGCCGCCAGCAGCAGCGCCAGCGCGATTGTCTTCAGTCGGTCCATGCTTACCCCCGCTTCCACCTGTTGATCGCACCGCTCCGCCCGACCCGCGGCGGCGCTGACACCCGTTTTCGACGAGGGTAAGAATCCGTTCGGCGAAGGCTCGCCCGTCGGCTCAGGCCTGGTCGGGCGAGACGATCCGGCCGAGGAACAGGATCGCGCCGCTCGCTTTGTCGCGGATCACCAGGAAGAAGGGATGGTCGGCGCGGAAGATGGGCGGCGGCGGCGGCGCGCTGGTCACCTGGATGCCGATGCCGGTCGCGGCGGCGGCCTCGGTGCCTTTCTCGTCGACCTTGAGGAAGGTCTTGTGGATCACCTGGCTGATGAACAGCTCCCGGTCGGCAATGCCGCTGAGGTCCGCCCGGCCGGGCGTGAAGGCGGCGGCAATGCCCATTTCCCCGAGCGGCGGGATCAGATTGTAGGTCTCGCCGATCCGCAATTTGGGCAGGTGCAGCCGCACCGCGCGCGGCCGCTCCGCGTCGAGCCGCCCGAGCCATTCGCGCAGCCGCGCCGCGTCCAGCCCCGCCTCGAACGGCGGCAGCCCGTCCCGCGCCTTGGGGAGGAACAGGCTCATCGACAGCCGCTCATCCTTGTAGGGAAGGTCGATCGCCTGGAATTCGTCGGTCTCGAAATAGCGGAACGGGTCCTGCCGCGACATCAGCGGCACCGTTCGAGTCTCGCCGCCGGGCAGGTGGAAAGGCTCGTTTGCAGTCGCCGCGGTCCTGAACGCCGTCGCCCAATCGCCCAAGAAATAGACCGCGTTGGTCACCACCAGCGCTGTGTCGCGATTGAGCGACCTGGCGTTGATCAGCTCGCCGATCCGGCCGCGCGTCTCCTCCTTTACCCAGCCGTTGATCCGCGCCGCCGCTTGCTCGTTCCGGGCGAAGTCGAGCGCCTCGACCCGCGCGTCATATTGCTTGCGCGCGGTCTTCTCGAAGGCGGGCTTGAGGCCGAACCCCTGCTGCACCCACAGCGCGTTGGCGATGCTGAGCGTGACGCCCTCGCGCTCGCGCTCCAGCCCGCGCAGCATCGCTCCAAGCTCTTCATGCCCCGCCGCCCCGCCCGGCAGCCGCAGCGCCCGCGCGATCTCCGCCAGCGTCTCCCCCTCCGCCCCCGCGCTGACCGGCCCGAACGCGCCGACGATGCTGATCGGCGACAGGAACACGTTGCCCGGCCTCTCCGCCACCTTGCGGTACAGCGCCACACCGAATTCCGCATTGCCTTCGGCGGCGGTTCGCGCGGCGGGCGGCGGCTCGCTCGCCGGCTGTGCTCCAGTCAACGGAGCGACCCAAGCGGCGGCCATGGCGGCGGCGATGACAAGTTTCTTCATAACCGAAACCTGCGCCCACCCGTCATTCCAGCGCAAGCTGGAATCTCTTTTTCCTAATCCCCCCGCCGGAACGCCGCATTCGCCCGCCGCGCCTCCTCCGGCGTGACGCCGTGGATGCGCAGGCGGATGAGGTCCTCGACCGGGACCTGGCGATAGCCGGCCGCCGCCATCTCCCGCACGAAGCCGGGCGACACGCCGTGGATCGCCATCCGCGTCAGCTGCTCGCCGGTGACGCCGCGATAGCCGAGCCGCGCCAGCTCGCGCACCAGCTCGGGCTTCACGCCGTGAATCCGCATGTTGACCAGCTCCTCCGCGCTCAGCCTTTTGTAGCCGAGCGCCGCCAGCTCGCGCGCATAATCGGCGGAGACGCCGTGGATGCGCATCCGCACCAATTGGTCCGCCGAGGGCCGCGCGAAGCCGAGCGTCCGGAGCTCCGCGATATAATCGGCGCTGACCCCGTGGATGCGCATCTCGACCAGCTTGTCGGCCGAACCGACCCGATAGCCGGCCGCGTCCAGCGCTCGCAGGTAGCTTAGCCCGGCGCCGTGGATGCCGAGCCCGACCAGCTGCTCGACGGTCGGGCGCGCATATTTCTGCCGCTCCAGCTCGGCGACCACCGCAAGGTCGCCGCCGTGCAGCGCCAGCTGGAATTGCTCATAGCCGCTCGGCCGCCCGATGCCGCGCCGGGCGAGCTCGGCGGCGAAGCGCGGGTCGCCGGCGAAGCGGCACTCGCCGGTCCCGCGCCGCTGGCGGACCACGCCCTGGCAGGCGATGGTGCCGGCGTCGCGGACTATGCGGAACGCGGCCGGCCCGCCCGGCCCGGCGAGCTGCGCTTCGCCGAGGCCCTGAAGATCGGCGACCGCCACCGGCCGCGACGTGTTGCCGACGCTGCCGCCGGAGCGGTAGCTAAGCTCAAGCTGCACCATCGCCGGTCGGCCCTCCGCCGGGGACATCGTCCAGCCGATCGGGAAGGACGCCTCGGCCGCCGACGCCGAAGCGGTCTGCACCAACGCCGCGGCGGCGAGGGCGAGGACGGTGCGGACGAACATGAAGGGGCCTTTCACAGCTTGCGGTGGATGGCGCGGTCGATCAGCTCCTCGGCCGAGGGCCGCGCCCCCGGCGCCAGCGCCGCCCGCTTGGCGCCAGCCGGGGTCACGCCGTGGATCTTCATCCGGATCAGCTGCTCGGCGCCGATCGCCGGATAGCCGGAGGCGGCGAGGTCGCGGACATAATCGGGCGTCACGCCGTGGATGCGCATCCGCACCATCTGCTCGGGCGTCAGCCGCCGGTAATGCGGCCCGATCGCCGCCAGCGCCTCGATATAGTCGCCGGTGACGCCATGGACCCGCATCTGGACCAAGGTCTCGACGTCGAGCACCGGCGCGGGCGGCCGCGGCGGAGCGGCGGGCGCGGGAGGGGCAGGGGGCGCGGGAGGGGCGGGGGCAGCCACCGGAGCCGGGGGCGACGGAAGAGCGGCCTCGGGCGCGGCGCTCGCCACCGCCGGAGCCTCGGGCGGCAGCGGCGCCTCGGCGGCCGGCAGCGGCATCGGCGCCTCCGGCGGCAGCGGCGCCGCCGCGATCCGCACGGGCGCCTCCGTCATCGAGATCGTCAGCGGCCCAATCCGCGCCACCGGCCGGGCCGGCGCGGCCGGGGCCGCGGCCAGCGCCGGCACCAGCCGGGTCGCCGCCACCGGCGCCGCCACCGCCGCGCAGCCGAGCATCGCCGCCGCCGTCCACACGGAGCCGCGGCGCCGCCCCGAGAAGCTGCCGTCGAGCACCGCCCTGATCCGCCGCCTGAGGCAGCCCGAGGCGATGCTGCTGACCGGCAGCGTCCCGGCCTGCTGCGCGCAATTGAGCAGGATCTGGGCATAGCGCGCCGGCTCGACCCGCCCGGCCGCCGCGCCGTCGGCCGCTTCCTCGGCCTCCTGCACCGTCACCCGCTCCAGCCACCACACCAAAGGATTGAACCAGAACAAGGCCACCGCCAGCCGCGACAGGATCAGGGTCGGCCAGTCGCCGCGCGCGATATGCGCGATCTCATGGGCGAGGATCGCGTCGGCATCGTCCGCCCGGCGCAGCGTGTCGGCATCGAGCAGGATCACCGGCCGCCGCCAGCCCCAGCTCAGCGGCGAGGGCGCTTCGTAGGACACCAGCAGGCGGAAGCGCGGCGCCGCCGGATCGGCCAGCGCCCGCGCCAGCGCGGCCTGCCATTCGGGGCAGTCGAGCGGGCTGGCGGCGGCGGTCCAGCGCCGCAGCGTCCACAGCCCGCCGGCGAGCCGCAGCCCCACCATCATCAGCCCGCCAAGATAAAGCAAAGCCACCAGCATGCCCGGATCGTCCCGTCCCGCCGCGGGCGCGACCGCCACGCTCGCCGCCGCGTCCGCCGGCATGGCCGCGGGGGCGGGCAGGGCGGAGCGCAGCAGCGGCTCGGCCTCGGCCGCGGCCGGGACCGCCATCTCGACCTCGATCCCCGGCAGCAGCAACGCGACCGCCGGCAGGCCGAGCAACATGACGATGGCGAGCCGCAGCAGCGCGGTCCGGTCGGCCGCCGACCAGGATCGGACCAGCCCCGCCAGCAACAGCGCCGCGCCGGCGATCAGCGCCGATTTCCAGGCCATTTCCACAAAGAAGGCAAAGCTCGTCATGGCCGCTCCTTGGCTTCGTCGATGGCCCGCTGGAGCGCGTCCAGCTCCTCGGGCCGAAGGTTGCGGGTGAGGCCGAGCAAGGCGGTCGCCGCGCTCGCCGCCGACCCGTCGAAAAACGTCTTCACCATCTGTTTGAGCGCCGATTCCCGCACCTTGGCCGGCTGCGGCACGCTCTTATAGACATAGGCCTGGTCGACGGCGCGGTGGGTAACCAGCCCCTTGGCCTCGAGCCGCGCCAGCATCGTACGCACCGCCGAATGGCTCGGCGGGTCGGCCATCGCCTTGCGCACGTCCGCCGCCGTCGCCTCGCCGGCGCTGCAGAGCAATTCGAATATCTCGCGCTCGCGGCGCGGAAGGCTCCCGATCATCGCGACTCACCCTGCTACACTAGTAGCATGCCACATATGTAGCACCCCGCCAAGCCCTATCCGTCCCCGGGAGAAAGCAGGTGCCGTTCCCCGGCGAAGGCCGGGGCCCAGTCCCCCGGCGATAACCGGGGCTCTGTTCCCTCCGGCAAACCTACCCCGCCCGGCACTTCCTCCACCCCGGCCCGCGCACCACCCGCCCCGGTCTGGCACCGGTATGCGCCCCGTCTTTCAGCACCGGCACCCCGTTCACCAGCACATGCCGCATCCCCACCGCATATTGGTGCGGCCGCTCGTAAGTGGCGCGGTCGCCGACCGTCGCCGGATCGAAGATAGCCAGGTCGGCGAAATAGCCCGGCTTCAGCCGCCCCCGGTCGCTCAGCCCCAGGTTCGTCGCCGGCAGCGAGGTCAGCCGCCGCACCGCCTCGGCCAGCGTCACCAGCTTCTCCTCCCGCACATAGCGCCCGAGCAGCCGCGCGAAATTGCCGTAGGTGCGCGGGTGGACCGGCGTGTCGGTGAAGGGCGGTTCGGCCGGGATCGCGCCCGCGTCCGATCCGAAGCTCACCCACGGCTGCACCAGCCCGAGCCGGACCTTGTCCTCCGACATCGAATGGAAGATCGTGCCGACCCGGCTGTCATCCTCGACGACGAGGTCGATCGCCGTCTCCTCCGGGCTCTGCCCGCGCAAGGCGGCAATCTCGCTCAGCCGCTTGTTGGCATAGTGGCGCAGCGCCGGGTTGTGGAAGCTGCTCGGCTGGACCGCGGACCAGTCGCGCCCCGGCCGCGCCCCCCTGAGCTCCGCCACCACCCGCGCCCGCATTTCGGGCTGCTTCAGCCGCGCCACCATCGCGTCATGGCCGCCTTCGCGCACCCATATCGGCAGCGTGCTGTCGAGGCCGGTGCCCGAGGCGGTGTAGAGATACATGTCGGCGGTGATCGGCAGCCCGCCCGCCCGCGCCGCCGCGATCCGCGCGATCGCCGCGTCCATCAGATGCCAATTGGCCGGGCCCGCCGCCTTCAGATGATAGACTTCCGCCCGTGCGCCCGATCGCCGGCCGATCTCGATCAGTTCGTCGATCGAGGCGAGCAGCCGCGGCCCTTCGTTCCGGATATGGCTGATATACATACCGCCGCACCGCCCGGCTTCGGCGGCCAGCGCCACCAGTTCGTCGGTCTCGGCGAAGGTCGCCGGCACGTAGATCAGCGACGAGCCGACCCCCATCGCGCCCTCGTCCATCGCCTGGCGCACCAGCGCCCGCATTCGCCCGAGCTGCTCGGGGGAGGGATCGACGTCCGCTTCCCCAAGCTCATGAGTCCGCACCGTCGCCGCGCCGACGAACGAGGCGACGTTGGGGCTGACCCCGCGCGCCTCGAGCTCTTCCAGATATTGGCCGAGGCTGGTCCAGGTGACCGGATATTTGATCTCGATCTGGCGGTTCTGGAGCTCGGCCTTCATCTGCGGGTTGAGCGGCCCCATCGAGCGGCCCTCGCCCATCACTTCGAGCGTCACGCCCTGACGGATATCGCTCTCGCCGCGGCCGTCCTGGAGCAGGGTCTCGTTGGCCCAGCTCAGCATGTTGATGAACCCCGGCGCCACGGCCAGCCCGCGCGCATCGATCTCCCGCTTCGCCGCGCCCTTCAGCGCGGGACCGGCCGCTACGATGCGGTCGCCGCTGATCGCGACATCGCCCTTATAGGGCGCGCCGCCGCTCCCGTCGTAGATCGTCCCGCCGCGGATCACGAGATCGTAGGCGGCGGGGGCGGGGCGGGCGATCGGCCCGGCCGCCGGCAGCTCCGGTTTGGAGGCGCACCCCGCGGCGAGCAGGGCGAGCAGCAGTGCGACCGAAGCCGGGAGGGGGCGGGCAGCCCGAACGGGTCTCATTACGCCCGGCAACCTATCGAAGCCGCCGCACCGCGCAAGCCGGCTCGCGCGCCGCCGGGGGCTTCCGCCGCGACCGGATCGATTCCGGAGTCATTTCCCGCCCCCCGCCGCCGCGCCCGGTTGACGACACCCTGGGGGAGGCGCACCCTCACCGCTTCTTCGCGAGGGGAACGCGATGGGCGACCAGCGAAACGAGGCAGCGGCCGGCGACGCCGCGAAGACCGGGCCGAACGGAGCGGCTCCAGCCGGCCACGCGGGCGGCGCGGGCGCAGCCAAGTCGATCATCCTCTTCTCCGACGGCACCGGCAACAGCAGCGCCAAACTGTTCAAGACCAACGTCTGGCGCATGTACGAGGCGGTCGACCTTGGGCCGGCCACTCCTGGCAAGCGAAAACAGATCGCCTTCTACGACAACGGGGTCGGGACATCGGGGTTCAAGCCGCTCGCAATCCTCGGCGGCGTCTTTGGCATCGGCCTGCGACAGAATGTCCTCGATATCTATCGCTACGCATGCCGGAACTACAACCCCGGGTCGCCGCTTCAGGCGACGGAACAGGACGGCGCCGAGGGCGACCATATTTACGGTTTCGGGTTCAGCCGCGGCGCCTTCACGATGCGCACCGCCATCGCAATGATCGCGAAGGTAGGCCTGCTCGAAACCACGCGCGAGGCCGATCTCCATCAGCGATCGAAGGAGGCGTGGCGCGCGTACCGTGCGGGCTGCGCGCCCCGCAGTGGCTGGTCGCTTTGGAACTTGTACAGCAAATTGTTCAGGCGCAATCGCGCACGGAAGGATCAGGACCTCCTCGAGCGGCTGCGCGCCGAAAACTATCATCCGGTGATCCGTTTCGTCGGAGTGTGGGACACCGTCGCCGCCTATGGCGGCCCGATTGCCGAGATCACGCGCGGCATCGACAATTGGATCTTTCCGCTCGGCATGCCCAATTATGAGCTGAGCCCGCACGTGCGCTGCGCGCGCCACGCGCTCGCCATCGACGACGAGCGTGACGCCTTCCACCCTTTGCTGTGGGATGAACTCGCCGAAGAGGGGCTCCGGCAGGAGCATCCCGCCGAAAAGATGCCCTGGCTTCACCCGAAGCCGCACGACAGCCCCCGCCTTCAGCAGGTCTGGTTCACCGGCATGCACGCCGATGTCGGCGGCGGCTATCCCGACGAAAGCCTCAGTTACGTCTCGTTCCTGTGGATGAAGGCAGAGGCGGAAAAGGCGGGCCTGCGGACGGTCAAGGTGATCACCGACCGCTATCGGGCGCTCGCGAATAGCGGCGGACCGATCCACGACAGCCGGTCGGGCGCCGGGGTCTACTACCGCTACCAGCCGCGCAATATCGGCGCTTGGATCCACCCGGCAGATGCCGAATCGATCGTCACCGATCCGGAGCTCAAGGACAAGGCGGGTAAGTCCAAGGGGCTGCTCCAAACCGCCCATGTCCACGAGAGCGTGTTGGCGCGCATTGCCGCCAGCGGGAACCGCTATGCGCCGTTCGGGATTCCGACGAACATCAAGATCGTTCCGCCGCAGCCCGGCGGGGAGACGGCCCAGCAGGCGGATACCGAGACGCCGGTGGCGCCGCCGGCCGAGGAGCAGGAGGCGCGGCCGATGCTGTCGCCCGAGCTCACCGAGCATCTCGAAGACCCCATTGTCGGCGAGGCGAGATCGAAGGCGATGGCGGCGGTCTGGGATCACGTCTGGATCCGCCGCATTACCTATTTCACCACGCTCTTCTTGACCCTCGCGCTCCTTCTGATGCCATGGTGGGTCGAGTTGGCGCCCGATCCACCGTTCCTCGCCGATGGCCGTAACTGGATCGGCGGCGTCATCCGGCTGCTCGCGATCGTCACGCCGGCCTTCCTCGACCCGCTGATCGACACGATGGCGGACAACGCCTTTTACTTTCTGGTGATTGCGACGGCGATCGGGATGCTGATGTGGCGTACCAGCGTGCGCGAGCGCAGGCTGCGGGACCTGTGCCGCGCAATCTGGGCGGAATCGGTCGACGTCGGCGGTCCACCGCCAATCGAGCGGAGCCCGCTATGGGTTCGCGGGCTGCGAACGAGCAAACTCTACCGGCGGCCGATGCGCATCCTCAAGTGGCGGGTCCTGCCGTGGCTGGCGGCGCTCGTGATCACCGCCTTCCTGCTCTGGCTCCTCGTCGGGCTGGTCGTGCAGATCTGGCTTCCCTTTGCGGAGCGTGGCGCGGGGCTGTGCGAACGTCGCCCTCCGCATGCCGAGAAGGAGATGGCCCGAGCCGACTTCACGCCGGCGGCGACCTGCGCGCCCGTCGACCTCGCGGTCGAGCGGGACCAGCGCTACATCGTGGAGATCGACGTGGTCGATTCGTGGACCGATGGCGGGAAGCCCGCCGATCCCGCGGGTTTGGACGCTGGCGAGGTCGGCTTCAGCGGCTATGTGGGCGTTCCGTTCCGGCGCGTCATCACAGCCGACTACCTGCAGCCGGTGGCTGAGATCCGCACGCGCGACGGCGGCGTCCACATCCAGGCGCTGGAGATGCGGCAGCAGGGCGACAGTACCGCAAGCTGGCGTGGCGACTTCGTCGCGGCGCGCAACGGTGCGCTGGCGCTGTTCGCCAACGAAGCGGTGCTGCCGGGAATGAAAAGCTACTTTTACGACGGCGGGAATTACGGGAATGGTGGGAGCGCCTGCGTCACCATCCGACGCGCCGAGCGCGCCGGGGATCCGGCTCCGCTCGGCAGGCCGGGGACCGTGTGCGCAACGCTGGACGAGCGTACCGAAGCGGACCAGTTGCGCCGTCAGCAGCAGCTGGAGGCCCGCCGCCACAGGCCCCGGAGCCGCCATAGGCCGGAGAGCGCAGTCCCCGCGGCACCGGCTCCAGCTCCACGGGCGCCTCGGTGAACGCCCGCGGAGCGGGCGCGGCTTCGCTGCGCCCCGCCCGGACGCGTCACGGCTCCAGATGGTCGCTGCAGTCCGGCAGCGGCGCGTCAGGCAGGTACCGGCCCGAAGCTTCGTCGAAATAGTAGCTGCGAGTGTAGCTGCACAGCGGGTCGCGCGCGTCGTCGTCGGTGGTGCGCTCGATTGCCCCCCGCGGCACCGGCCCCTTGGTGCGCGTGCGGCGGCCGGGACTGGTCCGGGCGGTGGCGATCATGATCAGATTGGCCGGCTCGACGGGCGCGATCTCCGGCACCAGCGTGAACAATGTGCTGAAATAGAATCGGTCCATGCAGGCATCGGGCCGGGCGCGCTGGTCTTCGACGGAGCGGCACACCGGCTGATCCACCATGCCGCTGAGCGGCGCGTCGAGCACGGGGACGGGAGCGCCGCCATCCTCCCTCGGCACCCGCAGCAGGTGCAGCCGCCGTTGATAGGATCGGAAACCATGCTCGCCGATCGTTTTCCGTGCGAACACGAGCCCGACCAGCGCCCCGCCCCGCGGCTCGCGCACGATCTCGTTCCAGATCATGAAATCCGGCTTCCCGGCCCCTGCGCAGCATAGCTCCTCCGGCACCTCATAGCTGTGCTGCCGGGGCGGCGCGGAAGCCTCGCCGCCGCGCACCAG
>DASVRK010000110.1:0-9413 GCA_036388655.1 Allosphingosinicella sp. | reverse complement strand
GGGCGTTGGCGGCGTCGCGCGTCGCGATCCGGCGCTCGACGTCGGCCTTCGAGACGAAGCCCCGCGAGACCAGGGCCTGGGCGCGGTCGAGCTCCTGCTGCGCGAGCCGCGCGTCGGCGCGGGCGACCTCTATGCTGGCCGCGAGCTGCTGGGCCTCCTGGGCCTGGACCGAGCGCTCGATCACCGCCAGCGTCTGGCCGGCGCCGACCCACTGGCCCGGCTCGACCAGGACCCGCGCGACCATGCCGCCTTCGCCGGCGATGCCGACCGGCATGTCGCGGCGGGCGGCGAGCGTTCCCGTCGCCGAAATCGCGCGCGAGACCTGCTGCCGGCCCGGGACGACCACGGTCACCGCCGGCAGCGCCTTTTCGGCGGCTCCGCCCGCGGCCGGATCCGACGCCGGCTTCTCGCGCGTCATGAAGAAGACCGCCGCGGCCGCGAGGATCAGCGCCACCGCCACCGCGATGATGATCCGGCGGCG
The DNA here is from genome assembly GCA_036388655.1 of Allosphingosinicella sp. Lineage (GTDB taxonomy): Bacteria > Pseudomonadota > Alphaproteobacteria > Sphingomonadales > Sphingomonadaceae > Allosphingosinicella. Next base: position 8,932 of record DASVRK010000110.1, on the reverse strand, counting down.
CTTGCGGCGCTGCGCGAGCGCGTCGACGTCGACCTCGACCGGGTCCCCTTCGATGGCGGAACGCCGCCAGCTCGCAGTTTCGAAGTTCATCGTCTTCATCTTTCCCACACCGCCAGGCGGCCGCGCCGCGTCGCGACTGTGTTAGCCGAATAAGTCACCCGGCTCAAGCCCCATATGTCAGTCGCGAGCCCGCCCCGCGCCCCGGCGCTCCATACACCGGAACCGGCCTTATTCCCATTGCCGTTCGGCAGGGGTGCCTGATTTTTCGACGAGCGGCCCGATCCTTAGATGGTGGGCCCGCCGGGCGCTCTCAAGAAGGGCATCCGCCGCGCGCCGAACGTTCAGGTGGCGTGCAGGGGCCGGTCTCGATATTCCGGGCACGAAATCATCGGGAGCTCGAACATGATCCGTATTGTCGCACTGGCGTCGCTGATCGCCCTCTCCGCGCCGGCGGCGCTGGCCGCCCAAGGCGTGCCCATGCAGGCCATTTCCGGCACCCGGCTCGACGTGGTCGCCAACGGCGAGGTACGGCGGGTGCCCGACATCGCCCAGATCAACGCCGGCGTCGTTACCCAGGCGCGGACCGCGACCGCCGCGATCGCCCAGAACGCGCAGCAAATGGCGCGGGTGATCGCCGCCCTCCGCCGCGCCGGCATCGCCGAACGCGACATCCAGACCAGTTCGATCAACCTCAACCCCGAATATCGCCACGAAGAGAACCGGCCGCCGATCCTGACCGGTTATCGGGCGGGCAACGAAGTGACGGTCCGGTTCCGCGACATTGGCGAGACCGGCGCGATCCTCGACGCCCTCGTCGCGCAGGGGGCGAACCAGATCAACGGACCCTCGCTCAGCATCGACAAGCCGGAGGCGGCGCTGGACGAGGCGCGGCAGGCGGCGCTGGCGACCGCCCGCGCCCGCGCCGAAGTGTACGCGCGGGCGCTCGGGCGGCGAGTGACTCGGATCCTGTCGATCAGCGAGAGCGGCGCCGCATCGCCGCCTTATCCGATGCCGGTGATGGGCCGCGCGATGGCGCAGGATATGGCGGAGAGCAAGATCGTGCCCGGCGAGCAGACCCTCACTGTGTCGCTCTCGGTCAGCTTCGAGATCGGCTAGGGCTTCTCGCCCGGCCGAACCTCCTGACGCCGCCGCTGCCGGCGGCGACGGACGAACTGGACGATGGCGAGGACGAAGGCGGCGCCGAGCGCGGCGTCGACCAGGGTCATCATGTCGAGCTCGCTTTCGAGCAGATTGCCGCCACCGAGCAGCGGGCCCAGCATCAATCCGCCGAGCAGCCCGCCGAACATGCCGGCGAGGATGTCCGGCCAGAGCGGCTTATGGTCCGGGCGCGGCAGCACGATGCTGGCCAGCCAGCCGATGATGCCGCCGAGGAGGATGGCGAACAAGAACCCCATACATGCTCCTGCCGGGCGAAAGACGGCCGGACGGCGCCAGGTGAAAAAGAAAGGGGCCGCCTCGCATGCGCGCGGCGGCCCCAGCTTCAAGCGATAGTCGTGGCTCTTAGCGCACGCGGCCGCGGCGGAAGAGGTTCACGATCGCGAGCAGGATGATGGCGCCGAGCAGCGCGACCAGCAAAGTCCGGATATCGAGCGCGCCGTTGAGCAGGTTGCCGCCGCCGAGCAACGGCCCGAGAATGAAGCCGCCGAGCAGCGAGCCGACGATGCCGACCACGATGTTGAGCAGGATTCCCTGCTGGGCGTCGGTGCGCATGACGATGCTCGCGAGCCAGCCGATGATGCCCCCGATGATCAGAGCGATGATGAGATTCATACTTACCCTCCTGTCTTCGCAGCCGAAGAACCAAACGGTTTCAGCGGCGTTCCGATTCCAAGACGCGCGAAGGCGCTGCTTGTTCCTGCCGTCCGTCGCACGTCTGGCGGCGCAACTCGGCTGCAGGCGGCGCAAGCCTTACATCGTTTCGGGAAAGTATTGAAGGCGCGGCGGCTCCCCCGGGGAGCCCCGCTTCAGAATTTCTGCTGGCGCTCGTACAGCGATTTATAATGCTGGATGCGGGTGACGCGAAGACCAGGCATGCCGGAACGATCGACGGCGCGCTGCCAGGAGGCGAATTCCTCGAGCGTGAGATTGTAATGCTCGCAGGCTTCGTCGACGCTCAGAAGACCGCCATTGACGGCGGCGACCACTTCCGCCTTGCGGCGCACCACCCAGCGGGTGGTCGACGGCGGCGGCAGCGTCGCCAGGGTCAGCGGCTCGCCGAGCGGGCCGATCACCTGAGCCGGACGTATCTTCTGGTTCTCGATCATTCGTACCTCAAAAAATCCCGTTTGGCCGGGGATCGTCTGTTCTCACCTCCCAGCCTTAGCCGCGAGGCATTGAAGGAAGGCTAAAATGCGAAGGTAAATTTCCCGGTCATCTCGGTTTACGCCTCCCGCGCCCGGTCGGCGGCGATGATGCGGTCGAAGCAGCCGCCCTGCGCCACCACCGAGGCGCGCCAGGACGGAGCGGCGAGCAAAATGTCGACCAGCGGCCGGCTGTCGTCGGCATTGGCCGCGCGTAACCGCCGCCCGCCCGCCTCCGCGCGCGCCGCCGCGCTCGACGCCTGCATCGCCGCGAGACTCGCCACGAACAGGCCGTAATCGGGCGCGGCTGCCCAGCTCTCCTCGAAAAGCTTCGCTCCCTGGCGCCGGAATTGACCGAGATCCATGGCCCAGGCCTTAGCGGACAAGGCTGAATCCCCGGTAAAGGCCGGGGCAGACTGGCGCGGCGCCGCCTTCACCCTATATGGCGGCCGCATGCGCGCGGATTTCCAGCTCGACCGGCCGGCCAGCGAGGCCCGGATCGTCGTCGCCATGTCGGGCGGCGTCGACAGCTCGGTCGTGGCCGCGCTCGCCGCGCGCACCGGCGCCGAAGTGATCGGCGTGACGCTCCAGCTCTACGACCATGGCGCGGCGGTGCAGCGGACCGGCAGCTGCTGCGCGGGCCAGGACATTTACGATGCCCGCGCGGTCGCCGACCGGCTCGGCATCGCCCATTATGTGTTCGATTATGAAAGCCGCTTCCGCGACAGCGTGATCGACCGCTTCGCCGACGAATATATGAAGGGGCGCACACCGATCCCGTGCATCGCCTGCAACCAGGGGGTGAAGTTCACCGACCTGTTGAGCTTGGCGCGCGAGCTCGGCGCCGATTGCCTCGCCACCGGCCATTATGTGCGGCGGGTCCTGGGGCCAAGCGGGCCCGAGCTGCACCGCGCCGCCGATCCGGCCCGCGACCAGAGCTATTTCCTCTTCGCCACCACCCGCGAGCAGCTCGGCTTCCTGCGCTTCCCGCTCGGCGACATGCCCAAGGCGGCGGTCCGCGAAGTGGCGCGCGAGCTGGCGCTCGCTGTCGCCGACAAGCCCGACAGCCAGGATATCTGCTTCGTACCCGACGGCGACTATGCCTCGGTGGTGAAAAAGGCGCGGCCGGAGGCGGCGCAGCCGGGCGACATCGTCGACGGCGAGGGCCGCGTGCTCGGCCGCCATCCGGGGCTCATCCATTTCACCGTCGGCCAGCGCCGCGGCCTCGAAATAGGCGGTCAGCCCGAGCCGCTCTACGTCGTGCGGCTGGAGCCCGAGCAGCGCCGGGTCGTGGTCGGCCCCAAGGCGGCGCTGGCGGTCCGCGCCGCGCGCCTCGGCGGCCTCAACTGGCTCGGCGAGGACCAGCGGGAGGGGCTCACCGCCAAGGTCCGGTCGATGGCGAAGCCGGCTCCGGTCAGCTTCTCCGGCGACAGCCTCCGCTTCGAGCGGCCCGAATATGGAGTCGCGCCCGGCCAGGCGGCGGTGATCTATGCGGGCGAGCGGGTGCTCGGCGGCGGCTGGATCGAGGCGACGGTGCCGGCCGAGCTCATCGCCGCCTGAGCGGGCGGCGTGCCAGCCAGTAAAGCAAGCTGCCGACCGCGACCAGGGCAAGCAGCATCCGCCAGGCCGGCCATTGCGACTGCAACATCGCCCAGAAGCAGACCGCGAGCCCCCCCGCCAGCCACGGGTAGAGAGCACGGCCCGGCCGCTCCCCGGCCTCGCGCTGCACGCCGGGAAGCGCGGCGAGGCTGAGGCCGTAGACGAACAGGCGGGCGAGCGTGCTCACCACCGCCAGCCACACGAAGCTGCCGGTGAGCGCGAGCAGGGCGCCGGCCGCCCCCATGAACAGGATCGAATTGGCCGGGGTATGGTAGCGCTCGCTCACCCGGCCGAACCAGGCCGGCAGCAGGCCCTTGCGGGCGAGCGCGAAGGTGGCGCGCGGCGTCGATGTCATCGAGCCGCTGAGATTGCCGGCGAGCGAGGCAAGCGCGGCCGCGGTCAGCAGCAGCCCGCCGGCCGGCCCGGCCAGCGCGATGCCGAACGCGACCAGCGGCGCATCGCCGCCGCTCCCCGGCGCCATCACCGCCACGTAAGCGAGCTGAACCAGCAGGTAGAGCGCGATCGTCGCCACCACCGTGACGATCAGCGCGCGCGGGATGGTGCGCCGCGCATTGGCGGTCTCCCCGGCCGGCACAACCGAATTTTCGAACCCCACGAAGGCGTAGAGCACGAGCAGGGCGGCCGCCTCCACCCCGCTGAGCGGCGGCAGGCCGGTGAAGGCGGGCACCGGGTCCGCGGAGACGGCGAGGCCCCAGATCGCCATCGCCACCAGCGGCGCCGCCTTGACCAGAGTGAGCGCGTCCAGCGTGCGGATCGCCCGGCGCACGCCGACGATGTTGACGAGGGTGAGGCCGCCGCACAGCGCCAGGATGGCGATGCCGCGCGGCACGCCGGAGGAGAGCGGCGGCCACAGCGAGGCGGCATAAGTGACGAACAAATTGCTGTTGGCGGCGAGCGCCGTCACCCGCGCCACATAATAGAGCCAGCCGACCTGGAACGACACCAACGGCCCGAACCGCGCGGTGTAGAGGACGGGTCCGCCCGACAGCGGAAAATAGGAAGCGACGCGGGCGAACGGCACCGCGATCAGCAGCACCAGGCCGCCGAACAAGGGGAACAGCCACGGACTGAACGTTCCGAACTGCGTCAGCAGGCTTTCGGGGAGCGCGAAGATGCCGGCGCCGACCACGCCGTTGAAGGCCAGGAAGGCCGAGCCGAGGAAGCCGATCTCGCGGCGCAAAGCGGCTTCGCCCTCGCCGCCCGCAACCTCCTCCGGCACTCCGCGCGTTTCGCTCATTTTTTGAATAGCGCCTTTCCAGCAATCGCCCTACTCAGGTGTCACATAAACATGGGGGCGCGCCATGATCCGAATGTTCGATAACCGCAGCCTGCGTGGCGGGGCGGCCGCGCGCAAGCCTCTTGTCGGCTCGGGCACCGCGCTCGGCGGCGTGCTCGCGGCGACATTGCTGCTCGCCCCCGCCGCGGCCGCGGCCCAGGCCGGCGGCGAATGCGGCGCTCCGGAGGATGGCGTCGTCACCTGCACGCCGGAGGGAAATCCCTATCCGAGGGGCGTCTATTACGACACGAATGAGGATTTGACGCTCAACCTCGCCGACGGCGTCGTTGCGCAGCAGCGGGTGCGCGTCGACGGGCAGGATGCTTCGCTCACCATCAACATCGCCGAAGGCGCGTCGGTCAGCGGCAGCGGCTTTCTGAACAGCGCCGTCGAAGCCAATGCGCGCGGTGCCGGCGACGTCGTCATCGACGCGCGCGGATCGATCGCCAGCGAAGGGTTCCTGTCGAACGGCATCCGGACGATCGCGGACGAGGGCTCCGTCACCATCACCGCCGGCGATATTGACAGCGTCGGCGGCTCGGGCGTCTCGGTCAGCGGCGGCACCGGAACCGTGCGGGTCGAAACGAGCGGCCAGGTTCGCGCGGAAAATGGCGCAGGCCTCTTCGGGGACAGCACCAACACCGTCGCCACCGTGTTCGTTCTCAGCGACGGGCGGGTGGAGATCGTCAATAGCGGCCTGATCGAGCAAATCGGCGATCCCGACGACCCGAACGGCGTCGGGCTCGCCCATGGCGGGATCGACGTCCAGGCCGATTTCCGGCCGGCGACCGGGATCGCCCGCGACGTCGTCATAAGCGGCGAAGGCTCGGTGGTGGCGTCCGGCTACGGCGCGACCGCGATCGACGCGCGCGGCGACACGATCAGCATCCGCCAGGCGAGCGCGACCGCGCGCGGCGAGTTCGCCGTCGCGATCGGCGCCAGCGCCGCTGGCGCGATCGCGATCGACGTCGACGAGGCGATCAGCGAGCGATCCTCGGCCATCATCGCCGTCTCGCGCGGCGGCGACGTCACGATAGCCTTCGACACGCTGAGCGCGTTCGGCCTCGGCGCGTATGGCGAGAGCGCGACCGGCGCGGTCAGCATCGAAGCCGGCGACGTCGACATCGGCCCCGACGTCAACGGGGTCGGCGGCGCGGGCGTTCAGATCAAGGCCGCGACTCGCGCCGAAGCCAACATCACCGGCACCATCGCGGGACGGGACAGCTTCGGGGTCGCCGTGGAGAGCGCGGAGCAGACCGAGGTGACCGTCGCCGACACCGGTGCGATCGACGTCGACCTGGACGGCATCCACGTCACCACCGACGGCAGCGCGACCATCGTCAACCAAGGCTCGATCGCCAGCGCGCGCGAGGACGGCATCGAGGTCGAGGTGGCCGGCGATGTCATCATCGACGGCGCCGGCTCGATCGCGACCGCGGGCGACGGCGGTCGCGCCGTCTCGGCCACCGGAGCCGCGATCGCCATCCGCCAAGGCAGCCTCGCCACGACCGGCGCCGGCGCCGCCGGGGTGGAAGCGTTCGGCACGTCCGACGTGACGGTCGATGTGGGCAGCGCGGCCAGCGCCCAATGGGACGCGATCGACGCGCGCTCCTCGGGCGGCGACGTCGCCATAGCCTTCGACACCCTCTCGGCGCAGGGCGACGGCGCCTATGGCGAAAGCCAGAACGGGCGGGTGACGATCGCGGCCGGGGACGCCCAAGTCGAAGGCGCGGCATCGTCGGCGGTGTTCGCGGTCGGGGCGACCGAGGCGGCGGTGACGGTCGAGGGCGAGGTGAGCGCGCGACGCGGCTACGGCGTTCGCATCGACAGCGCCGGCGGGGCCTCGCTCGACGTGGCCGCAGGCGCGTCGATCACAGGCGGCATCGATGCGGTGAACCTCACCTCCGGCAACGAGGGCGCCACCATCGTCAATGCCGGCCGGATCGGCAGCGCGACCGGCTATGCGATCAACATCTTCGGCGGCCCTGTGCGGATCGACAATATCGGCAGGATCGACGGCGCCGTCCTGCTCGGCGACCGCAACGACCGGCTGGTCAACAACGGCGTTTTCAACGCCGTCCGCGACAGCAATTTCTACGGCGGCAACGACCTGTTCGACAATCGCGGCACTTTGCTCGTCCTGGCCGGCTCGCACCACGAGCCCGGCGCGGTCCGGTTCCTCGGGCTCGAGCAGTTCACCAACAGCGGCACCGTCGACCTCGCCAACGGCCGCTCGGGCGACCGGCTGGTCCTCGGCGGCGACTATCGCGGGCAGGACGGGCGGCTCCAGCTCGACGCGGGCGACCGGCTGATCGTCCGCGGCGCCGCCACCGGCCGTACTTTGGTCGACGCCGGCGGGCTCGACGGCCTGCTCCAGTCCCGCAATATCGTCCAGGCCGGCGAAGGATCGGCCGCCGACGCCTTCACCGCCGACGGGGTCAATGTCGGCTTCGTCGAATATGGCGTCCGGTTCAACGCCGCCCGCAACAACTATGCTTTGGCCGGCGTCGCCGGCGACGCGGCCTATCGCACGGCGCGCTATGCCGAGGGCGCGCGGCAGCTCTGGTATCAATCCTCCGACGCCTGGTCGCCGCACATGCGCGCGCTTCGCGACGGCCCCGGCGGCGAATATACCGACCGGCTCTGGAACCAGAGCTACGGATCGGTCCACGAGCGCCGCGGCGTCGAATCGCGCCAGGCCGGCGGCGTCGCCACCGAAGCCGATATCGGCACCACCCAGGATTATTTCGGCCGCCAGTTCGGCTACGATTTGATCGGCGGCGCCGGACGTCCGCTCACTGCCGGAGTCACGGTCGGCTATGTCGACAGCTCGCTGAAATTCCGCGGCGCGGCGGCCCGGGCCGATTTCATCGCCGTGTTCGGTGGCGGCTACGCCGCCTTCCGCAGCGGTCCGCTGTTCGCCAACCTGCTCGGCAAATATGACCGCTACTGGATCGGCGCGCGCGACAGCTTCGCGGACTTCGAGGAGGATCTCACCGGCAGCGCGTTCGGCGTGACCGGCGAGGTCGGCCTGCGCTTCGGCGCCCGGCGGCTGTTCGTCGAGCCGGTCGCGAGCCTGTCCTGGGTCCGCACCGACGTCGAGGATCTGGCGGCGGCCGGAAGCACCATCGCCTTCGGGTCGGACGATGGCATGCGCGGCAAGCTCGGCTTCCGCGCCGGCTCGATCCCCGATCCGCGCGCCCGCACCCGCCTCTCATTCTATGTCGGCGCCAATGCGGTGAAGGAGTTCGGCGACGGCGCCGACGCCACCCTGCTCAACAACGATCGCGCGGTGCTGATCGCGACCGATCCGATCGGCCTCTATGGCGAGGGGCTGATGGGGCTCACCATCGTCGGCGGCCGCATGAGCGGCTTCTTCGAAGGCTATGCCAATGTCGGCGGCCGCGAGGACCTTCGCGGCGGCGGCGCGCGGGCGGGTATGCGCATGAGCTTCTGAGCCGGGCCGCCCGCCGCACCGGCGCGGCGGCCCGAGGCGTCCCCGCGCAACCCATCGCCAGGCCGCCCGTTGACCGTGCCGACGCCCGGCGCTGCCGCCGGGCCTGACGGAGGCGATGATGAGCGGCAAACGCCGGGACAGCGGCCACGATACGCGCGGCAACAACCTTACCGGCCGCGGGTCGGGCTCGACCGACGACAACAAGAAAGCCGGCGGCGGCCATGGCGGCAAGGCCGGCCAGGCGCATGACAGCAACAG
>DASVRK010000109.1:0-1506 GCA_036388655.1 Allosphingosinicella sp. | reverse complement strand
TAGGTCCCCCTCATCTATCCGCTCATCCTATCTATCCGCTCATCCTGAGGAGGGACTGAGCCCCGGCGAAGCCCCGTCTCGAAGGAGCCCGTGCGGACGGCGGCTGCGGTGTTCCCCGGCGGAAGCCGGGGTCCAGCTGCGCTAGAGTCTGGGCCCCGGCCTTCGCCGGGGAACGCGATCTCGCCTGCCCGTCTCAAAGAACTATGGTGCGTCCTTCGAGACGCCGCTTCGACAAGCTCAGCGGCTCCTCAGGATGAGCGGTTTTGGTTCACACTAACCTGACACCTCTACCCTAGACCGCCACCGCCTCCATGCCGCGGCCGAAGGCGGCGGCCAGCGTCTTGAGGCGGCGCTGGACGGTCTCGCCGTAGATCGCCTCGTCGCCGGCCTTGAGCTCGAGCCGGAGCATTTCGCCGCGGAGCAGCAGCCGGCTGCGCTGGAGGGCGGCCGCGGCGCCGCCGCTGAGGCGCTGGCCGAGGCGCATGGCAAGACCCCAATGACAGGCGTGGCGAAGCTGGGCGGGCGTGCAGAGGGCGGCGACGTCGGATTGCTCGAATTCGCGGCCGCCGCCGAAATTGCAGAACAGGGCCTGGGCAACCATCACCCGGCCGGGCGCGTCGATGCCGACCCAATTGCCGTGCAGCGCCATGTCGACGCCGCGCTCGGCGCGGAAATCGGGATGGGCCTGCCAGGCGACGTCGGCGAGCAGGCAGGCGGCGAGGCGCAAACGGGCGGCGTCGGCCTCGTCCTCGAAGATCGGGTCGATCCAGCGGTCGAGCAGGGCGCCATGCTCGCCGAAGCGGCCGAGCACGCCGCCCGCCTCGCGCACCGCCTCGAGCAAAGGATCGCGGGCGCGGGTGCGCGCCGGCAAGTCGCTGAACAGCAGCCCCTCGCGGATGCCGAAGCTGGAGACGATTAGCTCGCTCGGGCGCAGCGCCTCGACGAGATTCTTGAGCAGCAGATTGGCGTGCGGCAGCGTCGGGATGCGCGAGACCGACAGCGAGGGGATGCTGCGAAGGTCGGTCTTGTCGAGGCCGTCAATGGCGCGCTGGAGCTCGGCGGGGCGGCCGCTGTGCATGCGATATTGCTGGGTGATCGGCAGCGGATAATCATTGAGCAGCATGTCGAGCCGGGCGAGCGCGCGCCACGAGCCGCCGACCAGGTAGAAGGGGCGCTTGCGGCCGCGGCGGGCGAAGTCGGTGGCGTCGATCGCCTTCGCGACCTTCTTGGCCAAGCTCGGCTCGCTGCGGCCGGCGATGCGCAGGACGCCGAGCGGAAGCGAGACGCTCTCGGCGACCTTGCCGCCGCTGAGGTCGACCAGTTCGAGGCTGCCGCCGCCGAGATCGCCGACGATGCCGTCGGCGCCGGGAATGGCGGAGAGCACCCCCTGCCCCGCCATCACGCCTTCCTCCTTGCCGGACAGGACGACCGGTTCGAAGCCGATCTGCCGCACCTTGGCGAGGAATATGTCGCAGTCGCTGGCCTCGCGGACGGCGGCGGTGGCGA
>DASVRK010000108.1:0-4016 GCA_036388655.1 Allosphingosinicella sp. | reverse complement strand
GTCTCGTCATTGACGGTCAGGCTGTCGTAGCCGCCGGCGCCATTGACCAGCACAGCATGGGCGGCGGTGTCGACGATGAACGCCGTGCCCGCGCCCCGCACCGTCTGGATCGCCTCGAGCTCGTTGATGGTGACGCCGCTCAGATCGAGCCGCGCGCTCGCGGTGTCGATGCGGTCCGAGTCGGCGCCGCCGTTGAACGACTCGCCGGCCTCCGCGTCGCCGTCGGCGAGGTAGAAGAAGTCGAAGCCCGCGCCGCCGCTCAGCGTGTCGCGGCCGGTGCCGCCGAAGATCTTGTCGTTGCCGCCATTGCCGCCGATCAAATTGTTGTCGTCATTGCCGAGTATCTCATTGTCGTCCTCGCTGCCGAAGCCGGAGACCGCGTTGGCGGCAAGGGTGAGATTCTCGAAGCTGTACAGGAGCGTGTAGCTCGACGCGTGGCTGATCACATGGTCGACGCCGCCGCCGAAGCCGTCAATCTCCGCTTCCTGCCCCTGGCCGCTCTCGGCGGCGGTCGCGAAGATGTCGCCGGCGTACATGTGGTAAGTGTCGTTGCCGACGCCGCCGTGAAGCTTGTCGACGTCTGAATCCTTGCCGCCGTCGAGGATATCGTCGCCCCCGCTGCCGACCAGGAAGTCGGTCCCCGCGTCGCCGTAAAGCTCATCATTCTCCGGCCCAGTGTAGCCGCCGCCGAACAATGTGTCGCCGCCTTCGCCGCCATAGACTTTGTCGTTGCCCTGATCGCCGTTGAGGAAATCCTCGCCCGACCCGCCTTCGAGCCTGTCGCTGCCGTCCCGGCCCAGGATCGAATCGTTGCCGCCCGCGCCGAGTATCTCGTCGTCATAGGCGCCGCCGCCGATCGTATCGACGCCGGTTCCGCCCCAATATTTGATGCGCTCGACGTTGACGATCGTGGTGCCATCGGGACGCGTGATCGTCGCGGCCGAATTTGAGAAGTCGTAATTGGCCGGACCGGTCGGAAGGGTATGGTTGAGGAAGATGAAGTCGATGTCGGCGCCGCCGTCGATCGCGTCGCGGTCGGCCGCGCCGGCGGCGGTGAGGATGTAGGTGAAATCGTCCTCACCCGCGTCGCCGAAGAGAAAGTCCTGACCGGTCATTCCATTGAGCGAATCGTTGCCGCCGCCGCCCCGCAACGTGTCGTTGCCGGAGAAGCCGAGGAAGCGGTCAGCATAGGCGCCGCCGGTCAGCTGGTCGTTGCCGCTGGCGCCGGTCATGTCGACCCGCTCGACATTCGAGATCGTCGCGCCGCCCTCGATCGCGTAGACCGCGCCAGGGTTGGAGAAATTGTAGATCAGGTCTCCGGAAGGGCCGAAATCGCCGGACGCAGTGATGATCACCAGGTCGATGCCGTCACCGCCGTCGACGATGTCGGCGCCATCGTTGAACCCGGCCTCCAGGCTGTCGTCGCCGGCTTGGCCGTACAGCTCGTCGGTGCCGTGACCACCGGCAAGCGAATCGTCATCGTCGCCGCCGACCAGATAATCGTCGCCTCCCATTCCGGAAATTCTGTCGTCGCCCGCACCGCCGTCAAGCGTGTCGTTGCCCCTTTCATCGGCGAAGGCGCCGCCGTCTCCGACTATGAAGTCGTTGCCGCCGCCGCCGAACACGAGATCGCTGCCGCCGTTGCCGTCGATGGAATCGTCGTAACCGCCGCCAGCAAAGAAGTCGTCCGCGCTGCCGCCAACTATGGCGACCCGCTCAACGCCGATCACGGTGGTGCCGTCGGCCAGCGTCGTTGTCGCGAACGGATCGGCGAAGCTGTAACTGACGGCGGTCGTCCGGAAGCCGAGATGGAGCTTGAGCAGATCGATGCCATCGCCGCCGTCGATCGTGTCCGCGCCTGCGTCGTCATAAGCCTCGATCGTGTCGTCGCCGCCCTCCCCGGAAAGCAAATCGGTGCCGGAACTGCCGCTCAGAAGGTCGTTCCCGCCGCCGCCGCGCAGTTGGTCGTCGCCGCCATTCCCGTTGAACTTGTCGTCGTAACCGCCGCCGGTGACGACCTCGCCATGCTCGCTGAGTTGGAAGTCGAAGCGCTCGACGTTGACGATCTGAGTCCCTTCGACCAAGGCCACCACCGCGGCGGGATTGGAGAAATCGTAGGTGCCGCCGCCGTTGGCGAAACGGAAATCGAGGGTCGCGAGATCGACGCCGTCGCCGCCGTTTAAATTGTCGGCGCCGTCGCCGAAACGCGCGGCGATGTGGTCGTCGCCGCCCGCGCCGTTGAGGATGTCGGCGCCGCCGCCGCCGCTCAGCGTGTCGGCATAGGCCCCGGCGGTGACGGTGTCGCCGCCCGAGCCGCCGACGAAGTGGATCCGTTCGACGTTGACAATGGTGGTGCCGTAGGCGGTGGTCTGCTGGATGGCGGGGTTGGTGAAGTCGAGGCTGACGGCGCTGGAATTGAGGTGGAAATCGAGCCGCGCCCAATCGATGCCGTTGCCGCCGTCGATATGGTCGGCGACCTCATCGTCATAATGGTGGAGGGTGATGACGTTGAAAGGCCTGCTCGGGTCGGGGATGTAGAATTCGATCCAATGGTCGGACTCGATCGTGTCGTTCCCCGCGCCGCCGACAATCGTGTCGGAGCCCTCCAGCCCGTTGATCGAGTCGGCCTCGCCGATCCCGAACAGCGTGTCGTCGCCGCTGGTGCCTGTTAGCTGGGCCATTCGCCGCCTCCCCCACCGGTGGCAGCCGCACCCCGCGACTCTCCCCCGTATCTCAAGGCGCGGCTTCTACTCTATTTTGCGCCCGCGAGCTACCTGTTTGAGGCAACTGGATTTTTCAGCTTGTCCCGGACTCGGGCAGCAGGCGGCGGCTCTCAGCGACGGCCGCAGGGCCTGGCGTCCGCACAGGCATGCCGCCGAGCCTTTCGTCCGGGCCGGGCGGCCTTTCGTCGGGCGCCGGCAAGCTTCGCCGAAGGAAAGCCGATGATCGTCGAAGCGGCCGCGCCGCGCCTCTCGGCCCACCGTAAAAGGGCTCCAGCGACAGGGAGTTGGGCCCGCTCATGCCCCCCGGCCGGTTCGGCTCCCTGTCGTCCCACGACGTGATTTTCAGGACAGGAACGACCATGATCAACCGCTTCAATCGCCTCGCCCTCGCCGCGGCCGCTCTGGCCGCTTTGGTCCCCGCCGCCGCTTCGGCCGATATCGGCTCCGGCGACACCTATGTCGCCCGCGTCGAATCGAGCGACCTCAACCTGTCGAGCAAGGCCGGCCAGGCCACCCTCGCCAACCGCATCGACGCCGCCGCCGACAAGGTATGCGGCTATACCGGCACCGTCTCGCTGCGCGACTTCACCGCGTCCGCCGCCTGCCGCTTGAGCTTCGAGAAGGCCGCGCTCGGCCAGGCCAACACCCTGCTCGCCGCCAACGGCCGCGGCGCCAGCTTCGCCGGCGCCAGCCGCTAACCCCGCCAGGTGACTGGCGCCGCGACCGGGCGGCGGGGGCGACCTCGCCGCCCTTGGCGTGTCCCGCCTAGCCGGGCAGCCTCGTGATTCCAGGCGACCGGCGCGTGCGGGAGCGTCCTCCGCGCTACCCCGTCAGGGCGACTTGCCCGGCCCGTCATGCTTGCCGACGGTGCCCTTGTTGACCTTCTTCTCGCCGTGAATGGCGGCGCCGCTGGTGCCCTTGTTGGCCCGCTCATGCTCCTCGAGCGTCGGGTTGCCGGTATTGTTGCTGCTCTTGCCACCGCCGCTGTTGCTGCCCATTGATCCTCTCCATTGGCTGTCGGTGGCTGAACCCCGGCGCGGGCGACTTGTTTCCGGCCGCGGGGGTGGCGGCGCGGCGGCGCGCACCCATATGCCGCATCTATGTACCGCTTCACCCTTCCCTTGGTCGCGCTGGTCGCCGCCTGCTCCCCGCTCAGGACCTTCGATGCGCTGGTGCCCAAGGACCGCGGCGTCGAGCGCGTCGCCCGCGACCTCGCCTTCGCCGAAGGCCCGCGCGGCCGGCTCGACCTTTACGCCCCCGCCGACCCGCGCGCCGGGCCGCTGCCGGTGATCG
>DASVRK010000107.1:0-12043 GCA_036388655.1 Allosphingosinicella sp. | reverse complement strand
ATGGCTGGCGGTGTCATGAACAGAATGCTCCTGCTCGCAGCCCTGTTGCTCGCTTCATGCTCGTCGGGCGGGGGGGATTCTCCCCCGTTGCAGGGCGCGACGATCGGCGGGCCTTTCACGCTCACCGACCAGAATGGCCGGCAGGCGAGCGACACCGATTTCGCGGGCAAATACCGGCTCGTCTATTTCGGCTTCACTTATTGCCCCGACGTCTGCCCCGTCGACCTGCAGTCGATCGGGCAGGGCCTGCGCCGGCTGGAAAAGAGCGATCCGGGCCTTGCCGCCAAGGTGCAGCCGATCTTCATCACCGTCGATCCCGAGCGGGATACTCCCCCGGTCATGAAGCAATATGTCGCCGCATTCCACCCACGCCTGATCGGCCTCACCGGCAGCCCGCAGGAGATAGCGGCGGTCGCAAAACAGTTCGGCGTCTACCATATGAAGGGGGAGGTTGAGAGCGCCGGCGGTTATTCTGTCGATCACCAGCGCACGGCCTTGCTGTTCGGCCCCGAAGGGGAGCCGATCGCCATTGTGCCGCATGATCAGGGACCGGCTGCGGTCGCGGCCGAGCTCGAACGTTGGGTGAAATGACGCAAGCCTTTTGGGAAAAGCCGCTCGACCAGCTTAGTCACGCCGAATGGGAGGCGCTTTGCGACGGCTGCGGAAAATGCTGCCTGCACAAGGTCGAGGATGACGATACCGGCATCATCTACGGCACCAACGTGGCGTGCAAACTGCTCGACCGGCATAGCTGCCGCTGCTCCAATTATCGCGAGCGCAAATCCCTGGTTCCGGATTGCGTTCGGCTGACGGCGGGCAAGGTCGACAAGCTCGGCTGGCTGCCGTCGACCTGTGCATACCGGCTGCGCGCGGCGGGATTGCCGCTTCCCGGCTGGCATTATCTGGTGAGCGGCGACCGCGAGGCGGTCCATGCCGCGGGCGAATCGGTGCGCGGCTGGACGATAGCAGAAGGCGAGGCCGGCGATCTCGAGCATCATCTGATTGATCGTGAGCTCTGAGCTCAGGTTCGAAGGCGGCGGCCGCAGCGCGCTCCTGACGGTGAAGCCATCGGGACGCGCGCGCGTGATGCGCCTGCGCGTCGACCAGCGAACCGGCGCGGTCGTGCTGACGGTCCCGAGGCGCGTGTCCCAGCGCAAGGCGCTGCAATGGGCGGCCGGCAAGCGCGCCTGGGTCGAGGCGGTGCTGGCGCAGCTCCCCGATCGGCAGCCGATCGCCCCCGGGAGCACCGTGCCGCTTCACGGCATCCCGCACATCGTCGAATGGGCCGGCGACAGGCCGCGGCTGGTCCGGGTGGCGGAAGGGCGGATCCTTGTCGGCGGGCCTGTCGAGACCATCGAGCCGAGGCTGATCCGCTGGCTCAAGCAGCATGCGGCCGAGATCCTCGATCAGGAGACGCGCGAGTTCGCCGCCAAGGCCGGGGTGCAAGTCACCAGGACGGGGGTCGGCGACCCGCGCTCCCGCTGGGGGAGCTGCTCATCTTCCGGAGCCATACGCTACAGCTGGCGGCTGATCCTCGCCCCCGACTGGGTCCGCCGGGCGACGGTGGCGCACGAGGTCGCTCACCGCGTGCATATGAACCACGGCCCGGATTTCCACGCGCTGGTGGCGGAGCTGCTTGAATGCGATCCCGCGCCCGCGCGGCTGTGGCTGCGCCGGAACGGGGCCGAACTACATCGGATCGGGCCCGTCTGAGGCCAGCTCGTCGTCGTCCGGCCGCACCACGTCCGCTCTGGAAGGCGGCGGCATCTCGCGCGGCGGCGGCGGCCGATCGCGGCCGACGGCGCGGTCCAGCCAATCCTGATCGAGCCGTTCGTCGGCGGCGCCGGGACCGGGCGGCGGTGCGCCGACTGGCTCGGGAGCATCCGGACGCGGGCTATAGCCGGGTTGAGCCTGGATCGGATTGCCGTCGGCATCGACCATCATACCGCCGCCCTCCTGCGGCTCGCCGAACCAGGCCTCCTCATCCGGCTCCACCTCCCAGTCGGGGAGCGCCACCTTGATGTCGAACTGCTCGGCCGGCCGGCGCGCGACTGCCTGGACCATATAATCCTGGAACGCCCCGGCGGGCGCGCGGCCCCCCTGCAGGCCCGGGATCGGCTTGGCGTCGTCGCGGCCCATCCAGACGCCGGTCGTGATGCCGCTCGAAAAGCCGATGAACCAGCCATCCTTGTTGGAACTGGTCGTGCCCGTCTTGCCGGCGACCGGGCGGCCGATCTGGGCCGCGCGCCCGGTCCCGGTCAGCACTGCCGACTGGAGCAGGTCGGTCATCTGCGCGGCCACCCATGGCGCCACCAGCACCCGCGATTCATTGGTGCGGTGCTCGTAAAGCAATTCGCCGTCGGAGGTGCTCACGCGGCGGATGCCATAGGGCACGACCGCGACGCCTTTCTGCGAGACCGACGCGAACGCCCGGGTCATGTCGATCAGCCGGACGTCGGACGTGCCGAGCACCATCGAGGGGTGAGTGTTGACCTCGGTCGTGATGCCGAAGCGCTGGGCCATGTCGGCGACCGTGCGGAAGCCGACCTCCTGGCCGAGCTTGGCGGAGATGGTGTTGATCGAGCGCGCGAACGCCTCGCGGACGGTGACCGCGCCGGAATGGCTTCTGGTGCTGTTGCGCGGCGTCCAACCGTTGATGGTGACCGGCGAATCCACCACCGTATCCGCCGGCGTGTAGCCCGCCTCGAGCGCCGAGAGGTAGACGAACAGCTTGAACGAGGAGCCCGGCTGGCGGGTGGCCTGGGTGGCCCGGTTGTAGAGCGAGGTGACATAGTCGCGCCCTCCGACCATGGCTCGGACCGCGCCGTCCCGGTCGAGCGACACCAGGGCGCCCTGGGCGCCGCGCGGCGTGTTGGCATTGATCGCCTGGTCCGCGGCGCGCTGCATGCGCGGGTCTAGCGTGGTCCAGACGTCGATCGGCTCGACCGTCTCCTCAATGAGAGTGTCGAGCTGCGGCAGCACCCAGTCGGTGAAGTAGCGGACGCTGTTCTGCTTGGGCGTCGGCACCAGTTTGACCTCGGCGGGCTCGGCCGAAGCGGCCTCGATGGGCGATATGTCGCCATTTTCCTGCATCAGACGGATGACGACGTCGGCGCGGCCGCGGGCAGCCTCGGCGTCGGCGGTCGGCGAGTAATTGGACGGCGCCTTGACCAGGCCGGCGATGATCGCCGCTTCCGACAGGCTCAATTTGTCGGCGCTGTGACCGAAGAAGCGGCGCGATGCCGCGTCGATGCCATAGGCGCCGCCGCCGAAATAGACGCGGTTGAGGTAAAGCTCGAGGATCTGGTCCTTGCTGAAGCGGCGCTCGAGCGCCAGCGCGAGGATCGCTTCGCGCACCTTGCGGCCGAAGGTGCGGCGGTTGGTGAGGAAGATGTTGCGGGCGAGCTGCTGGGTGATGGTCGAGCCGCCCTGCGCCCACTGTCCGCGGTCCCAGCGCACCTTCACCGCGCGGGCGACGCCGATCGGGTCGACCCCCGGATGCGAGCGGAAGCGGCGATCCTCGACGGCGATCATCGCCGATCGCATGATCGGCGGGATTTCGCCGTAGCTCAGCCATTCGCCAAAGCTCGGCCCGAGCGACACGAGCACGGTGCCGTCGGCGGCGCGGACGCGGATCATCTGGCCGAGATCGTCGCGGCGGACGAGCTCGCCGAAGCTGGGCAGCGAGCTCATCGCCACCCCGACCGCGACCACCAGCGCCACGATCGCCACGACCGCGGTATAGATGCCGATCTTGAGGGTAGTGATCAGGGTCCGCTTGAGCGGAGAGGAAGCGTTACTGGCCATCGCATGTTAGCGATAGGGCCACTCGCTGAATGCCACAAGAACAAGGCGGCCGCGCCTTTTCCGGGGGTCCCGCGGCGCACGTTCGACGAAGAAAATGTCAGGCTCGTCGAGAGGCCGTGGAAGGACGCGGCGACCGCGCCATGGCAGCGCGCCTGGGGCAAGGGCATATCCTGAGGAGCGATCGTGATCGGAAGAGACGTGGCATCGAGCAGGCTGCGCGGCGTCGCTTGCGCCGGCCTGGTCAACATCCTGGCGCTGGTGCACGCCTCCAGCGCCTGGGCGGCCGAGGAATGCGGGCCCGTCGAGCCCGACGGCAATGTCGTCTGCGAGGCGAGCGGCTCCCCTTATGGGGACGTGGACTATAACGGCGCCGACGGCATCGATCTCACCATCCCGAGCGGCGCGGTGGTAAACGGCTCGGTGAGCGTGCTCGGCGACGGCGACATCAAGGTGACCTCCGAGGAGGGCAGCGCGATCAATGGCCAGATCCTGCCGGCACTCGACATCGGCTCGACCAGCGGCACCGTCACCGTCACGGTCGCCGAGGTGACCGGCGGCCTTCACGGCGTCGCCGCGGTGGCCGGCGGCGACGTCACGGTCTCCGCCGACAAGGTCGACGCCACCATTGCCATCCAGGCCGAGAGCGTCGACGGCAATGTCTTTGTCGAGGCACGCGAGCTCCATGCCGATGGCGACGGCGGGGCGGGTGTGGTGGCGGTGACCGGCGCCGGTTCCATCCAGGTGAACGTCAACGAGGTCCACTCGCAGAACGCGTTCTACAACCAGGGCGTGGCGGCCTTCAGCGAGAGCGGCGATATCGTCATCGAGGCGGGCAGCATCGACATCGACGGCTTCCGCAGCGAGGGCATCCGCGTCGAGACCTATTCGGGCGACGTTTCGGTCAAGGCCGGCAGCATCGACATCACCGGCGGGGAGATCGTCGGCATCTCGGTCGTGAACGACACCGGCCACACCGCGATCGACGCGGACAGCGTCGTCCTGAAGGGCAGCGTCGCGCGCGGCATCTTCGCTGCCAGCTTCGCGGAGATCGACGTCAATGCGGGCTACGTGGAAACCCACGGATTCATCGCCGACGGAATACAGCTCCTTTCCACAGAAGGCGACATCCGCGCGACGGTCGGCGAGATCGTCACCAAGGGCGACTGGTCGGCGGGCATAAGCGCCGAGACCGGCGGGTCGGTCAGCTTCGACATCGGCTCGGTCACCACGCGCGGCGAATATTCGGACGGCGTCGGGGCGTTCGCCGGCGGCGACGTCACCCTCAACGTCGACAACATCACGGTCTACGGCAACGGCTCCAGCGGCGTGATCGTGGGCACCAGCGAGGGCGACCAGACCATCAGCGTCGGCTCGGTGCTGGTGCGCGGCAGGCAGGACGCCGGCAGCGCCATCGCCACCAGCACTTTCAGCGGCAAGGTCGACATCGAAGTGCGGGACGCCGCGGTCTCGCTGCACGGGCGCGGCATCGTCACCCAGAGCGTCGAGGACACGGTCGCCGTGACGGTAGCGGAGGACGCGACCGTCTCGGGCAAGCTCGGCGGCATCTGGGTGGATTCGGGGGCGGGTAGCCGTATCGATATCGCCGGCACCGTGACCAGCTCCGAAGGCTACGCGATCGAGGTCACCGGCGCGGGCTCCGAGATTAACATCGCCGCGACCGGCACCTTGCCCGGCAACGTCCTGCTGTCGGAGCGGAGGGACGTGCTGACCAATGGCGGTCGGTTCCTGCTGTCCGGCGACAGCGATTTCGGCGGCGGCAACGACCGTTTGGTCAATGGCGGCGTGCTCGGGCTGGCGCCGGCCGAGGCGCCGGTGCTGGTCAGGCTCCAGAACCTCGAGCGGCTCGACAACCAAGGCGTGATCGACCTCGCCAATGGCCGCATCGGCGATCGTTTGGTCGTCTCGGGCGAACTCGCCGGATCGGCCGGCGGAAGCATCGCGCTAGACGTCTCGCTGAAGGATCGGAGCGCCGACACGATTCGCGTCGGCAGTCTGGCCGGCACGACCGAGCTGCGCCTCGATTATGCCGAGAAGCTGGGCGGCCTCGGCCTCACCGGCCTCACGCTTTTGACCGCGGATGGCGACGCCAGCGGCGGCGAGCTCGTGCTGGCCGAGGATAGCGTCACGCGCGGCTTCGTCGACTTCGCGCTCGACTTCAACGCCGGCCGCGGCGCGTGGCAGCTCAGCGGCGGCCTCAACGACCGCGGCTACCGCACGGCCGTGGCCGGCGAAGGCGCTCGCGACCTGTGGCGGGAGGGCGTCCGCGCCTGGTCGCACCAGCTCGCCGGCCATCGCGGCGAGGAGAGCGAGGGCCTGCGCTTCTGGACCCACGGCTTTGTCGGCAAGAATGAGCGCGAGGCCGCGGCCGCCTCGCGCCTCGGCTCGCGCGACCTCGCCTGGAGCACCGATCACAACGGCGTCCAGCTCGGCGTGGAAAAGGCGAGTGACGGCTTCATCATCGGTCTCGCCGGCGGCTACGGATCGTCCGAAACCGACTTTGGAGCGGGCGAGGAGAGCCGCTTCGACGCGCTCAACGCCGCCGCTTATGCCGGCTATTCCTCCGGCGGCTGGTTTGCCAATGCGATGCTGCGGGCCGACTGGCTCGATGTGGAGACCGATTGGAGCTCGGTTGGGCTCGACGCGGACGGCGAGGCGAACATGCTCGGCGCCGCGATCGAGCTCGGTCACCGCGCCGATTTCGGCGGCATGTGGCTCGAGCCGTTCGTCGCGGTGCAGTGGATCGACCTCGACCTTCCCGATCTCGCCAGCGAATGGGGCCGCGTCCGCTATTCGGGCGGCACCACGGTCACGGGTGAAGCGGGCGTCCGGCTCCAGGCCAAGGACGGCTGGGCGGGCCTGCCGTTCGAACCCTCGCTGCTGCTGGCGCTGTCGGTGGAGGGCGGCGATGGCGACCGCGCCGAGCTCGAAGTCGCGGGCGACCGCGTCCGGATCGAGGAGGACGGCACCCGCAGCTACGGCCGCGCCGGGCTCGGCATCGCCAAGGATTTCGGCCGCTTCGGGCTGTTCGCGCAGGGCGAAGCCCGGTTCGGCGACGTCGAGGGCTATAATGCCGTGCTGGGGGCTAAGCTGAGCTTCTGAGGCGATCCGGCGCGCGCAAGAAAAAGGGGACATGCCGGCCGGGCATGTCCCCATTTCTGCTGGTGCGGTCGAGAAGACTCGAACTTCCACGGGCTTTCGCCCACAACGACCTCAACGTTGCGCGTCTACCAGTTCCGCCACGACCGCACTTTGATGAGTCCACACGGAAGGCTTCCGGTGGCTGGCAGGATCGGGCCTCTAGCAAAGCGGCCGGACGCGCGCAATCCGGTTCGGCGGCCTCAGTAGAGGAACATCGGCATGCCTTCGACGCGCATCAGCCGGGCGCGGTAGGCGACGGCGTCGTAGAGGCCGTCGACGTCGACCGATTTGGTGCCGCCGAGCAGGGTATCGATCGGGACATGGCAATAATTGCCGCCGGTCAGCGCCACCATGCGGGCGCGCTCGCCGCGGCTCAGCAATTGCACGGCAAGCGCGCCGAACGCGAAGCCGACCATCCGGTCCATCGCGTCGGGCTCGCCCGCGCGCATCAGATAAGCGAGCTCCTGGATGACGGTTCCGGAGCCGATCCGGCGGCTGATCTCCGAGCCGAGCCGGTGCCCGAGGCCGGGCTCAAGGCGTTCGCTGGCGGGCCGCGACAGCTCGTCTTCCGCGCCCCCGCCCGTGATCGAGGCGCCTTCGGAAATGACGCACATGGCGTAGCCGGACGGATTGGACGCCTTGTCCTCGGCGAGCAGCGGCATCAGCCGGTCGAGGTCGGCCGGCACTTCGGCGATGATGGTGCGGTCGACCTGGGCGAGGAAGCCGGCGAGCAGGGCGGTTTCGCCGCTGCGGCGGCCGAACAGCTCGACCACGCCGATCCGTTCATGGCTCTCGACGGTGGTGCGGAGCGCATTGATCGCGGCGACGGAACGGCTGACCGCGGTGGCGAAGCCGATGCAATAATCGGTGCCGAACACGTCATTGTCCATCGTCTTGGGCACGGAGATGACGGCCATGCCCTGGCCGGCGAGATGGGCTGAAAAGCGCAAGGTGCCGTCGCCCCCGAGCGTCACCATGGCGTCAATGCCGAGCCGCTCGAGCACGTTGAGGACGTGACCGGTGCCGTCGCCGCGGGCGGCGCTGCGCGGATCGAGGCGGGAGGTGTGGAGGATGGTGCCGCCGAGCCGGTCGATGCCGCGGACTCGCTCGCGGGTCAGTTCCATGCTGTTGGCGGCGATGCTGCCAGGATCGGTCGGATCGATGGCGAGCACGCCCTCCCAGCCGCGGCGAAAGCCGAGTACGGTCCAGCCGAGATCGTCGGCGGACAGGGTGATCGAGCGGATGCAGGGATTGAGTCCCGGCACGTCGCCGCCGCCGGTCAGGATTCCGATCCGCATCGCCTACTCCCTTGCGCGCCGACCCCGCTCGTCTATCGGCGGCGGCCATGCGCTACAACCGCCGGGAAACAATCGAGGAAGCCGGGCGCATCATGCGGCTCGCCTGGCCGATCATGCTGACCAGCCTCAACTGGACGCTGATGCACCTCATCGATGTGGCGGTGGTGGGCCGGTTCGGCACCTTCGAGCTCGGCGCGCTGGCGGCGGGGCGGACGCTCACCTTCATCACCATCGTCATGGGCATGGCCGCGCTTTCCGGCGTGCTCGTCCATGTTTCGCGGGCGGACGGCGCCGGCCGCCTGGCCGAAACCGGGGACATTCTCCGCTCGGGCGTCGCCTTGGGGCTGATCAACGGCCTTGTTGGGCTGGCAGTGCTGCTGATCTGGGCTGACGAGCTGCTGGCGGTGATCGGCGTCGCTGCGGAGCTGCGGGCGCCGGGAGCGGCGGTGGTGCGGGCGATGGCGCTGGCTTACCCGTTTCAGTTCGTGCTCGCCGCCGCTTCTTATTTCCTCGAGGGGATCAGCCGGCCGCGCCGGGTGATGGCGGTCAACCTCGCCATGCTGCCGGTCAACGCTTTGCTCGCCTGGGCCTGGGTCGGCGGCCATTTCGGGCTGCCGGCGCTTGGGGCGGTCGGGGCCGCGCTCGCGACCTCCACCGTCTCGGCCGGGGGCGCGGCGGCGATCCTGGTCTATTGCTGGATCCTGCCCCGCGCCGAGGAACGGGGGGTCAAGGACCTTTCGCGGGCGTCGCTGCGCCGGGCGGGGGCTTGGCTGCCGCGCCTCGCCTGGTTCGGATCGGTTCCGGCGGTGGCGGCGGCGCTGGAGCTGGCCGGCTTCTCCTGGCTGATCGCGCTCTCGACCCAGCTCGGCGTGGTCACCGCGGCCGCCTTCCAGGCGATGTTCTCGCTCCACAATCTGGTGTTCGCGCTGGCGATGGGTTTCGGCTCCGCGGCCGGGGTCCGGGTCGGCAATGCCGTCGGCGCCGGCGCGATCGCCGAGGCATGGCCGCGAACGCTCATCGCCGCCGGCCTTTCGGTGCTGGTGCTCGGATCGCTGTCCTTGCTGTTCGGGCTGGCGGCGACGGCGGTCTCGTCGCCCTTTTCGGACGATCCGCGCGTGCTCGCCCTCGCCGCCGGTTTGCTGGCGCTGATGGCGCCGTTCATGCTGTTCGATGGCCTCCAATATGTGTTCAGCTACGCCTTGCGGTCGCTGGGCGAGCAGGTCTGGGCCGGGATCAACGGCGTGATCGCCTTCTTCTTCGTCACTGGCGGGCTCGGCTGGTGGCTGGTTCGCCATGGCTGGGGCCCCGAAGGGCTGGTCTATGCGGCGGCGGCCGGCATGGTGCTGTGCGCCGTGCTGCAGCTTGCGCGGCTGCTGGTGGTGCTCAGGAGGACGCGAACCTGAGGTTCAGCTTGCGTGCGTCGCGCGGCACGTCGACTTCGGCGCTGTTGAAGGTGGCGCTCTGCTTCGGCTCCAGGCGCGGGACCGGCGCAGAGATCGCCCAATTGTAGACCACCCGATCCTCGTCGTCGCGAAGCTCGGCGCGGATTTGCGGCACGGGCAGCACCTGGTCGGTCGGGTTGCTGATCCGCCCCGACACGGCCAGCAGCTCGTTGCCGCTTTCCATCAGCCGCCGCTCGGGCTTGCGGGTAACCTCGATCACCAGCGCGCTTCCGGCATTCACCGCCGCCTGGCTGCGCCCGCCGACGCCGGGAATTCCGTAATACGAGACCACCACCACGGCGAGCATCATCAGGAGCGCGGCGCCGATGGCGAGCATCGTGTACATCCGCGCCGGGTTGCGCCGGGGCGGGCGGTCGGGCTCGTCATAATCGCTGACATAGCCGTCCGGCTCGGGGGCGGGCTGAGCCGCGGGTGGCGGCCCCGGCGGCGGCGGGGCCGGGACGGCTTCCGTGCGGGCTCGATGCTCCGTTTGCGCCGGGGATGGGGGCGGCGTCTCGGCTTGCGGCTGCGGCGCTGCCGCGCGCAAAGGTGCGGCCGCCGCGCGGGCCCCGGCGGGTTCCTGGAACCAGCTGTTCTTGCAGGCCGCGCATCGGACCTGGCGACCGGTCGGCCCGACGGCGCTGTCGGGCACGACGTAACGCGTGTCGCAGGCGGGACAGGTGAGGATCATCGCGTCTGTACTGGCCCCCGTTCGTCTACGTTCGGGAATCTAAGCACGTCATGGCCGTGCCGCGCAAGCAAATGCCGTGTTTACGGCAGCCTGCCTGCCATGCGATGCATTGCAAAAGCAGCGCGGGTAGTGCGGAGGCGGGTCTGGGCGCGGGCACAATCGTTCAGTTCGAGAATGTTGGCTTGCGCTACGGAACTGGCGCCGAGACGCTGTCGGACCTGTCATTCTCGCTCCGCGAGGGCGGTTTCTACTTCCTGACCGGCCCGTCGGGCGCGGGCAAGACGTCGCTCCTGAAGCTGCTTTATCTGGCGCAGCGGCCGAGCCGCGGGCTGATCAAATTGTTCGGCGAGGACATCGTCACCATGCCGCGGCGCCGCTTGCCCGGCTTCCGGCGCAGGATCGGGGTCGTGTTCCAGGATTTCCGCCTGGTCTCCCACCTCAGCGCCTTCGACAATGTCGCCTTGCCGCTGCGGGTGGCGGGGGTCGAGGACAGCGACCTTCATACGCCCGTCACCGAGATGCTGTCCTGGGTCGGGCTCGGCCACCGGTCGAGCGCCCGGCCCGCGACGCTGTCGGGCGGCGAGCAGCAGCGCATCGCCATCGCCCGCGCGGTGATCGGCCGTCCCGAGCTGCTGATCGCCGACGAGCCGACCGGCAACGTCGACCCGGAAATGGCCTCGCGGCTGCTCCATCTGTTCGACGCCTTGAACAAGCTCGGCACCACCGTGGTGGTCGCGACCCACGACGTCCACCTCATCGCCCGCGTCGCCCGGTCGGAAATGCTGCGGCTCGACCGCGGCCAGATCGCCGACCCGACCGGGGCGCTGCGCCATCCGCCGCGCGCGGCCGAGGGATGAAGGCCGGCGTTCGCAAGTTCGGGACCGCCGACCGCCGGCTGCTGCCGGAAGGGCGGCTGGCGGGGCCGATGCCGTGGGTGATCGCGATCATGATGTTCCTGACCGTGCTGGCCGCCGCCGCCGGCTTGGGACTGGGCAGCGCCGCCCGAAGCCTCGACGCCGACATCGGCAACCGGCTCACGGTCCAGATCGTCGAAGCCAATCCCGACGCGCGCGCGGCCCAGGCTGCTCGTGCCGTCGAGCGGCTGCGGGCGCTCTCCGGCGTGACGGCGGTGCGCCGGCTCGACGAAGCGGAGATGGAGCGGCTGCTCGAGCCGTGGCTGGGCGAGGGCGGCCTCGAAGCCGACATCCCGGTGCCGGCGATGATCGACGTGGAGCTCAGCGTGGACGCGTATCGCCGCATCGACGGCATCCGCGCGGCGGTGCGCGACGTCGCCCCCTCGGCGCGGGTCGACGACAATGCGCAGTGGCTGGCGCCGCTCGCCAAGCTGATCGAGGCGCTGCAGCTGCTCGCGCTCGGCCTGGTGCTGCTGATGATCGGCGCGACCGCGGCGACGGTGGTGCTGGCCGCCCGCGCCGCGCTCGACACCCATCGCAGCACCATCGAGGTGCTCCATCTGATGGGCGCGACCGATATCCAGGTGGCGCGGCTGTTCCAGCGCCGGATCGCGCTCGACGCCTTGTTCGGGGGGATGACCGGCCTTCTCGCCGCCGCTTTGGTGCTATTGGTGATCGGCAACCGCGTCGGCGCGCTCGGCTCGGAGCTGCTCGGATCGGCCGGGCTGCCGG
>DASVRK010000106.1:0-16950 GCA_036388655.1 Allosphingosinicella sp. | reverse complement strand
TATCACCCACGACCAGGCTTTGCTCGACCGGCCCGGCAACCGCGACATCCAGCTCGATCTGTTCCTCGATTACGGCACCAACGTTCCCCTCTACCCGCAATTCCAGGCCTTTTTCCGCGAGCATCGGCCGCCCACCCTGATCGTGTGGGGGAAGAACGACTTCATCTTCCCCGCCGACGGGGCCGGGCCGTATCTGCGCGACCTGCCGGACGCCGAGATCCACATGCTCGACACCGGCCATTTCGCGCTCGAAGATAAGCTTGGCGTGATGGCGCCGCTGATCCTCGACTTCCTCGACCGCGAGGTGGCGCCCCGCTGAGGCGGGCCGCCGGGACCTTCCCCGCGCTCCGCCGCCCTCGCGCGGGACCTGCTCCGCCGAGGCGCCCGTTACGGGTTGCCCCGGCGGAGTCTTTCTTGCCGCAACAGGAGACGGACATGGAACTGCCGACACGCGAACTGCAGGAAGCGATCGACGCCAGGGATCCGGCGCGGATCGCCGATTTCTATGCCGAGGATGCGATGTTCCTGACGCCGGGGCGACCGGCGGTTGAGGGGCGCGATGGGGTCGAGCGGATGATGGTTGAGGATCTGAACGACCCCGGCTTCGGCCTCGATCTCACGGTCCAGGCGAGCAAGATCGCCGCGTCGGGCGACCTAGGCTATGCGCGGGGCGCCTTGCGGCTCAGCTTCACCAACCCGCAGACGGGCGAGGTCGCGAGCATCGCCGCCAATTACCTGCAGGTGTTCCGCAAGGACGGGGACGGAAGCTGGAAGGTGATCGAGGACATATCGTCCCCGGCCGCGGCTCAGACCTGAGCGGCGCCGCCGTCGGCGAACAATTCGACGCCGTTGACGAAGCTGCTGTCGTCCGAGGCCAGGAACAAGGCGGCCGCGGCGATCTCCTCGGGGCGGCCGACGCGGCCGAGCGGCACTTGCGAGGCGAGCAGGTTGAGAAAACCTGCCCTTTCCTCGTCGGTGACGAGGCCGCGGACGCCTGGCGTCTCGGTCGGGCCGGGCGAGAGGATGTTGACGCGTGGCCCGGTGCCCTTGAGGTCGAGGATCCAGTTCCTGGCGAAGCTCCGGATCGCGGCCTTGGACGCGCCGTAGACGCTGAAGCTCGGTGAGCCGGTGCTTGCCGCGGTGGAGCCGGTGAGGATGATCGACCCGCCTTGCCCCATCAGCGGCAGCGCCTTCTGGACGGTGAACAAGGTACCCTTCACGTTGACGGCGAAGGTATGGTCGAAATGCTCCTCGGTGATCGCGCCGAGCGGGAGGAACTCGCCGAGGCCGGCATTGGCGAACAGGATGTCGATTCGGCCCTTCTCCTCGCGCACCCGGGCG
Source organism: Allosphingosinicella sp. (assembly GCA_036388655.1). Lineage (GTDB taxonomy): Bacteria > Pseudomonadota > Alphaproteobacteria > Sphingomonadales > Sphingomonadaceae > Allosphingosinicella. The sequence goes on along the minus strand of DASVRK010000106.1, from coordinate 15,609 downwards.
TAAAGCGAGTCGAGATCGGCGAGGTTGGCGATGTCGCCGCGCACGCCGGCGGCCTCGCCGTCTATTTCCGCGACCGCCGCGTCGAGCTCCGCCTGCCGGCGCCCCATGATGTAGACGAAGGCTCCCTCGGCTGCGAAGCGCTTCGCCGTGGCGAGGCCGATGCCGCTATTGCCGCCGGTAACCACCGCGATCTTTCCTGCCAGTCGGGCCATTTGTTGCTCCTTTGATGGCGGCTTCAGACGCCGCGATAGACGAGGGCGGTGAACAGGTCGCCCCCGATCAGGGACGCGCCCCATTTGTCGTCGAACCCGGCGGTGGGCTTGGCCTCCACCGCCTGCTCGAGGGACAGGCCGCTACGCTTCAGCGCCGCGACCTTGGTGCGGACGGCGACGAGCATGTCGCGAAACTCAATGAGCTCGGCGCGGCCGCCGACCGGGCCGTGGCCGGGAATGACGAGCGTGGTGCCCTTGGCCATGGCGATGTTCCGGTTGGCCGCCTCGATCGCTCCGTCGATGCCGCCGCCGCCGACATAGTCGACGAACGGATATTGGCCGTTCCACCAGGTGTCGCCGGTCTGGAGCACGTCGGCCTTGGGGAAATAGACGGAGAGGTCGCCGTCGGTGTGGCCGGCCGCATAGGGCCTGATCAGCACGTCCTCGCCGTTGAAGCGGATCGTCTTGGCCTTCGTCAGCAGCATGTTGGGCCGGGCGGCTTCGGGTATGGGGGTGAAGGTATGCTCCCACTCGACCACGCGGATCGTGTCGGCGAGGCGCCGCGCCGCCTCCGCGTGGGCGATGACGGTGGCGCCGGCGGGGCGGGCCCAGCTGTTGCCGTCGGCATGGTCCCAATGCCAGTGGGTGGTGACGACGTAGCGCAGCTTGCCGGGGCCGAGGCCGCGCAGCGCCTGCTCGATCTTGGCGCGCGAGACGGCGATGCCGGCATCCACCATCAGCATTCCGTCGGGACCGGCCAGCACGCCGATATTCCCGCCCGAGCCCTGCAGCATGACGATTTTGCCGCGCAGTGGCTGGACGGTGATTTCGGAGCTTGCCGCGGCGGCATTGATGCGGTCGTAGGGCGTGCCCTGCTGCGCGGCGGCGGCGGCCGCGAGCGTGGCGGTAGCAGCGATCGCCGCCAGCGCCGCTTTCCAGGCCGTTGCTTTCACGTCGCGCTCCCTTGCTCCCATCGGCGTGTTGTAGAGGCAGCGGCGGGCCGGGCGCAGAGAGTTGGCGTGAGCGGGCGTGAAGGCTTGCTAAGCGGCGGGCGCGTCGTTGCCGCGTCGCGGGAGCGGGCGAACGGCCGCGGCGGCGGTGCCGCCCGGCGCCAGCAGATCGAGGAGGGCGCGGGCGGCCCTGGGGTCGGCGGTCTCCAGGCCTTCCGTGAAGCGGCTGTAGATCGGAGCGAGCCGCTCGACCGCCTCTTCGCGGCTTCCCTGGCGCGCGAGCAGGGCCGCATAGCTGGTCGCGGTCCTCAACTCCCACGCGAGCGCCGACTGGCGCCTCGCCCAATCGAGGGACTGGCGGAAGCAGTCGGCAGCGGCCCCGGCATTGGCCGGTCCGGCGCCGGCGAGGATCGCGCCCTTGGTGCGAAGCACTTCCGGCATGTACAGAAGGTCGCCATTGGCCTGGACGAGCTCCAGCGCCCGGTCGATCGTCTCGAGCGCGGCCGGATGCCGCCCCATCTTGTCCAGCCCCTGCGCCAGCGAGATCATGAACGAGGTCGTCACCAGCTCGTAGCGTGCGGCGTGCAACGTCTCGAGCGCGCGCTCGAGCAGGGCGACGCCCGCTTCGCTCTCGCCGCGCTGCACGCAGAGCTCGCCCCGGTAGCCGCAGCCGACGGCGCTATAGGGGTTGAGCGAGTGCTTCTCGGCATGGGCGAGGAAGGTCTCGATCTTTTCGTCGGAGCCCGAAGCGTCGCCGATCCACAAGGAGACGGTGATGCCCCAGATCAGCGCGATGCACAGAGTGACGGGGTGCCGCATCCCGGCGGCGTCGGCGATGGTGCGGTCGGCCAGAGCGGCGGCCTGATCGGCTTCCCCGACCAGCCAGTGGTGGCGCGCGAGCGTGATGCGGGAGCGGTTGCGATAGTCGAAGCCGAATTGGATCGTCCTGGCCTGCGGCGAAGCGGCTTGCTGGGCCAGCGCCCCTTCGAGAAGCTGCCGCGCCGCCAGATGGTTGCCGACGAGGTGCTGGGACAGCCCCAGGAACGATCCCGCCGCCGCCAGCGCGGCGGGATGGCCGATGCTGCGCGCGATCACCACGCTGCGCTCGGCGAACTCGACCGCGCCATGATAATTGCCCATGCGCTCGTTGAAGAGGTGCAGGCTGCCGAGCAGCCGCAATTCCATGAACGGCTCGCGCAGCTCGCGGGCCAGCGTCACGCCGCGCGTGAAGCATTCGCGGACGCGCTCGCTATTGCCTTCGGTGAACATCAGCGAATGGCCGAGCGCCGCCTGTAGATTGATCTCCCGCACGGTGCCGCGGGTCGAGGCGCTCAGCGCCGCGATGCCGCGTTTGGCCCAGCCGCAGCATTCCGAAAGCAGCGAGAGCTCGACCAGCAACGGGGCTGCCGCGGCCGCGAGCGCCGTACCCACTTCGGGGTCTCCCTTCTCGCCGAAGCACCATTCCAGGGCCGCGCGGATGTTGCCGAGGTAGCACCGCGGCTCGGCGGCGCCCGCCGGCTCGCCCTCCTGCTCGAGGGCGCCGAGATAGTAGAGCGCATGGCGGCGCGCGACTTGCCGGGCTTCGCCGCTTTCGATCAGCTTGTCGCGGGCATAGCCCCGGGTCGTGTCCAGCAGCCGGTAGCGCGGCGCGGCGCCGGCAAGATCGGCCGCGATGAGCGATTTGGACACGAGCGTGCCGACGCCTTCCAGCGCGGCAAGCTCGCCTAGCTCGCCGAACGCCGCCGTGGCCTGGGCCGCGTCCAGCGTGAAGGGGCCGACGAAGACGGAGAGGCGGCGAAGCAGGGTCCGCTCCGGCTCGGCGAGCAGGTCGTAGCTCCAGTCCAGCGCCGCGCTCAGCGTGTGGTGGCGGGCGACCGCGGTGCGGCGGCTGTTGGCGAGCTGGCCGAAACGGTCGCCGAGCAAAGCGGCGATGCCCTCGACGCCATAGGCATTGACCCGGCCGGCCGCCAATTCGATCGCCAGTGGAATGCCGTCGAGGTTGCGGCAGATCTCGGCGACGGCCGGGGCGTCGGCGTCGGTCAGCTCGAACGGGACGCCGCTCGATGTGACGCGCTCCACGAACAGCTGCACGGCCGGGAAGGACAGCACCTGGTCGGGCGCGAGGTCGGAATGGCTCGGCGGGCTTCCCAGCGGCGGGAGCGGGTGGACCCGCTCGCCCTCGACCCGGAGCGCTTCCCGGCTGGTGGCGAGGATGTGAACCTCGGGATTTTCCGTGAAGATGCGCTCGGCGAGGCGCGCCACGGCATCGACGACATGTTCGCAGCTGTCGAGGATGATCAGCAGCCTTTTCTCGCGAAGGAACGCGATCAGGCTGGGGACGAGGTCGGCGGCATGGGCGACGAAGCCGGTGGCGGAGGCGACCATGCTGGGGACCAGCGCGGGATCGCTGGTGGAGCCGAGGTCGACGAACTTCACGCCGCCGGCGAAGTCGGGCACCAGGCGGTGGCCCACCGAGACGGCGACGGTGGTCTTGCCGATCCCGCCGGGGCCGAGAATGGTGACGAAGCGGTTGGAGCCGAGGCTCCGCGCGATCTCCTCCTCGGCCTCGGCGCGGCCGACCATACGCGCCAGCCGGGGCGGCAGGACAGGACGGTCGCCGGACTGGGTGGATGGCTCGGCCGGCGCGGCGCCGGTCTCGGCAGGCAGGACCGGCGCGACGAAGCAATAGCCGCGGCCCGGTATCGTGGCGATGTAGCGCGCGCCGTCCTTGCCGTCGCCCAAAGCCTTGCGAAGGCCGTTCATGTGAAAGCGCAGGCTGCCCTCGTCGACGGTGACGTCGGGCCAGACGAGGGCCATCAGCTCCTTCTTCTCGACCACTTCGCCCGAGCGGCCGGCGAGCAGTGCGAGAATGTCGAGGGCGCGCGCGCTCAAGGCTACCCGGACGCCCGATCTTTCGAGCAGTCGTTCAGCCTGGTTGAGACGAAATGGTCCAAAGCAAATGGCGTCGTGAAGCCGCAGGGATAATCTCCCGATGAGTGCGAACTTACCCCCGTGAATTGTTCACCCACGACCTTCCTACTCTACCTGCCTTACAGTTCAGCGTCTAGCATCGGGGCAGTGGGGAGTTCCGGAGGATTGGAGCGCCTGTTCGGCGGAGGGCGGCCGCCTTGCGGTTGCCCCGGGGGGCAGCATGTTCGACTGGTATCGAAGCTTGAAGAAAGACGGGCGGCGCACCTTCTGGGCGTGCTTCGGCGGCTATTCGCTGGACGCAATGGACGTGCAGATATTCTCATTCGCGATGCCGGTGCTGATCGGCCTGTGGGGGATGTCGAACACCGATGCCGGCGTGCTGGCGAGCGCGACTTTGATCTTCTCGGCGATCGGCGGATGGGGCGCCGGCCTGCTGGCCGACCGGATCGGACGCGTCCGCACGCTGCAGATCACGATCGTCTGGTTTGCGGTTTTCACCTTCCTGTCGGGGCTGACGACCAGCTTCGAACAATTGCTCGTCACCCGCGCCCTGCAGGGCCTGGGGTTCGGGGGCGAATGGGCGACGGGGTCGGTGCTGATCGGCGAGGTCGTCGCCGCCCGGCACCGCGGCAAGGTGGGCGGCATCGTGCAAAGCGGCTGGGGGATCGGCTGGGGCGCCGCGGCGCTGCTTTCGACCGTCTTCTTCCTCACCTTGCCGGAGGAATGGGCGTGGCGGCTGCTGTTCTTCGTCGGCCTCGCTCCCGCGTTCGGCGCGTTCATGGTGCGCCGCCTCGTGCCCGAATCCCCGCTCTATCTGAAGTCGCGGGCCAGCCGAGCGCCGCGGCCGGGGATGCTGGCGATCTTCTCGCCGCCTTATCTCGCCACCACCGTCAAGGGTTGCCTGCTCGCGCTCGGCCTGCACGGCGGCTATTACGCCATCATCACCTGGCTTCCGACCTATCTCCGGACCGAACGCCACCTCTCGGTGCTCAGCACGGGCGGCTATCTTGCCGTCATCATCGTCGGTTCGCTGGCGGGCTATTGGGTCTCGGCCTATCTGAACGACGGGTGGGGCCGGCGAAAGACCTTCCTGCTCTACGCCGTCGGGTCGCTGGTCATCGCCTTCAGCTACATGCTGATCCCGATCTCGAATGGGCTGATGCTGGTCCTCGGCTTCCCGCTCGGCTTCTTCGCGTCGGGCATCTACAGCGGCATCGGCCCGCTGTTCACCGAGCTTTATCCGACCGAGGTGCGCGGGTCAGGGCAGGGCTTCTGCTTCAACTTCGGCCGCGGGATAGCGGCGTTGTTCCCGATTCTCGTCGGCGCGCTGTCGGCACGGGTGGGGCTCGGCACCGCGATCGGGCTGTTCGCCAGCCTCGCTTACGGCCTCGTCATCCTCATGGCGTTGATATTGCCCGAAACCCGTGGCCGGGCGCTCGACGAGCCCGGCGCCGCCGCTAACGGCTCATAACAACAGCCAACGGTCGATAGCGGGACAAGCCCCCCCGCCGGTCCTAGCCTCGCTCCCATGCCGTGAAACAGGTGCCAAGCCTGTGCGGCTCGCCGAAGGAGCGGAACATGCTGTCAGGAACCGCGCGATCACTGCCTGCGATGAGCTTCTCGATGCCCGCCGCCTATGCCGCCCGGGGGCCGCGCCTCGCCGCCGCCAACGCGTTCGGCTGGTCCGGCCTGCCGCAAATGTGGGGTCCCCCGCCGTTGGCGCGCGCAGCGGCGAGCGGCTCGGCCGCCGACGAGTTCCGGTTCGGCAGGTTCCGTCTGCTGCCGGCGGCGCGCACCCTGCTTCGCGACGGGCGCCCGGTCGAATGCGGCAGCCGCGCCTTCGACCTTCTGCACGTGCTGCTGCTCTCGCGCGGGAAAGTGGTGGCGAAGGAGGCCATCGTCCGCCACGTCTGGCCCACCACCGTCGTCGAGGAGAGCAATCTGCGCTTCCAGATGGCCTCGTTGCGCAAGGTGCTGGGCGACGACAGGGTGCTGATCAAGACGATCCCGGGGCGGGGCTATCTGTTCGCCTCCGAATTCGGCGGCCGCGACGAGGAAGCGCGCTAGCGGGCGATCATCTCGCATTTTCTCACGTGACCCGGGTGCGGCGAAGGATGACACCCGGGCCACGGCTGCCAATCCGGGCCCAATACGGGGGAAGTCATGGTCAGGATCCTCGTCCTTTATTATTCCTCCTACGGCCATATCGAGACGCTCGCTTATGCGATGGCGGGCGGCGCGCGGGCGGCCGGAGCCGCGGTCGACGTCAGGCGGGTGCCGGAGACGGTGCCGGAAGCTGTGGCGCGGGCGGCCGGTTACCGGCTCGACCAGGACGCGCCGATCGCCACCATCGCGGACCTCGAGAATTACGATGCGATCATCGTCGGGACCGGCACGCGCTTCGGCCGCATGTCCTCGCAGATGGCCGCGTTCCTCGACCAGGCCGGCGGCCTGTGGGCCCGCGGCGCGCTCAACGGCAAGGTCGGCGCCGCCTTCAGCTCCAGCGCCACCCAGCATGGCGGGCAGGAGACGACCTTGTTCTCGATCATCACCAACCTCCTCCATTTCGGGATGGTGATCGTGGGACTGCCCTACAGCCATTTCGGCCAGATGAGCGTGGAGGAGATAGTGGGCGGAGCGCCTTACGGGGCGACCACCGTCGCCGGATCGGACGGGTCGCTGGTGCCGACCCAGATCGACATCGAAGGCGCCCGCCACCAGGGCGAATTGGTGGCGAAGACCGCACGGAAATTGTTCGGCTGATCCGCCTCGGCTCGCCCGCCATTCTCACGCGATCTAACGCCATCTCGTTCGATCGCGGCACGCGATGATCTTACCAGAAACCAATATCTCAGCTGAAAGGGCATTTGCCATGGCTATCATCAAGACCCGCGACGGCACCGAGATCTTCTACAAGGATTGGGGCGAGGGGCCGGTGGTGATGCTCCACCATGGCTGGCCGCTGACCGCCGACACCTGGGAGGACCAGAGCTTCTTCCTCGCTTCGAACGGCTGCCGGGTGATCGCCCACGACCGGCGCGGCCACGGCCGCTCGGGCCAGCCCTGGCACGGCAACGACATGGACACTTATGCCGACGACGTGGCGGATCTGGTCGAGGCGCTCGACCTTCGCGACGTCACCCATATCGGCCACTCGACCGGCGGCGGCCAGGTCGCCCGTTATATCGGCCGGCACGGCACCGATCGGGTGAAGAAGGCGGTGCTGGTCTCGGCGATCCCGCCGACCATGCTGAAGACCGAGGCCAATCCCGGCGGGCTGCCGATCGAGGCGTTCGACGCGCTCCGCTCCGGCGTCGCCACTGACCGGTCCCAATTCTACCAGGACCTGGCGATCCCCTTCTATGGCGAGAACCGGCCGGGCGCGAAAGTCTCGAAAGGCGTCAAGGACGCCTTCTGGGTGCAGTGCATGACGGTCGGCATCAAGGCCTCCTATGACTGTATCCACGAATTTTCGGAAAGCGTGTTCACCGAGGACTTGAAGCGGTTCGACGTTCCGACGCTGATCATCCACGGCGACGACGACCAGATCGTTCCCTTCGCCGATTCCGGGCCGCTGAGCGCTCGGCTTGTGAAGGGCGCGCGGCTCAGCGTCTATGAGGGCGCCCCGCACGGATTGCCGGTGACCCACCGCGAACGCTTCAACGCGGAGCTGCTCGCCTTCGTAATGGCGGACGGTGCCGAGGCGGAGCCTGCGCCGGAGCGGGAGGTGGAGGCGGTCGCATAAGCGGGGAGCCGCACCCGGCCTGCGGGGGAGGTTGATCGCCGCCGGCATTCGGCCATAGTCGGCGGGTGCTTCTCCCCGCCTTCCTGCGCCGCGATTTCCGCCCGGGCCGGCGGGTTTTCTACGGCGCGGCGCTGGCCATTTTGTTCGTGGCCTACAGCCTGGTGCTGGCGCTTACCGGCAATTGGCCTTTATCGCGGGTGATCGCCAATGCGCTCGCGAACGTCGTGCCTATCGCTTTGCTCGGGCTCGCCAGCCGGCAAGTCATTCGGAGCATGGCCGACAAGCCGCTTGTCACCAAAATGGTCGGGCATCTGGCGCTGGGGTTGGTCTTCACGATAGCCTGGTTCTGGCTGCTGATGGTCCTGCTCGGCGCGGTCGCCGGGCGCAATGCCATCGAGTTCAGCGTGCGGCCCTTCCTCGGCCCGGCGGCGACGTGGCAGCTATTCCAGGGCCTCACCGTCTATGCGGCGATCACCGTGGCGGTGCACGCGGAAATGCTCGCCGAGCGGAGTCCGATCCCGGCCCCGGAGCGCGAAGGCGGCAGCGCAAGCTCGCAGCCGCCGCGGCTGTTCGTCAAACACGAGGAGGAGCTCCGGCCGCTCGACACCGACCGCATCATCCTCATCCGGGGCGCGGACGATTATTCCGAGATCGTCACGCCCACCGGCACCCATCTCGTGCGCATCAGCCTGGCCTCGCTCGACGAGCGGCTGGGGGAGCGGTTCCTCCGCGTCCACCGCTCGTGTCTGGTCAACGTCGACCGGATAAGCCGGGTCGAGCCGGAGGGGGGCGGACGGATGCTGGTCCACATGGACAGCGGCGAGATGATCCGCACCAGCCGCGCCGGCTCGCGGCTGCTGCGCGACCGCGTCATCTAGCCCGAGGCAGCGGAGCTTTCACCGCACGGCGGTGTCGTTTCGCTGCTTTTCGCGAGGCCGCCTGAGGCATCCGATAGGGTGCTCCGGATGGGACATACGCGACACGAGGACAGCTATGACGAGACTATTCGTGCTGGCAGCAGCGGCTTGCCTTGCTTCTTTGAGCACGCCCGCCGCGTCGGCCCCAAGGCCAATCGCCACCGGCGAACATCATGTGGTCGTGAACGGTGTTCGGCTCTGGTATCGGGTTGCGGGCCGGTCCGGCGGCATTCCGCTGGTCTTCCTCCATGGCGGGCCGGGGCAGGGGAGCCAGACCTTTCAGGCGGTCGGCGGACCCGAGCTCGAAAAGACGCAGCGCCTGGTCTATCTGGACCAGCGCGGGAGCGGCCGTTCGGACCGGCCCCAGGATCCGTCTTACTATTCGATCGACATCATGGTCGAGGATGTCGAGCGGCTTCGCCGGCACCTCGGCGTGCCGAAGATCGCGCTGCTCGGCCATTCGTTCGGCACCCAGCTCGCGCTCGAATATGCCGCCCGCTACCCTCGGCAAACCCATGCCGTGGTGCTGGCGGCGGCGGCGGCGCATTTGACGCGTTCGATCGACCTTCAGTGCGAGCGGCTCGCGGTCGAGGACCCCGAAGCCTATGCGCGGGCCGCAGCGGGCATCCGCGCCGGCGTCGTCCCCCGCTGCAACACGATGAGCGCTTATACCGGCGATGCGGCCACCGCCTTTGCCCACCGCAACCTGTTCCCGGACCTGGCGACCGCGCGGCGGGTCACCGAGCTCGATTCCGCCGGCGGCCTTGGCGCCACCGGCGAGGCGGCCAGCTTGCTGTTCCGGAAGGGCTATCTGCAATATCGGTTCTCGCGCGCCGCCAATGTGGTGGCGCCGGTGCTGATCATCGCCGGCGGCAGGGACTATCAGACGGCCATCGAGCCACAGCGCGACTTGGTAAAGGAGCTACCGCGTGGACGCCTGCTGGAATATCCGGAGGCCGGCCACTTCATGTTCGTCGAGACGCCGGAGCGCTTCGCGCGCGACGTGGCGGCATTCCTGCGCCGCCCGCCAGCGCGAGCCCGGTCCGCGGCGCCCGCTCAGTAGCCGATGAAGTCCGCGGCTTCGAGTTCGGTGCCCACCGCCACCGTCGCGAACAGCATGGCCGCGCCCGAACCGCTGCCATCGGCATCGTAGAAGATGTTACCGGTTGAAACGTCGTAGACGATGCGGTCGCTATCGTCCGCCGCGGCCGCTCCCGCGCAAAAGGCGCCGGGATCGAGCGTGCCGGCGGCGATTTCGGTGAAGATGGAGCGGGCGAGGAAGATCCTGTCGCCGTCGGCGAAGTCGCTGATGGCGTCGACATTGGCGGCCGCGTCGAGGGCGGTGTCGAAGTAGAAGCGGTCGGCGCCCGCGCCGCCGGTCAGCAGGTCGTTGCCGGCGCCGCCGAACAGGCCGTCGCTCTTGTCGCCGCCGTCGAGCCGGTTGGCGGCGGCATTGCCGAACAGGCGATTGCCCGAGCCATTGCCGCTCCCGTTGATCGCCGAGGCCCCGGTCAGCCGCAGGGCTTCGACCTCGTCGGCAAGCTGATGGCTGACGCTGCTGAACACCGCGTCGGAGCCGCCCTCGGAGGCTTCGACGATCTCGTCGCCGGCATGATCGACGAAATAGCGGTCATTGCCGCCGGCGCCCTCCAGCCGGTCCGCTCCGCCGCGCCCGTCGAGGCCATTCGAGCCGTCATTGCCGGTAAGCGCGTCCGACCGAGAATATGTCGCCATAGGTGGGCCGCAGGAAGGTCACCACGAGCCCGTCGTCGGTCGGGGCGACGTCGATCTGCCAGTCGTAGCCGCCAATTTCGTCGGCCGTCGTGAGGATGAGATCGCCGCCCAAAGGCGTGCCGTCCGCTTCGAACAGGCGGTAGCTGAGGTCGGAGGAATTCGACCAGACCACGGCGAAACCGCCGCCCGAAAGCGCCGCGACCCGCGGTTCGACATAGGTCCCGCCGGTGCCGGCGTTAATCTGAAACTCGCCCCCCAGCGCCGTGCCGTCTGATGCATGAAGCTGTCCGAAGAGGGCGTTGGGCGCCGCATCGCCGGTCTGCCAGACGACGACATAGCTGCCGTCGCCGAGGCGGGCGAGGGAGGAATTGTATTGGTCGCCGGCGCTCGTGCCATTGACCAGCGTGTCGCCTTGCAAAGTGAATGTCATCCCGGCCCCCATTCGAACACGCCACGCCGGTTCCGAACCCGTCCGGCGAAGCATCATGGGCAGTTGAAATCCCCGCTGGCGTCATCGCACATGACGGCACCCGTGGCCAGCGGCCCAGGTCGGCGCGATCCTGTCGGGCCCGCCCCCTTACGGCGTGGGTGGGCGCCGGTCGGTGAGCCGCCGGTGGAGCGCCGACATCGCGCCGTGGAACCGCTCCGGCTGCTCGAGGAACGGGAAATGGGCCGCATGCTCGAACCACACCAGGCCCTTGTCGGGGGCGCGGATGCGCCGGAGGTAATCGGCGGCGAGCGTCGAGGGCTCGTTCCAGTCGTGCCGGCCCAGGAAGAAGAAGATCGGGACGCGAAACTCGACGAGGTTGCGGTCGAGCGGACCCTGGATCACGTCGTAGCGCATGGTGCGGAGCAGGCGCTCCGACCCCTTCGGCACGTTGAGGACGTCGCGCAGCCGATATTCCGGCGCCCTGAGGCCGAGCATGAGGATCGGCCAGAAGCTTTCCGCGCCGCGCAGCTCGGCGCCGTAGCGGAACAGATCGTCTTCGGTGATCTCGCCCCCGGCAGCCAGCCGCCCGAGCATCTCCTCGTCGCCCCTCGCCCGCGCCTCGCGCTCGAAGAAAGCCTGTCGCGCGGCCCGCACGCGCTCGGGATCGGCCGCCATCTGACCGGTGCCGATATAGGCCGAGAACAGGTCGGGCCGTTCGTGAACCGCGAGCAGGCCGAGATAGGTGCCCCAGCTGTGGCCGACCAGATAGACCCGGTCCTGCCGGAACCGCCGCTTCAGCTGCGCCGTCAGCGCGTGCAGATCGTCGAGGGTCGCGCGAACCGACGATGCTTCGGGCGTCCAGGAATCGTAGGAGCGGCCGGCGCCGCGCCGGTCCCAGTGGACCACCACGAAGTCGCGCTCAAGGCCGCGCTGGAAGGCGTGGCCGAGGAACATCACCGGCATTCCCGGCCCGCCGTGCAGGAAAAGCAGGATCGGCTTGGTGCGGTCGCGGCCGCGGATCAGCACCGATTGGGGAACCCCGCGGATCGGAAGCTGCTCCAGCGAGGCGATCGCGTTTGCCGGGGGCTCGTCGGGGAGGGCAGGCGTGTAGGGCCGACGCAGGCCGAACTCGACCGCCAGCAGAAGGGCGGCGAGCAGCAACAGCAGCAACAGCACCGCCGCCGCCCGCCGCAACAGCCGCATCGCGCCGGACCGGGGGGCTAGGCGAGGCATTCGAAGGCCTCGCTTATTATCTGGGCGAGGCGGGTCTCGGCGCCGCCGGTCGCCCATCGCTCGACGGCGACCTCGAGGATCGCCGCGGCGGCCGCTGCGAGCGCCAGATCGCCCAGCGAGGGCGCCGCCGCCGCCCTGCCGCTGGCGAATACCCTGGCGAGGCCCTGCGCCAGCAGGCGGCCATTTTCGCGGAACGCCGATCGCAAGGCGGGCTCCCGGAAGATCAGCCGCAGGCGGCCGCTTCGGGCCTCCCGTCCGGTCTCGAAGGACGGGCCCAGCGCCTCGACGATGGCGGCGGCGAACGCCTGCAGCGGCGGCATGGTCCGCAGATGCCGCGCGACGCGGTCGAACAGCGGATCGTCATCCTCGTCCCAGATGATCAGATTTTCCTTGGTCCCGAAATAGCGGTAGAGCGAGGCCGGCGACACATCGGACGCCGCCGCCACCTCCTCCATCGACACTCCGCCAAAGCCCCGCCTGGCGAACAGCCGGATCGCGGCCGCCTGGGCGCGCCGCATCGAGTCGAGCTTTTTTCTGGCGCGCAGCGGCAGGTCCTGTTGACGCTGCCGATCTAAACTGACAGTCTCTATCATATGACAAAGACTATCAGCTTCTGGCGGATTGTCATCGTCTTTTCGCCTGCATCGAGCAAAAACAGGGGGTAGTGAGATGAGGTTCCCTATCGGGGCGGCTCTGCTGTCGCTCGCTTCCGCCGCGCTTGCGGCGGCACAGCCCGGGACCGCGCCGCCGTCCCGGCCGAGCGCCGCTCCGGCTCGGATCCCGGCTCCCGCGGTCGATCACCATTTGCACCTGCTTACCCCGGAGGCGGCCGCGATCCTGGTGCCGCCGCTGCTGCCGCCGGTTGCGCTTCCACAAGAGCTCGCCTCCCTGTTGCGGGCCAGGACCGAGCAACCGTCCCGCGATCTTTACACGCGCGATGCGATCATCCTCGACATACGGGGTCCGACCTGGGTGCGGGGGCGGGCGGCGATCCAGGCCTTTCTCGGCGGTGCCCAGCGAGGTTCCCGCCTGGTGCCGGTAAGCTATTCGCTGGTCGGGCAGGGCGCGCACGTCGCCGGCCTCATCGTGCGCGGCGAAGGCGAGGCGGCGCGGCCGGTACGGACCTTCCACCTCAGCCTCACAAAGGAAGGCGCCGGGTGGCTGATCGCCGCCGAAAGCTGGTCCGAGCGGGCCCCGCCGACCCCGCGCGCGACGTTTGCGCAGCAATTGGTGGCGGAAATGGACGCCGCCGGCGTTCGCCGCGGCGTCGTCCATTCGCCGGGCTACTTCTTCGCCAGCCCGCTGCTCCCGAAGCCATACCCTCGCGAGGCCGCGTTGGTGAGCGCGCAAAATGACTGGATCGTCCGGCAAGTCGCGCAATATCCCGGGCGCCTCGTCGCCTTTTGCGGCGTCAACCCGCTCAAGGACCATGCGCTGGCGGAAATAAGCCGCTGTGGCCGCATCGAGCAGGTGAGGGGGATCAAGCTCCACCTGGGGAATTCGGGCGTCGACCTGCGCAATCGCGACCATGTCGAGCGGCTGGCCGGGGTGTTCCGCGCCGCCGACGCGGCCAAGCTGGCGATCGCGATCCATCTCTGGAACGGCCCCCGCTACGGCAGCGCCGACGCCGCCATCTTCCTCGCCGATATCCTGCCGATGGCGCCCGACGTCGCCGTGCAGGTCATGCATCTGGCCGGCGGCGGCGGGGCCTATGGGCCGGACGAGGCGCTCACCCCCTTCGCCGCAGCCATTGCGGCGGGCAGCCCTCAGGCGAGGAACCTCTATTTCGACGTCGCCGCTATCGTGACCGGTCGTGAGACCCCCGAGCAGCTCGCCCTGATCGCGCGGAGAATCCGCGAGCTCGGCGTCCGCCGGATACTGTTCGGCACCGACCGCGACGGACTGAACGCGATGCCGCCGGCCGAGGCCTGGGCGGCCTTCTCGCGGCTTCCGCTGGACGAAGCCGAGTTCCGCACCATCGCCGCCAACGCCGCGCCCTATCTTGATTGAAGGCCCGGCGAGCAACTAGTCCGTCGCCGGCCGCGATCAGCCGCGATCGGGACGAGATCCGGGAAGATTGATTCGCAATGCTGTTCACTCGCTTCATGGCCCGCCAGCTGGCCCGCCCCAGCGGCCTGTTCGGCCGGTGGGTGATGGGCGGCAAGCTCGATCGAGCCAGGGCGAGTTCGCCTGCGTGAGCGCCGCGCGCGCTTAGAAGCGCGTCTCCACGCCGACGCGGACCGTGAGCGGCCTCAGCGGCGTCACCTGGTCTTCGCTGACCAGGGTCAGCACCGATCCGAGCGCGAACCGGTTGCCCTCGGTGTTCAGCAGATTGGTGCCGGCGACGAACCATATCCAGCGGCCGCCGGTGATTCGCGCTTCAAGAGACGTGTCGACATAATCGCCTTGGGCGCGCTCCAGGATCGGGCCGATGCCGAGCGTCGATTTGCCGACATAGCGGGCGCGGGCGGAGAGCTCGAGCTGGCGCGAGGCGCCGAGCGGGCGGCGATAGTCGACGCTGGCGGTGGCGGTGAGGTCCGGCACGTTGGGGAGCGGTTCGTCCTCGATGAAGATGATGCCGGGATCGGGGTTGCTGACCCGGCTGCGGCTCACCACCGCGGCCACGCCGAGCCGAAGCGCCGGCGTCGCCCGCCATTCGAGCCGGCCGTCCAGCGTCCAGATCTCGCCGTCGCCGAGGTTGGCGGTGGTGGGGAGGCCGGTCGTGTCGATGAGGTCGGCCTGCACGTTGTTCCAGCGCGAATAGCTTGCCGAGACGGCGCCGCTTAGCCGCGCCGATCGGCCATGGCCGAACCGCAGGCCGGCCTCCCAGGCCTGGATGCGGTCGCTCTCCAGCCGCTGGGCGGCGTTGGTGCGGACGATCGCGCCGCCCGGCCGGAAGCTCTCCTGATAGCGAAGGTACAGGCGAAGGTCGCTCCCGAGGCTGGCGCCGAGCGCCGCCGCCGGCAGCAGGCGCCACTCGTCGCCCTCGATGCGGCCTATCCCATCGGGCGCCGGCCCCTGCGGCTCGGTCGCGGAGCCGGTGAAGCTCACATGGCTGAGGCGGGCGCCGAGCGTCAGGCTGAGGCCGCTCCACAGCGGCCGGGTCGCCTCGGCGAACAGGGTCTGCTCGGCGAGCCGGTTGGCGACCCCCGGCAGCGCGAGCAGGCGGCCAGGCGGCAAGACCGCGCGGTCGAGCTCGGTCCGGTTGGCGAGAAGGCTTAGCCCGGCCAGCCAGCCGCCGCCTTGCGCTTCGCGCGCGATGCGGGTTTCCAGCGAGACCATTTCGAGCCGGTTGCGCTGCCGGAACAGCTCGGTTGGTCCTTCGGGCAGGGTCGCGTCGAACGATTCATCAAGGTCCTGGCCGACCAGGCTGAAGGCGCTGGTCAGGCGATAGCCGCGCCATTCCCCGCGCAGCGTCGCATAAGCGAGGCCGTAGCGGTTGGAAAAGGGCTGCCGC
>DASVRK010000105.1:0-5514 GCA_036388655.1 Allosphingosinicella sp. | reverse complement strand
CAGCGGCGTACCGCGCAGCGAGCCCCAGGCGGCGAGCGGGCGGATAATGAATACAAGCATCAAAGCGATCGAGACGTGGCTCCAATCGAGATGCGGCCACAGCATCGGCATCGCCGCGCCCAGCCCCACCAGGATCATCGCGGTCAGCGCATGCTCGATCGATTCGGAAAAATCGTGGAGCCGGCGGTGGAAGCGGTGGTGCGTCTCCGAACGGCGAAGCGTGTAGCCGGCGGTGAAGGCGGCGATGAAGCCGTAGCCTTCGGCCACCTCGGTAAGCCCATAAGCGAGCAGCACGCCGGCGAGCGCGACCACGCCCGAGCCGGTCTTCGAAAGCGCATTCTCGCGCGGCCAATCGAACAGGACCTTGCCGAGGATCCAGCCGGTCGCCGCTCCGCCGGCGGCCCCGGCCGCGACGCGGTAGATGAGGTCGCGCAGCAGCCACTCGCCGGCAAGGGCGAAGCTCAAGCCCCCGGCCGTCGCGACCAGCACGCCGAGATGGACGAACGGGAAGGCGAGGCCGTCGTTCAGCCCCGCCTCGGTGGTGAGGGCGTAGCGAACCGGATGCTCGCCGCCTTCATGCGGGGGTCCGACCTGGACGTCGCCGGCCAGAACGGGGTCGGTCGGGGCGAGGATCGCGCCGAGCAGCAGACTGCCGGCCAGCGTCATGCCGGCGACCGCCCAGCCGAACAGAGCCAGCAGGATGATGGTCAGCGGCATGGCCACGACCAGCAGGCGCGCGGTCGGCATCCACTTGCCGCGCTCGACGAATCGGTCGATCCTGAGGCCGGTGCCGAACAGGCCGATGATCACGCAGAGCTCGCTCGCAATCTCCCAGATACGCGGCGAGACCACCGGATCGAGCGCGGCCGGCATTCCCGGTACGAAGGCGAACGACACCAGGCCGGCGCCGATGAGGAGCGCCGACGTCGCCGGCTCGCGCCCCGAAACGAAGCGGGGAAGCCAGAAGGCCAGCACGATGCTGATGCCCAGCGCCGCGAGCAGAATATGATAGGCCTCGAAGCCGAACAATTGGCGAAACTCCCACCCCGGCCGTGCTGCAAGCTACGGCTTCGCTTCCGGCCCAACCCGGCAGTGAAAGACACGTTCCGACAAGCGCCTTGCGGGCACCGGCACCGCGTGCGACCCACGGCGCAACGAACGGAGGTGCGCATGGCGCTCGACCGCAAGGCGGTGGCGATCCTTCCCTGCAATGATCTCGCGGTAAGCCAGGCATTTTACGAGCGGCTGGGGTTTGCCCTGGCCGCCGATCATGGCGATTACCGCATCCTCGACGACGGGCGCGGCTGGCATTTGCATTTGCGCGCGGCCGAGCCGGGCTCGGTGATCCCCGAGCGCAACGCCGGCGGCCTCTATCTCTATGCCGAGGACGTCGATCGCGTGGCGGACCGGGTTCGCGACCTCATCATCGAGCCTGACACGCCGGCGGTGAAGCCCTGGGGCATGTACGAATTCGCGGTCA
The DNA here is from genome assembly GCA_036388655.1 of Allosphingosinicella sp. Lineage (GTDB taxonomy): Bacteria > Pseudomonadota > Alphaproteobacteria > Sphingomonadales > Sphingomonadaceae > Allosphingosinicella. The sequence continues at coordinate 4,034 of DASVRK010000105.1, read as the reverse complement.
GCGACCCGGATGGGGTGCTGGTTCGCATCGGCCGCCCCGCCTCCTGACTGTCGCCGGGACGCGAACGTTGCCGCAAGAAGCGTTGTCGGCTACAGCCGCGCCGCCGGGAAAGGCCGGCATCGCGCGGACGCGGAAGGTGGGGAATTGAGCAGGCCGGGTTTCTTGATCGTGGGCGCCATGAAAGGCGGCACCACCACCTTATACCATGATCTGTCCAAACATCCGGACCTTTGCCTCCCTGAGCCGAAGGAGCCGGAAATACTGGTCCGGCACGAGGATCCGGAGGCGGCGCGGGCCGCCTATGCGGCGCATTTCCGGGCCGCGACCCAAGGCCAGATTTGCGGCGAGGCGTCGACCGCCTACACCAAGCGGCCGCTGCACGAGGGCGTCGCCGCCAAGGCGAAGCGGGTGTGCGGCGCGGACCTCAAGATCATCTACATGCGGCGCGACCCGGTCTCGCGCGCGCTCAGCCAGTATAAGCATGAAAAGCAGCACGGGCTGGTCGCGGAGCCGTTCGACGAAGCCGTGCGCCGCCACGGGCGGTTCATCGACTTCGGCCGCTACGACTGGCAGATCGCGCCGTGGGCCGAGGCGTTCGGCCGCGAACGGCTGCTCCAGCTCGACCTCGAAAGCTATTCGGCCGACCGGGTGGCCACGCTGGCGCGGGTGCTCGAATTCATCGGGGTGGACCCGGCCCGGATCAGGGACATCGACCCCCAATCCGTCTCCAATTCCGCCGACGAGCAGAAGCACATCGCCAACCCGGTGCTGCGGTCCCTGGTCTATTCAGACCTCTACCAGCATGTCATCAAGCCGAGGCTGCCGCGCTCGTTTCGCGAGCGGGCGCGGCGATCGATCCTGCCGCCGCCCGAAAAGGCGAAAATCGAGGTCCAGCCGGCGACCGCCAGGTTCATCATGGACCAGCTGGACCGGGGGCGCCCCGAAGCGGTATCCGCCGGCGCCGGGATGCCGGCGGAGCTTTAGCCCGCCTCCCCTCGCCCGCGCCCACGTCAACACGCCACCAATATCCGGAGTCCTTTGCCCATGATGCCATTGTACGACATGAGAATGCTCATGCGGAACAGCCCGTGGGTGCTGGGCACGGCCTGGAAGCACCGGCGCTGGGTGAAGCCGATGCAACGGCATCTGGGCGACCGCAAGGTCGCCGAGCCGGGCGACGACGTCGTCATCGAAGGCTATGTGCGGTCGGCCAACACCTTCGCCACCGACGCCTTCGCGGCGAGCCAGGACCGGCCGGTCTCGATCGCCACCCATTTCCATTCGCCGGCCCAGTTCGGCCTCGCGCGCAAATACAAGATCCCGGCCATGCTGCTGCTCCGCGACCCGGTCGCGGCGGCGCTGTCCTATGTGGTGTTCAACGAGCAGGCCTATAATGCCGAACGGGCGCTGCGCTTCTACATCCACTTCCACCGGCCCTTGCTCACGATCAGCGACAGCTTCGTGGTGGCGCCGTTCGAGGAAGTGACGAGCGATTTCGGCAAGTCGATGAAGCGGCTGAACGACCGCTTCGGCACCGACTACAAGCTCTTCACCCATAATGAGGAATCGCAGCAACGGCTGTTCGACGCGATGGCCGAGCGGTTGCGGCAGCGCGAGCTGGCGCGCGGCACCAGCCTCAAGCTTCGGATGAACTTCCCCCATGCGGAGAAGGAGAAAAAGCGGCGCGAGATCGCCCAGGTGTTCGAGCACCCTTCCCTCGACCGGCTGAAGGCCAAGGCGCGCCGCCAATATGACAGGCTGATGGCCTTGGTATGAACGCCGCGGCGGCGATAATCGGCCACGTCCGCGGCCGCTTCCGATCGCAGGCGGGGCGGCGCCTGGTCTGGTCGATGGCGGCGGCGATCGCGGCGCGCGGCAGCCTGCTGGTGCTGGCGGTGGTGCTCGCGCGCCAGCTCGGCCCGTCCGGCTACGGCACCTTCACCTTCGCGACCGGCATGGCGCTGCTGGCGGCGCAGATCGCGGTGCTCGGCTGGCCGCAACTCATGAACCGGATGATCCCGCCGCTGCTGCGCGACCGCGACTGGCCGCGGCTCAAGGGGCTGCGCGACATGGGCGATGCGGTGGTGTTCACCGCCAGCCTCGGCGCGGCCCTGATCCTCGCGGCGCTAAGCTTGCTATTCCCGAAGCTGAGCGAAGGCTTCCTGCTCGGCGCCCTCCTCACGGTGCCGTTCGCGCTGGCGATCCTCAGGCGCCAGCAGCTGGCCGCGGTGCGGCTGCCGGGCATGGGGCTGCTGTTCGATCAGGGGTTCGGCGCGATCCTCACCGTCGCTGTGCTGCTCGCCCTGGGCGGCGGCCAGGTGCTCGGCGAGGCCGTGCTCTTCTTCGGCGCGATGATCGTGGTCGGCGTCGTCGTCACCACCATCGTGTTCCGGCGGCGGCTGCCACCCGAGCTGGCAGGGGCCGAGCGGCGGTTCGAGTTCCGCGCCTGGATGGCGATCGCGCTGCCGATCCTGGTCGGCCTGTCGTCGCGCATCTTCATGAACAAGACCGACGTGCTGATGCTGGCGCCGTTGTCGAACATGCACGAGGTCGGCCTTTACGGCGCCGCGTTCCGGATCACCTACGTGCTGACCTTCCCGCAGGTGGTGATGATGAGCGTCGTCACGCCTTTGTTCAGCGAGGCCTTCGCCCATGAGCGGCACCGGCAGGTGCGGCGGCTGCTCGGCGGCGCTTTGCTGTTCGCCGCCGTCACCGCTTTGCCATTTTCGCTAGCGCTGGTGCTGTTCCCGGAGCTGGTGATGACCAGCCTGTTCGGGGAGGCATTCGCGCCGGCGGCGCCGACGCTGGCGCTGCTGGCGGTGGGGCAGCTCGCCACCAGCCTCGCCATTCCGTTCGGCGGCCTGCTCACCATGGGCGGGCGCGAGCGTGTGTTCGGCGGTATCAACCTTGCCGGTCTCGCGCTCCACGTCGCGCTCAACTTCCTGCTGGTGCCGACCATGGGCGCCACCGGCGCGGCCATCGCGACATTGTGCGTGGCCGTCTCGCTGCTGGTGACGCAAGTGATCGCGAACCGCGCGATCCTGGCGGGGCGGCAGCGCTGATGTCCAAGCATTTCGTGCAGAATGCGGCGCTCAGGGCTTTGCTGCTGGGCGGCTATCGCGCTTATGCCCGCGCGCAGCTGTGGCGATCGGGGCCGCGGATCTTCGTGAACAGCATCCCCAAGGCGGGAACCCATTTGCTGGCTGCCGAGCTCGACAATTTCCGGTCGCTCCAGAATTCCCGCCTGCACCTCATGAACCAGAAATTGAGGCTGCCGGGTCCGCGCACCCCGGAAGCGCATGGCCGGTTCGACATCGCCAAGATCGCCCGCGAGATCGGCACCGTCCGCGGCGGGCAATATTTCACCGCCCATTTATTCTGGTCGGAGGAGCTGGAGCGGCTGCTCGCCGAGCAGGGCGTGCGGACCATCTTCATGGCGCGCGACCCCCGCGCCATCCTGGTCTCGAGGCTCCATTATACGCTCGGGCTGAAGCGCCATTGGCTCAATGCCCACCTCGCCGAAAACTTCGCCACCGACGAGGCGCGCTACCACTTCCTGCTCGACGGCCATGCGGGCGATCCGTTCGTGCTCCCGGTCGAGCATTTGCTGGCCGGGCATATACCTTGGACCAGGAGCCCCACCACGCTGACCGTGAAGTTCGAGGAGCTGGTCGGCGAGCGCGGCGGCGGAACCGCGACCGCGAAGCTGGAGGCGTTGCGGCGGATTGCGGATCATTGCGGGCTCCCGACGGAGGAGCTCGACCGCTTCGCCGCCAGCGCCGCCAAGGCGACGCCGACCTTGCGGCGCGGCAAAGCCGACGCGTGGCGATCGGAACTTCCGCGTTCGATCGCGGAGCGGGTCAATCGCGAGTGGGGCCCGATCCTGGCGGCCTTCGGCTATCCTGCCGACTGAGCCCCGCCTGGGCGGGACTCAAGTCGCGGCGAGGGTCGGCCGGCGCCGCCGCATCGCGCGGTTGACCAGCTCCATGGCCGGCTTCTCGATAAGCTTGTGCACCGCGATGCCGACGATCGCC
>DASVRK010000104.1:0-6939 GCA_036388655.1 Allosphingosinicella sp. | reverse complement strand
CGGTGTAGACCTCGTAAGGCCCGATCGCGACCTCGATCGGCGTGTCCTTCAAGTCCATCCAGGCCAGCTCGGATTCGAAATAATCGTCGGTGCGGAAGGCCTTTGCCCGCAAGCTGAGGAATTTCTTCAGGCTGGCATTGCTGGTTTTCGCCGCGGCCTGTTCGAGCAGCTTGGCGGCCGGCTCCAGCCACTGCTTATATTCCTGGCTGTAAGGCACCGCGACCAGCCGGTCGCCCTGCCGTTTGACCACCGTATAGGGGCTGGTCAGCGCCTCGCGCTCGTTCGGGTGGGCGGCGAGATAGGCTTCGAACGCCTCCTTGGTGAGATCCTCCGGATAGAAGCCGGCGCCCGGCGGCATCGCCGCGGCGCCGTGGAACGGGTGGTTCTCGGCGAGCGTGTCCCACGGGCCGAAATGGAGGTCGTACATGTCGAGCAGCTGCTTGTTGCCGGAGCGCTCGATCTCGGCCCGGATCTCCGGATTGCGGGCGAAGCGCTGGCGCTGGTAGATGGGATTCATCAGCTCGGCCGCCTGGATCAGCAGGTTGACGACCTGCCGCTCCTCGGCGTTGAGGAAGCTGGTGTCCGGCTGCATGGCAATGCGCGCGATCTTGGCGCGCGAGGCGGCCATGTCGTAGCTGTCGCCGGCCGCCGCCGGGGCCTCGCCGCTTTTCTCTCCGGTGCAGGCGGCGGTCGTCGCCAGCAGGGCGGCCAATATCAATCCACGCATCACGCTCTCCTCACGTCCCCCGCCAGCTCTATCGGGCCGGCGCGCGGGCGTGAAGAGCGGCGTCACACGATGATGATGTCGGCGGCGGTGAGCTCCAACCCGGCGTCGAGGGTGGCGAAGCGGATCTGGGCGGCGCCGCCCTTGCCGTCGGCGTCGAAGAACAATGCGCCGGTCTCGGGATTGTAGATGATCCGGTCGGACGCGTCGGCCGCGGTCTTGCCAACGTGGAAGGCGGCGGCGCGGCCGGCATTGGTGAGGCCGGCGAAGATCGCGTCGTCGAGCCGGATGCTGTCGTCGGCGGTGTCGAAATCGAGGATCATGTCGACATTGCCGGCGCCGAGCGCGCTGTTGAACAGGAAGCCGTCCTCGCCGCCGCCGCCGGCCATGCGGTCGTTGCCGCCGGCGCCGTTCAGCACATTGTCGCCGCCATTGCCGGTGAGGCGGTTGGCCATGGCATTGCCCTTGGCGTCGGTGTCGACGCCGCCGAGCAATTGCAGGCGCTCGAGATTGGCGCCGAGCGTGTAGCTCACCGAGGACCGCACCGTATCGACGCCCTCGCCCGCTTTCTCGCGTGCCTCGCCGGCGGCGTTGACCAGATAGACGTCGTTGCCGGCGCCGCCGCGAAGGTCGTCGACGCCGCCGCGGCCGTTGAGCAGGTCGCGGCCGAGGCCGCCGGACAGCAGATTGGCGCCGCCATTGCCGTAAAGCTCGTTGCCCAGCGCATTGCCCTTGCCGTCGAGATCGCCGCCGCCGAGCAGCTGCAGCCGCTCGAGATTGGCGCCGAGCGTGTAATCGATCGCGGCGCGCACCGTGTCGCGGCCCTGGTCGGCGGCCTCGCGGGCCTCGCCGGCGGCATCGACGATGAAGATGTCGTCGCCGGCGCCGCCCCGAACGAGATCGATGCCGCCGCCGCCGCGCAGCAGGTCCTTGCCGCCGCCGCCGCTGATGCTGTCGGCGATGGCCGACCCGAGGATCGTGTTCGCCTGGTTGCCGCCGATGATGACGACGCCGTCCTTCTGCCCGTCGAAACCCTCGAACGTAAAGCCGGAGAGATCGACCGAACTGGCCGATCCCAAGACTACTTTCAGGGTTTCGGCGGCCATCGACACGGCCTTGACGACTAGATTGTCCGACAATTGGTCGCCGACCTGGGCGGCCGCGATGATCGCGGTGGCCGGGGTGTCGATCGCCACCATCTGGTAACCTTCGATGCTGAGTTTCTCGATCGAAACCAATTGCGCGCGCCGGAAGTCGCCGACCCCGGTTCCCGCCGCGACGGTGTCGGTGCCCGCTCCGCCGTGGACGATTGTGCCGGCGGCGAGCTCGCCCGAGAGAATGAAGCGGTCGTCGCCGCCCTGGCCGAACAGCCGGTCCGCACCGCCGCCGCCGCCAATATAGTCCGCTCCGCCGCCGCCATGCACCACGTCCACCAGCCAATCGCCGAACAGGGATTCGTCGTCGTCGCTCCCGGTCGTGGTGCGCACCGGCTGGACCATTCGCCCAGATGCCGAACCCGCGGCGACGTCGTTGAACAGAGCGGCGAAGCGACTCATGCCGGCCGTCGTCACCACCATCCCGCTTTCATCGGCCACGGTTTCCAATGTCTGGCTGGCGAGCACCGCCCCGTCGAACCCATTGATCAGCGTCCAGCTGGCGTCGCTACTGCCCGCCCCTTCGGTGGCGGAGCCGACCACGATCATCCCGTTGCGCAAGCGGGTGAGGCTCGGCCCGGTATCGTCGACGCCATTCTTGGAAACGTCCGCGGTTTCGAGCTCGACGCCGTTTTGGTCGAACCTCGAATAGGTGATGTCGATATCGTTGCCGCTGGGCGCCCAGCCATTGTCTTCATAGGCGATCGCGAAATTGCCGTTGTCGAGGCTGATGGCGCAGGCGTTGCGGTTGATCGTGCCGGCCGCATCGAGCAGCGTCGGCCCCTTCTCCACCGCGCCGTCGGCGTCGTAGAGCGCGTACCACATCTGGGTGTCGTTGCCGACGACCCGGTGCCACGCCACCACGAAGCCGCCGCCGGAGGTCTGGGCGATGGTCGGGGCCTGGTCGTTGGCGCCGGTGGCGTCGACGCTGAACGTCTTCACTTCGCCGCCGTCGGCATCGCGGATGCTGACCCGGATGTCGTTGTCGGTGTCCGAAAAGCGCATCTGGTAGACGAGCGCAAAGCCGTCGTTGAGCATTTCGACATCGACGTCGCTGACGTTCGCCTCTTCCCCCACCAAGGTGGTGGGGACGATGAGCTCGCCGGCATTGCTACGCACTTCGAAGGCGATGTCGCTTCCGGCATCCACCGCCGTGACGAAACCGGCCAGGGATGCGGCCGTCGCCGGGCCGGTCCCGGTCAATCCGCCCGCCTGAGTTACAAAGCCGCCGTCCATGTCGAGGATCAGCGACGAGCTTCCGGTCGCGCCTTCGCCGGCGACCACCAGGCCGGCGTCCAGGAAGGTGGTGGGATCCATGAGCAGCTCGGCCCCGCTGACCGAGGAAAGGCCGGTGAGGTCCAGCGTGTCGACGATTTCGAAGCTATATTCGATGACGGCCATGGCGCGATCTTCCCCTGTTTCGGCTCACCGGTCCGAGCGGCCGGCCTTGTTCTGCGCGCCGGCCTAACAGGATTGGGACTGGGCTATGCCTTTGATCGACCAAAGTTCCGGCCCCGGCGATCAAGCTGACCAAGGCCGCAATTCCCGCGACCAACGCTCGCGCCTAACATAGCTCAAGGTTTCGGGCTCAGGGCGGCAAGTTGCGGGGGGCGGTTTGTCTTGCCGGGACGGCACGAGGATTTTTAGCCGCCGCCAGCTCCCGATCCGGGACGGCCGCTTGACTCGGCCCGGCCTTGCGGCGTCAATATGCGCGCTCGATCCACCTTTCGCGACGAGTCGGCCCCGGGGGGAGCCGCGTCGCCTGTCCGCTTACATTCCAGCAGCTCCAAGTGGGGGAAGACCAATCATGCCCAAGCCGATTTCCAAAGCGACCGTCGTCGTCACCGGCACCAACCTGCATTTCGCGCAGCCCGGCGAGTATTCGATCGACTATCTCCCGTCCGGCAACGTCAAGATCCAGGTCGACGGCGGCCATTCCTATGTGATGAGCGCGGCCGAATATGCCTCGATCACCTCGTTCAGCTTCGCCGACGGCGCCTCGCTCGGCGGCCCGGTAGCAGTCAACGGGGTGAGCTTCACCGAAGCCGGCCCGGGCGGCCCGTTCGAGGTCAGCCCCAATCTCGATTCGCTGATCGGCGAGATGATCTCGACCCACGGCATCGAATATACGGCCGAGCATCTGCTCATCAACGGCAGCGCCGCCGACACCTTCAAGGTGCTGTGGGATTATCTCGATGACGCCTATGTCGCGGGCAACAATTACTACAATTTGCCGCTCAACGAGACGTTCGCGCGGCTTGGGCTGGAATATGCCGAATATCTCGAAGCCGGCGGCGAGCCGCTCACCTTCATCACCGCCAAATATACGTCCGACAGCAATTCCAACGGCATCCCGCAGCGCGAGCAGTCGATGCACGACAACCTGCTCGGCAATATCACCACGGCGGCGATCGAGGACCGCTTCAGCGGCGCGCTCGAGGCCGAGCTGCTCGCGCTCGCCCCGGACGAGTATCAGGACCGGCCTTATTATGACGGCAACGAGCCGCGCGTCGGCGGCGCGATCCACGACGCGATCCGCGCCTTCGATTACGATCACGGCTGGGACCGGCCCGATTATATCGACCGCAGCTATAATGGGCTGATCGACCCGCTCGCCCGCGATGCGGCGGCGCCGAACAGCATGTATTACGGCAACGGCAATCCGGTCGACGACTGGAACCTCGTCCGCCACGAAGGCGCGCAGGTCGAGCTCGGGCTCAAGGTCAAGCATCGCGGCGGCGACGAATATGCCGAAGCCTCGATCGGCCCCGACGGCATTGCCCATTACAATGTCGCGGCCGGGCCGCAGGCCGGCAGCCCAAACCGGGCCGAGTGGAATTTCGACTTCGCCGCCACCGATTACAGCCCGGACACGGACTTCACCTATGTCGTCGAGCTCGACATCGACCCGAGCGCGGGCGAGAATTTCGTCACCATCTATTCGTCCGACGCGCCGCTCGACACCGATCTCGGCAACGGATCGACCTTCCAGAATTCGTTCAACGTCGCCTTCGTGGACACCGACCCGGCCACGCCCGGGACCCAGCATTACGGCTTCGGCCCGGCCGAGTTCAACGTCCGGATCAGCGCCTATGAAGGTTCGGAGCTGGTGCTGACGCACGAAGTGATCGTCCACGTCGGCGCCTGACCGGCCGCGATCTCGGGAACTTCAGGGGGCTCCTTCGGGAGCCCCTTTTTTTCAGCGTGAGCGTGCCCCGGCGAAGGCGCTCCGGCGCTTAGCCGAGATGGCCCTGCTGCAGCGCCTTGAGCGCCGCCCGGGTCCGGTCGCGGGCGTCGAGCTTCAGGAGCAGGTTGGAGACGTGGTTCTTCACCGTGCCCTCGGCCAGCGCGAGCAGGTCCGCGATTTCCTTGTTGCTGTAGCCGGCGCAGATCAGATGCAGCACCTCGCGCTCGCGGACGGTCAGCGACTCGGCGACGTAGCTGTCGGACGAATCCGACGGGCCGCGGCGGATCGCCGACATCAGGCTCTCGGTCATGGCCGGTTGGAACGCCGTCTTGTTGTCGGCCAGCGCGCGGATCGCCTGGGCGAGGTCCTGGAGCGAGACGTCCTTCAGCATCAGGCCCTTGGCGCCGGCCTTGATCGCCGCGATCGCGGCGTCGCCGTCGTCGAAGGTGGTGAGGACGAGGGTCGGCGGCAGCGTGCCGGCGTCGCGCAGCGCCTCGAGCACGGCGATGCCGCTGAGCCGGGGCATGCGGATGTCGAGGAGCAGCACATCGGGCTTCAGCTCCGGCACTATGACCAGCGCCTCCTCGCCGTCGCTCGCCTCGCCCACCACTTCGATGTCGGGCACCAGCTCGAGCAGGCCGCGCACGCCCTGGCGGACCAACATCTGGTCGTCGACGAGAACGACCCTGATCATGCGGGCCGGATCATGTGGTCCGCGGCGCCCGCGAAGGCAGCCAGGCCTCGACCGTGAAGCCGAGCCCGGCGCCGGCCTGCACCGCCAGCTTGCCGCCGAGAGCCTCCACCCGCTCACGCATCCCGAGAAGGCCGGAGCCGGGAGCGGACGCGGCGGGCCGGGCCTTGCCGTCGTTGCGGGCGATAAGGCGAACGCCTTCGCCGTCCCGGGTCACCTGAAGCCACAAATTGTCCGCTTCGGCGTGCCGGACGGTGTTGGTCACGGCTTCCTGCGCGCACCGCATCAGCGCGTGCGCCTGGTCAGGGCTGACCCGCACTTCGGGCGCGATCTCGACATGGATCGCCGGCGTGGGAACGCTTTGCGCCAGCGCCTGCAACGATTCCTTCAGATCGCAGCGTTCGGCATCGCGCAGCGTCGAGACCACGTCGCGGACCTTGCCGAGCAGGGCGCTGGCGAGGCCCTTCGCCTGCAGCACATGCGCGTTGGCCTTGGCGGGCTCGGTCACATGGCTGGCGATTTCGAGCTGCAGGCCGAGCGCGGTCAGCTCATGGCCCCAGGCATCGTGCAGGTCGCGCGAGATGCGCAGGCGCTCCGCGCTGCGGGCCGTGTTCGCGATGATGGCCTGCGCGGACCGAAGCTCCCGGTTGGTCTGGGCGAGCGCGCGCCCGGTTTCCGCCTCCCGTCGCAGCGCCTGCGCCGTGAAAAGGAACAAGAGCTGCAGCGCGCCGGACTTGGTGAGGACCCAGCACAGATCGGGATTGAGGGCCTGCGCGAGCGTGCCGACGATCACCAGATTCTGAAAGGCGACCCAGCTCACCGCTTTGACGGGCCCCGTCGACATGCCGACCTGCCACGCGATGATGACGAGGAATGACGACATCCCCGCCCAGGGGACGATGACCGTCATCGCGACGACCGCGGCAAGCTGGACGGACAGCACGGCCCAGTGCAGGCTCGGCCGCAGTTTCAGGACCATGGCGGCAAGCACGGCCGCTCCCATCACCCCGAACGGGACGAACCAGAAAGGCGACACATGGACGTCGCGGATCGTGCCGCCGGCCGAGAACTCCTTGTAGACGGGCCAGCCATAGGCGACCCACAGGCCGAGCGCCGCGATGCAGAAGGTCCAGTGATGCCGGAATTTGAGATGCTCTGTCATTCTTGAATGCTGCCACAGACC
>DASVRK010000103.1:0-4956 GCA_036388655.1 Allosphingosinicella sp. | reverse complement strand
GCGCGCCATAAGTGACCCGGCCAAGCCCGCCGTCGGCGGCGACGCCGAGCCGGCCCTGCAGGATCCTGACATGCTCCACGTTCATGCTTCCCCTCCTTCGCCGGCGTCGAGCCGATCGAGCAGCTCGCGCATCTCGGCCGGCGTCCCTTCGTCCACCACGCCCTGGTAGAGCCCGCGCAGCGCGTCGCCGACCGGCGAGCTCATCCGCACCAGCTCGGCATGGGCTCGCGTCGACATGGCGCCGGCGCCGAGCGCGCCCGCGGCCCCGGCCGCGAAGATCAGGGTCAGCGGGTCAAACATTTTCGAGCCTCTTGGTGACGATCGCCTGAAGCGCCTGGAGCAGGAATCCGAAGCCGAGCGCCCCCGACGCCATCGAGCCGAGCACCACCACCGGCACCGACAGGCTCCAGGCGTAGGAGGCTGCAGTCCACATCGCCGCAAAGGCGGGCAGGGCGCTGAACTCGGCGACCAGCGCCCACAGCCGGCGCCGCTTCCACGCCGCAAAAGCGGCCGGCTCGGCTGGGGGGAGGTCGTTGCCGATGCTGAGCCCGAGCCGCGCGACCAGCGCGACCAGGGCCGCCGCCGACGACAGCACGAAGATCAGCGCAGCCTGCTTCAGCATGGCGTTACTCCGGAAGGGGGTTGAGATGGCCGCGCCGTCAGCGGGCGGCGTCCATGACCGCCGCGATCCGGAAGCCGCGCTGGTGATAGCCGAGCGCGGTAAGGTGCGGCGGGTCCAGCGGATCGAGCGGGATATCGTCGACGTCCACCAGGTAGGCAAAGGGGTCCGCGCCGGCGATCATGCGCTCACCCGCCCGAATCGTGGTCTTATAGGTATAGCTGTTGTCGATGTGCAGCTGGGTGATCGCCGCCTTGATCGTCGGATCGCCCATCTCGGTGCGGAACTTCCGGATGGCGTTCCACCAATTCTCGCCGTGGGCATTGGCCTTGGTGATGTCGCTGGCATCCGCCTCGCCCTGGTCTATGTCGAGCCATTCGACCTTCACCTTGTAACCGCCCGCCTGCAGCTTCGTGCGCGCGGCCTTGGCCATCGCGACCGCCCAATCGAATAGCTCGCCCGAAACGCTCGAACTCCACTCGGAATTCTCCAGCGTCTCGCTTCCGACCCCGTCGCTGCTCATCTGGGTGCCGTCGATCGCCGCCTTGACCAGCACGCGCTCGCCGCGCCCGAACAGCATGGCGGCCTCGGGCCCGGTCTGGCCCTGGTTGAACGTGTCGGTGGCCGGGTTCCAGTTCATCGTGTTGGTGCTGGCGTTGCTAGTCACCCACAGCCGCTCGAAAGCCGCGCCCGTGGTGAAGTCGGAGGTGCCGGCATTGGGCGCGTAGAAGATGAAGCCGTTGCCCCGGCGGTTCTGCGGCCCCGCCAGGAATGCGTCGGTCGGATGATCGTCGATATCGGAATAGGCGCCCCTGCCGGCCTTGTTGCTCTGGCCGAGGCTGACGACCATCGGCAGTTCGGGCGCGCCCTCGGCCAGTTCGGCCGAGTGGTCGCCTTTCCCGACGAACGCGCCGCCGAGGAAGGCATTGGCCCGGAAGCCGGTGGGGCCGGAATGGCCTACGCAAAGGCGGGTGAAGGCCGGCATCGAGGCCGCCGATGCCGTGCCGACGAGATTGTCGCCGACATAGAATGCTACCTCGACGCCATTGATCACCGCATAGGGGCGCAGCCTGGTGTTCGGCATGGCGGGCTCGGCGGTGGCAATGTCCACCACCTTGACGCCGCCTGAGTTGATGACCAGGCGGAAGGTCCGGTCGCTCGTATATTGGATGCGCGCGCTGTTGAAGACGGTGCCGGCGCCATCGTCGAGCGTGCAGATAGTAGCCGAGGAGGTTGCGGCGGGCGCGAACAGCGGCACCTCGAAGAAATGGGCGCCGAAGGTGAAGTGCGTCCCCGGGTCGACGGTCTGGGTCAGGCTGTCCTCGGCGTCGGTGGCGTTCCGACCTGGCTGAGCGAGCATGCTTCCGGCCGTGATCGTGAACGGCGCTATCTGTGCCGATTGCGTCCCCAGCGCCCGGTCTGGAGCGAAGCGGAAGCTATGGCCATCCTCGCTTGCATGCGAGGTGAAGCGGAAATGGAGCAGACCGTCCCCGTTGCCCAGTTCGTCATAATACCAGTCTCCCTCGGCCACGCCGGTCTGCATCATCATGTTGCCGAAGCCCCCATCGGCCAGCCAGGTCCATTCCAGCTGCACCACATTGGTCCCGCCGCCCGTCTCGGCGACGAAGAAAGCCGATTTCGTCGACGTGCCGGCCTTGAGCGGGACGGTGACGGTATGGATGGAGCTGGTGGCCAGGGTGAACGTCCGCGAGTAGCGGGCCGCCACGCTGCTGCCGGTCGCGGTGACGCGGGTATAGGGAATTCCGGTTGGGGCTATGTCGTCCCCGGTCGCGACGGCCGCGCCCGAGGCCACCGTCCAGCTGGTGAAGTTGTTGGTCGCGCCGAAGATGTTGGTGGCGGCGTCGCCGACGAACAGGCCGCGGTCGGTCAACCGCATCTGTCCGGACGCGATCGGGTAGAGGCCCCGCTCGCCCAGCGCCCACGCCGTCGATGCCCGCGTGAAGCTGAGGCCGGGCGCGTTGGTCGCAAGCGAGGTTCTCGCCCGCTCGCCGAAATAGCGGCCGCCGACGAAGTCCATGTCGACGATCGGGTTCTTGACGAAACCGGCGAACGGCACCGCGTCCAGCACGCCGATGGCGGTCTCCACCGGGCCGACGCGCGCGTCGAGCGCGGCCTTGTCGGATGCGGGCGTGGTCACCAAGTCGGTGGCCAGGCCCGCGATATTCTCGGCATTGCTCGCCGGGGGCAGGTCGCCGTCGGCGCCGCGCAGCGTCGCCAGGAAGTCGTCTATCGTTCCGACGTTGCCGTCGGCGAGCCACAGCTCGTAATTGGAAGGCCCGCGCAGCCCCGGGATGACGGCTTCAAGGATTTTCGCGCTCATAGAGTGACCCCCGGCTTGAGAAGGAAATAGCCCTCCGCGAGCGTGTCTTCGGCCGCGTCCGCGTAGGTGACGACGATGTCGTAGGAATAGCGGTCGGCATCGCCCGGCTCGGGCTCCTCGAGCCCGGACGTGAGCGCCGCCAGCGTCGCCTCGGCGATCGTCGGGAACAGGGTCAGCAGCCGCCGCTCCGCGTCGGCCCCGGTCGGCGCCGCGGCGTCGGTGTGCGGGATCGCCGCCACCGTCGCCAGCGCCGCGCCCGGCGCGCCCGGATAGAGCCGGATCTGCATCTTGATCGACGCGCCGGTCAGCGGCAGCGCCGCGCCGCTATAATAGAGGTAGATCGGGTTCGCGAACGGCACGTTGCGCGCCGCCGGGATGTTCAGGCTGGCCGGCATCTCGGTCTCCGCTGTCAGGCGCCGTAGGCGACGCGCACGAGGTAGCTTTCCAGCGTCATCGTGTCGGTGTTCACGGCGAGGGTTCCGGTGATCAGGATCGTGACGTCCGCGCTGGTGTCGACCGCCGAGGTGGCAACAGCCGAGGCGCTGCCGCCAAACCCCGAAAGGGTCTGATGCGCCGGCTGCCCAACCTGAGAGCTGGCGCTGTTGCGATTGGCTATACGGATCCGAGCCTGCGCCGAAAGCGCGGCGGCCGTGGAGTTGAACCCCGAATAGGTGGTGCCGCCGAACTTGACCTTGGTCTGCTTGCTGTTGGCGTTCGCAGCCCCGTAGGAAACCAGATACTCCACCTCGACCTGCCCGTTGGGGCCGATCGCGCCGCCCGGAATGACGATCGTCGCAAGCGTCGTCTCCGTCGTCGTGCCGGTGAGCTGCACCGCCACCCCGCTCCTGGCTACCGCGACCGGCATTCCCTGGCCCTTGAGATAGGCCAGGATCTGGGCAACCGAGATCGCAACGTCGGTGCCGCCCTGCAGGCCCGGCATCTCCTCCGCGCCGGTGAGCGCGGCCGCGTTCGTCGCCCCGGCGATCGTCAGGTCAGCCATGTCATGCCTCCAAAAGCCATTGGCCGCCGCTCGCCGTCTTCCACCGGCCGCCGCTCGCCGTCTTCCACCGGCCGCCGCCCGTCGTGGCGGTATCGGTGCTCACCGGCCCGAGCACCCGCCGCGGACCGAATATCCCGTGGGTGCGGTAGCTGAGCGCCCCCATGTAGGCGGTGCCGGCGCTGACGCTGGTGATCTCCCGGCGGGTGACCGAAGCGCCCGCTATGTCCGTCCCGATCCAGTCGGACACCGACGCCGGCGCGGCCGTGCCTTGATAATATTCGAAGCGCACCGCCTCGACGTGCCGCGCGCTCACCGCGCCGGCGAAGATCAGCGCCGGCACGCCCGAGCCGTCCCCCGCAAGCACCTCGGCCGAAAGCGTGAAGTCGCTAACCGCCGGCGCGCCCCGCACCGGCGGCGCCTGCTGCTCCGCCACCGACTGGTCGGCAATCTCGTCGGCCGTGGTCCAGTCGAACACCGTCGATGCGATCTCGCGCAGCTCCAGCCGGTTGCGCCAATTGCGGCCGAGCTGGAAGGCCTCGGCCCGGAACACCACCGGCAGCCCGGCCGTGCGCCGCGCCGACGTCCACCCGATCCAGTCGCCATCCTCCAGCCCCGCGAAGGGCGGCGGCAGCGCCACGCTGCCTGTCCGCTGCAACCGGCCCAGCCGGCGCTTGATCTCGCCGCAGCGCTGCGCCTGCGTGCCCGAGGTCACGAAGCTCAGCGACAGATTCTCTTCACGCGGCCCGCCGTCCTCCAGCACGTCCGCCACCACCCGCCGAATCGGCGCGGCATGGTCCTCCCATTGCTGCTCCGGCTCGACGTAGCGGGGCGTGACGGTGTTGACCCATTCATCGTCGGCGCGGGAGCGAAACCGCGCGAACACGATCTCCTCGCCCTCGACCAGGTCGTCATCGGTGATCCACGCCACCGGCGTCTTGGCGTGGCCGGGCTCGACTTCCACGCTGCCTTCGCGCTGGATGATGACGCCGCCCATCG
>DASVRK010000102.1:0-43316 GCA_036388655.1 Allosphingosinicella sp. | reverse complement strand
CGTTCGAGCGCGAGGAGCCGGAATTTGGTGGCGGCGCCGCCCGGGGCGGAGAAGCCGCCGCTCTTGCCGGCCGCGGCCAGGATGCGGTGGCAGGGGATGAGGATCGGCAGCGGATTGCGGCCGAGCGCGCGGCCGACGGCGCGGGCGGCGCCGGGCGTGCCGATCGCCGCGGCGAGCTCGCCATAGGTGCGGACCTCGCCGGCCGGGATCGCGCAGGCGGCGGCGTAGACGGCGCGCTCGAACGGCGCGGCCTCGCCCAAATCGAGCGGGATGCCGGCAAAGTCGATGCGGTCGCCGCCGAGCAGGGCCGCGATGCGGTCGATGGCGGATCGAACGAACGGAGGTGGGTCAGCCGGTGCGGCGCCGGGAAAACGCCGCGCGAGGCTTTCGTCAAGGCGCGGGCCCGGCAGCGCCGAGCCGATCAGCGCGCCGCCCCTCCAGACGAGGGCGCAGCGGCCGATCGCCGTGTCGAAGATGTGGAAGGCTGGGCCGGCGGGCGGCGCGCCTTCACCGATCACTCGTAATCGGCGCCCATATTGGTGTTGCGCGGCGGCGCGGCGGCGGTGAGGCGGAGCGCCTCGGCCGAAGCGGAGAGCGAGCCGACCTCGTCCGGAGCGTCGTCGTCGTCGATCTGGACGCGCTGGAGGTTCTGGACCATCGCTTCCTCGAGATGCTTGGACTTCACCGTCTGCTCGGCGATCTCGCGCAGCGCGACGACCGGGTTCTTGTCGCGGTCGCGATCGATGGTGAGGTCGGCGCCGCCCGATATCTGGCGGGCGCGCTGCGCGGCGAGCAGCACGAGGTCGAAACGGTTGGGAATCTTGTCGACGCAATCTTCGACGGTAACGCGCGCCATGGAGCAGCTCCGCTTGTCACAAGGCTGAATGGGAAGAGCGGCAGGTAGGGGCGGGGGCCCGGCTTGTCAATGATCCGGCGGGGTTGCGCGCGCGCCGGGCGGCTCTACATCGGTCCGCGATGGCCGAGCACGACCCCGTGATGCAGGCGCCGGACGGCGCGCTGATGGTCGAGGACAATTGGCTGAGCCTGCTGCCGGACGGCCCTGAGCGCCTGGAGGCGCTGATCGCGCTGATCGAAGGCGCGCAGCGCAGCCTGCGCATCCTCTATTACATCTTCCTCGACGACAATTCCGGCCGCCGGGTCCGCGATGCCTTGCTCGCCGCCGCCGAGCGCGGGGTCAAGGTGACCTTGCTGGTCGACGGCTTCGGATCGGATTCGGCCAAAGCGAGCTTCTTCCAGCCGCTCACCGACGGCAAGGTCGATTTCTGCCGGTTCGCGCCGAAGCTCGGCCGGCGCTATTTGCTGCGCAACCACCAGAAATTGGCGCTGGCCGACGACACCTGCGTGCTGATCGGCGGCTTCAACGTCTCCGACGATTATTTCGGCGACATCGCCGACGGCGCCTGGCGCGACCTCGGGCTTCGCGTCGAGGGCCCCGGCGTCGTGTGCCTCGCCCATTATTTCGACGCGCTGGCGCGCTGGACCAAGCGGCCGCAGGGGCGGATTCGCGAGCTCAGGCACATGCTGAAGCAGCATAGCGAGGATGTCGGGCCGCTGCGCTGGCTGTACGGCGGCCCCACCCGCCGGCTGAGCCCATGGGCGCAATCGGTCAAGGCCGACATGCTGCGGGCGTGCCGGCTCGACATGATCGCCGCCTATTTCGCGCCGAGCCGGACCATGCTGCGGCGCATCTACGGGATCGGCGAGCGCGGCTGCGCGCGGGTGGTGACGGCCGCCAAGTCGGACAATGGCGCGACCGTCGGCGCCGCCCGCCATACCTATTCGCGGCTGCTGCGGCGCGGCGTCGAGGTTTACGAATATCAGGCGACCAAGCTCCACACCAAGCTGATCGTGATCGACGACGTCGTCCATATCGGCTCGGCCAATTTCGACATGCGCAGCCTCTACCTCAACCTGGAGATGATGCTGAGGATCGAGGATGCGGCGTTCGCGGCGGCTATGCGGCGCTTCATCGACGGGGAGGTCGCCAACAGCCTGCAGATCACGCGCGAGTATCACCGCCGGCAACGGACCTGGTGGAACCGGGTGAAGTGGGGCATCGCCTACTTCATCATCGCGACGATGGATTATAACGTGTCGCGGAGGCTCAATTTCGGCGGCACCGTGCGCTGAAGCGGCAGTCGGTCAGTCCTTCCAGGCCCAGAACAGCGTGGCGGGCGGGATGTTGACCCATTCGAAGCCCTTGTCGATCCGCTCGAAATGCGGCGCGATGAAGTCGCGCACCTTGGGCGAGAATTGATAGACCAGGAACGCTCCGCCCGGGCGGAGCGCGGCCGCGGTCTCAGACGCGATCTTGGGGCCGATGCCGGGAGGAAGGGTCGAGAAGGGAAGGCCGGACAGGACGTAATCGGCGCTCTCGAAGCCCCGGTCGGCCATGATCTTGCGGACGCTGGCGGCGGAACCGGTAACCGCTTCGAGGCGGCTGTCGGTGAACTTGCCGTTGAGATAATCGGTGAAATCCGGGTTGGTGTCGATCGTCAGCAAGGTCGCGTCGGGGGCGAGCCGATCGAGAATCTGTTGGGTGAAGGTGCCGACGCCGGGGCCATATTCGACGAACAACTTGCAATTGTCCCAGTCGACCGGCGCCAGCATCTTGTCGATCAGCACCTTGGAGGAGGGGATCACCGACCCCACCATCACCGGATGCTTGATGAAGCCGACCAGGAATTGCCAAAGCGGCCCGCCTCCCGCGCGGCGCGTGAAGGCGCGATCCCTTTGTGCTTGTTCGGCCGAGAAGGTCATGCGCGTTTCCATGTCAGTGGTTCAGCGAAGGTGCGTTGGCAAATCAACGCCACAATGGCAAGGGCGAGGCACTCGGCCCCGCCAAATAGGCCGAAACCGGGACGAGCCGCTTCTTTTCCGCGATTTCCAAGGACGAAGCCGATAGCGGCCGATATGGCATTGATTGGGATCAATAACCCATTTTACGTGGGCGCTCGGTGAGCGGGTATAGCCTCTCGCGCGGGCGGTTCGCCTTGCTGTTCGCGATCATGCTGGTGGCGGCGGCGGGCAACACCGCGATGCAATCCCTGATGCCTTCGATCGGCCGGGAGCTCGGCATTCCCGATCTGTGGGTGGCGGTGGCGTTCAGCCTGTCGGCGGTGATCTGGGTGGTGACGGCGCCGCATTGGGCGCGGCTGTCGGACCGGCGCGGCCGGCGCGCGCTGATGCGGCTCGGGCTTTACGGCTTCATCATTTCGATGCTGATCTGCGGTTCGGTGCTGGCGGCGGGGCTCAAGGGATGGCTGCCGCCGACCATCGTGTTCTGGATCTTCGTGCTCGGCCGCGCCATTTACGGCGGCTGGGGCTCGGCTTCGCCGCCCGCCGTCCAGGCCTATGTCGCCGCCCGCACCGAGGGCGAGCAGCGCACCGCCGCTCTGGCCGCGATCGCCTCCTCGTTCGGGCTCGGCACCATCGTCGGGCCGGCGCTGGCGCCTTTGTTCATCTTCCCGCCGCTCGGCCTGTCGGGTCCGCTCATCGTGTTCGCCGCGATCGGCGCATTGGTGCTAGTGGCGGTGGTGACGCGGCTGCCCGACGACAGCCCAAGCGGACCGGCGCGCGGCCGCGTCGCCGATTACCCATCGATCGGCGGCGCCGGCGGCGGGCCGGGATCGGTTCAGGGGACCGAGCCGGCGGAGCCGCTGCGCTGGCGCGATCCGCGCGTGTTGGCCTGGCACATGATCGGCATCGTCGGCGGCCATGGCCATGCGGCGCTGCTCGGCGTGATCGGCTTCCTGGTGATCGACCGGCTGAAGCTGCCGCTCGACGAGGCGCAGCAATGGATCGCCTTGGTACTCATGGTCGGCGCGCTCGCGACCCTGCTCGCCCAATGGTGGCTGATCCCGCAATTCGCGCTCGCCCCGCGGGCGCTGGTGATGTGGGGATCGCTGCTGTCCGCGGTGGGCGTTGTGCTGACCGGGGTGTCGCAGGGCATTTACGGGATCACGCTCGGCTTCGCTTTGGCCTCATTGGGCTTCGGCTTCTTCCGCCCCGGCTTCACCAGCGGCGCTTCCCTGTCCGTAACGCCAGCCGAGCAGAATGCGGTGGCGGGAATGGTGACGTCGGTGAACGGCGTCGCCTTCATCGCCGCCCCGGCCGCGGGCGTGGCGCTTTACGGCATCTGGATGCCGCTGCCCTTCCTGGTCACGGGCGCGCTGATGCTCGGCCTCGCGCTCTGGGTCAAAGTTCGTTTCCGCCCTTCGGCCCCCGCGGTGTGAGCATGCCCGGCGAGATGAAGCCGATATTGCCCGAACCCATCGCCTCCTGCTTCAGCTTGGCTTTGATCTCGGCATAATCGCGCTCCATTTCGGGCGTCACCGAGGCGCGGGTCTCCTTGAGCGCGGCCTCGAAATGGTCGGCGTTGACGATGGTCGCGCTGAGCGTTTCGCGCAGCGCGGTGAGGCCGGCGCGGCGCACCAAATCCTCGAGGTCCGCGCCGGTGAAACGCTCGGTCCGCGCCGCCAGATCGTCGAGATCGACATCGGCCGCGACCGGCATCTTGGCGGTGTGGATGCCAAGGATGCGGCGGCGGCCGGCGCGGTCGGGCACCGAGACGTAGATGAGCTCGTCGAACCGGCCGGGGCGGAGCAGGGCCGGGTCGATCAGGTTGGGCCGGTTGGTGGCGCCGATCACCACCACCGATTGCAGCGTCTCGAGCCCGTCCATTTCGGCGAGGATGGTGTTGACGACGCGCTCGGTCACCTGCGGCTCGCCCATGCCGCCGCCCCGGGCGGGGACCAGGCTGTCGAGCTCGTCGATGAAGATCACGGTCGGCGCGACCTGGCGGGCGCGGGCGAACAGGCGCGCGATCTGCTGCTCGGATTCGCCATACCATTTGGACAACAGGTCCGAGGATTTGGTGGCGATGAAATTGGCCTCGGCCTCGCGCGCGCAGGCCTTGGCGAGCAGGGTCTTGCCGGTGCCGGGGGGACCATAGAGCAGGAATCCCTTGGCCGGGCGGATGCCGAGCCGTCGGAAGGCGTCGGGATCCTTCAGCGGGAGCTCGACCCCTTCCCTCAGCCGCTCGCGGGCCTCGTCGACGCCGCCAATATCCTCCCAGCGGACGGTGGGCATCTGCACCATCACTTCGCGCATGGCCGAGGGCTGGACGCGCTTCAGCGCTTCCTCGAAATCGTCGCGGGTGACCGAGAGGTTGTCGAGCACTTCGGCCGGGATGGTGCCTTCCTCGAGGTTGATCTTGGGCATGATCCGCCGCACCGCCTCGATCGCGGCCTCGCGGGTGAGCGCGGCCAGGTCCGCCCCGACGAAACCGTAGGTGCGGCGCGCGAGCTCGGCGAGGCCGATGCCGTCCGCGAGCGGCATGCCGCGGGTGTGGATGGCGAGAATTTCGCGCCGGCCGCGCTCGTCGGGCACCCCGACCACGATCTCGCGGTCGAAGCGGCCGGGCCGCCGCAGCGCCTCGTCGATCGCCTCGGGCCGGTTGGTGGCCGCGATGACGACCAGATTCTGGCGCGGTTCGAGCCCGTCGAGCAGGGTGAGGAGCTGCGCGACCAGCCGTTTCTCGGCCTCGCCCGAGACCTGGCCGCGCTTGGGCGCGATCGAATCGATCTCGTCGATGAAGATGATCGAGGGCGCGGCCTTGGCGGCTTCCTGGAAAATCTCGCGGAGCCGCTTCTCGCTCTCGCCATAAGCGGAGCCCATGATCTCGGGGCCGGCGATGTGGAAGAAATT
Organism: Allosphingosinicella sp.; assembly: GCA_036388655.1. Lineage (GTDB taxonomy): Bacteria > Pseudomonadota > Alphaproteobacteria > Sphingomonadales > Sphingomonadaceae > Allosphingosinicella. Next base: position 37,586 of record DASVRK010000102.1, on the reverse strand, counting down.
GGCGTCGCTCTCGTTGGCGACGGCGCGGGCAAGCCGGGTCTTGCCGGTGCCAGGGGGGCCGTGAAGGAGGACGCCGCGCGGCGGATCGACGCCGAGCCGCTCGAATATCTCGGGGTAACGGAGCGGCAGTTCGACCATCTCGCGCAGCTGGTCGATGGTCGCGCCGATGCCGCCGAGATCGTCATAGGTGACGTCGGCGCGGCGCTGGTCCTTGGCCTCGGTATATTCGGGGCGGAGCTCGACCTCGGTATTCTGGTCGATATGGACGATGCCCTTCGGCGTCGTCGACACGACGTTCAGCCGGATCTCCTGGAGCGCGTAGGCGGGCGCGTTCAGCATCTGCCGGAGTTCGGGCGGAATGTCGCCGCGGTTGATCGCCTGCTGGCCAGTAGTGGCGACGATGTCCCCGGCGGTGACCGGCTTCATGCCGAAGCTGCGCTTCAGCGCGTTGGCCGAGCCCTGCAGGCGCAGATTCTTCTGGGCGGGCGCGAACACGACGCGCTGCGCGGGCTTCGATTCGGTCTTGCGAATGGTGACGAAATCGCCCGAGCCGATCTCGGCATTGGCGCGCTGGAGGCCGTCGAGGCGGATGATGCTGAGCCCGTCATCCTCCGGGTAGGAGAGCACCGCGCGGGCCGGCGTCGCTCGTTTGCCGGTCAGCTCGACCACGTCCCCTTCGCTGAGGCCGAGCGAGGTCATCACCGTGCGCGGCAGCCGGGCGAGGCCGCGGCCGCTATCGTCGGGGCGCATGTTCGCGACTTGCAGCCGCTGCGGCTCTTTTTCCTCATCCGCCATTGGATCTCGTCTCCCGGGGCCCCGCAGTCACATAGGGAGCGAGAACGGCGCTTGCGAGCGAGGGTTCAAAAAAGGTTAGGCGAGACGCGGGATTTCGCTGCGTCTAAGGGACGAAGGACAAAAAAAGGGCCGGTCCCGGAGGACCGACCCTGAAAGTTTATAGGAGAGGATGCCTGAAAGGCACAGGCTATGTCGCCCCGATCAGCCCATTGTGCAATTGCGAAGAGGAAGCCGGCGATTGCACGTCTTGCACTCGGAAATGGGCGTGCTTACTTGAGCGTTGCGGTGCAGCAATGACTTTGCGCCGCACAAGAGAGAGGATGCCGTAACGGCGGCCAGATGCGCAGGCTACCCCCTTTGACGGCGCTCGAAGCCTTCATCCAGGTGGCGCGGCTGGGCTCCGTCAAGGCGGCCGCGGAAGCGCTGGCCCTGTCCTCCCCGGCGCTGAGCCGGCGGCTGCAGGCGTTCGAGCGGTTTGTCGGCCACCCCTTGTTCGAGCGGCGCCACCAGGCCTTGCACCTCAACCCTGACGGGGAGCGGCTGCTGGCCGAGATCGCTTCTTCGCTGGACGCGCTGGCGCTGGCGATGGAGCGGGCCACGGGCGAGGCCGATTTCATGCGACTGCGGCTGGCGGTGCTGCCGCTGTTCGCCTCGCAGCGGCTGATGCCGCATCTGTCGGAGCTGCGCACGCTCCACCCCGATCTCCACATCGACATCGATACCGGCGCGCACGGCCTCACCCGCCTCGACGAGGGGCTGGACGCGGCGATCGCGATCGCCACCGAGATCGATCCCAACCTCTATGCGCGCCGCATCGACAGCAATTGCGTGATCGCGATCGGATCGCACGAGCTCAGGGACGGCCCGCAGGCGCTGACCCATCCGGCCCAGCTCGCCGGAGCGACCATCTTCCTCCACCGCGACCTGCCGGACACGTTCGACTATTGGCGCGAGGCGGTCGGCCTGCCCGAGCTCCAGCCGGCGGCGATCGATCATTTCGACTCGGGCCAGCTCATCCTCGACGCGGCCGCGCAGGGGCTGGGCGTTGCCTTCATGCTCGAAAGCCATTTGAAGGAGGCGCATGACGACCGGCTCGTGCAGCTGTTCGACGTCAAGGTGGAGAGCCCCTACAGCTATTGGTTCGCCTGCCGCCGCTCCGCGCTGGCGCGGCGGCCGGTCCGCATCTTCCACGACTGGCTGTTCGAATGGGTGGAAGGCGAGGAGGCGCGCCCGCCGGCAGGCGCGGCCGCGCCCTAGAGCTTCAGCGCGCCGACGATGCGGCGCATCGCGGCGCGGGGGATCAGCCGGTTCGATTGAGCGCTCAGCTTGTTGGTGAGGCCGGGGATCACCACCGCCTTGTTGCGATCGAGGCCGTGGAGGCCGGCCGTGACCACACTGGCCGCATCGGCCGCGAAGCGGTCGAAGCTCGCACTGGTGAAGCCGGCGACCTCGCCGAACTCGGTGCGGGTCGGGCCCGGGCACAGCGCCGAGACCCTGATCCCCCTGCCCTTCAGCTCCTGGTGCAACGCCTCGGTGAAGGAGAGGACATAGGCCTTGGTCGCGAAATAGACGGCGATCCCGGGCCCGGCCTGGAAGGCGCCGGTCGAAGCGACGTTGAGGATGGCGCCCTGCCGCCGGCCGAGCATCTTCGGCAGAACGAGGTGACAGAGCCGGGTCAGCGAAGCGACGTTGAGCTCGATCATTTCGGCCTGCCGGTCGAGCGCGAGCTTGGCGAACGGGCCGGCTAGGCCGAAGCCGGCATTGTTGATCAAGGTGTCGACGGTGAGGCCGAGCGCCTCGATGTCGGCGAGCAGCCTTTCCGGCGCCTCCGGGGCCGCGAGATCGGCGGCGATGACATGCGCATTGCCGCCGATCTCCGCCGCCAGCGCCTCGAGCCGGTCCTTGCGCCTGGCGACCAGCACCAGCTCGTCGCCGCGCCTCGAGCATTGGCGCGCGAATTCAGCGCCGAGACCGCTCGAGGCGCCGGTGACGAGCGTGACCGGGCGCATCAGTCGCGGAGCGTGGCCTTGACGATCCGGCCGGGCTTGCGCGGCGGCTCGCCCACCGGGAGCGCGTCGACATGCTCCATGCCTTCGGTGACCTGGCCCCAAACCGTATATTGTCCGTTGAGGAAGCCGGCGTCGTCGAAGCAGATGAAAAACTGGCTGTTGGCGCTGTCGGGGCTGCTGGCGCGGGCCATCGAGCAGGTGCCGCGGACGTGCGGCTCGGCGCTGAACTCGGCCTTGAGATTGGGCTGTTTGGAGCCGCCGGTGCCGGTGCCGGTCGGATCGCCGCCCTGCGCCATGAAGCCGGGGATGACGCGGTGGAAGACGACACCGTCGTAAAAGCCGTCCTGGACCAGGCTCTTGATACGCTCGACATGACCGGGGGCGAGGTCCGGGCGCAGCCGGATGACGACATCGCCGCCGCCATCGTTGCCGGTGTCGAGGCTGAGCACCAAAGTGTTGAGTTCGTTCGCCATGAAGGTCTCCTAAATTCGCTTTGCGGCGACTTAGGCGCGGCGTCCGGCATGCGCCACCCCCACCGCGTCACAAACATCGACAGGCGAGGCGACGGACCGTAACAGGCGGCAGGCGAGCCAGGCGAAGGAGAGGGGGCGATGAGCGACAGCGATATCGAGATCGCCGACGGCGCGCCGCCCTCCGCGGCCGACCGGCTCGACGAGGACGACCGGCTGAAGCCGCAATTCGTCAGCCAGGTGATGGACCGGGTCGAAGCGGGCGACACGGACGGCGCGCGGGCGCTGGTCGAGCCGCTCCACCCCGCCGACATCGCCGACCTGTTCGAGATCGTCGACCGCGACGAGCGCCGCGCGCTCGCCGCCGCGCTCGCCGACCTGCTCGACGGCGACGTGTTCGCCGAGATGAACGACTGGGTGCGCGAAGAGCTGATCGACGCGCTGGAGCCGCACCAGGTCGCCGAGATAGCGGGCGAGCTCGAGACCGACGACGCGGTCGCGATCATCGAGGACATGGAGGAGGACGACCAGCGCGCCGTCCTTCGCGCGCTCGACCCGGACGATCGCGCCGCGATCGAGGAGGCGCTGACCTTCCCGGAGGAATCGGCCGGCCGGCTGATGCAGCGCGACCTGATTGCGGTGCCCGAACATTGGAATGTCGGCCAGGTGATCGACTATCTCCGCGCCGGCGAGGACCTCACCACCGACTTCTGGGAAATCTACATCGTCGACCCGCAGCATCACCCGGTCGGCACCGTGATGCTGAGCTGGGTGCTGCGGACGCCGCGCCACGTCGCCATGGCCGACCTGATGCAGCGCGAGCAGACCTTGATCCCGGTCGACATGGACCAGGAGGAAGTCGCGCTCCGCTTCCAGAAATATGCGCTCATCTCCGCGGCCGTCGTCGATCAATCGGGGCGGCTGGTCGGCATGATCACGGTCGACGACATCGTCCACATCATCCAGGAGGAAGCCAGCGAGGACGTGCTTTTGCTCTCGGGCGCGGGCGACGAAGGCGACATCAACCAGCCGATCCGCGACAGCTATCGCGCGCGGGTACGCTGGCTGGTCGCCAACCTGTTCACCGCTTTGGTCGCCTCCTCGATCATCGCCGCCTTCGGAGGCGCCATCGAGCAGATGGTGGCGCTGGCCGTGCTGATGCCCATCGTCGCCTCGATCGGCGGCAATGCCGGGACCCAGACCATGGCCGTCGCCGTGCGCGCGCTGGCGATGAACCAGCTCACCCGGTCGAACAGCTTGCGTACGATCTGGCGCGAGGTCCGGCTCGCTTTGCTCAACGGCCTCACCATCGCCGTTCTGGTGGGCATCGGAGCGGGCGTGGTGTTCTCCAATCCGGCGCTCGGCGGCGTCATCGCCGTCGCGATGCTGATCAACATCGCCATTGCCGGCCTTGCCGGAGTGCTGGTCCCGCTCGCGCTCGAGCGGCTCGATCAGGATCCTGCCGTCGCCTCGTCGGTGTTCGTGACGATGATCACCGATTCGATGGGCTTCTTCGCCTTCCTCGGCCTTGCCGTGGCCTCCGGCCTCGTCGGCTAAGCTGTTGATCCGCGGGCGCTAGTGCGGCAAGGACTGGGGCGATGTCCTCCCTCCATATCAGCAAGGTCGCGGTCGGCTGCGCCAGCTTCGACGCGCTCCGCAAGCGCCAGCAATCGCGGCTGAGCGCTGGCATCGTGCCGATCACGACGCGGTTCCGGCCGAAGCGGGCCGAGGAGCTGATCGGCGGCTCGATCTTCTGGATCGTGAAGCACCGGATCACGGCGCGCAATCGGATCGTCGGCTTTGCCGAGGCGGAGGAGCGGCGCACCTTGATCCAGCTCGACCCGGAGCTGGTGCCGGTCAGGGCCTGGCCCAAGCGCGCGCACCAGGGCTGGCGCTACCTCGCCGCCGATGACGCGCCGCTGGATTTCGACGGCAGCGACCTCGGCATCGCCGCGATGCCGCCGGGGCTCGCGATCAAGCTTTCGGCGCTGGCGCTGATCTAAGATTCGTGGCGGGCAACTAACGGCCTAGTCGGCGCCGCAGCTGACCCGGCCGGAGCCGAGCGCCTTGACGGTGCAGGCGGGCGAGCCGGCAATCTCGACATCGCCGGCGCCGGTCGCCGTCACCTTGACGGCGCGCTTGACGCCAAGCGCGATCTTGCCCGAGCTGTCGGCGTTGAGCTCGGCATCCTCGGCGATCAGCTCGGCGGCGGCGAGGTCGCCGGTGCCCTGGATCGTCGCCCGCACCGTCTTGGCCTTGCCGCCGAGCGTGATGCGGCCCGAGCCGAGCAGGCCGAGCACGAGCCGGTCGGCCTCGAGGTTCGGAAGCTCGACGACGCCGCTGCCGGAGACGGAGAGGTCGAACCGCATCGCGCGCGCCTTGTCGATCGCGACGGTGCCGGAGCCGTTTACCGCGACGCCGCGCAGTTCATGGGTGGAGACTGCGATCGCGACCGCGCCGGCGCCCTCGCCGGGATAGCCGCCCCATGCGGACCGGTTCGGGCGCACCTTGAGGACGCGGCCCTGCACTTCGATCGAGACCCGGTCGATCGCGCGCGCATCGCCGGTGGCGAGCGCGCCGGTCGCACGGCCGGTGGTGACGGTGACCGCGAACGGCCCGTCGACCTGGATCCGGTCGAACTGGGTGACGGTGAAGCGCCGTTCGGCGGCGGCCGCGGGGACGGCGACCGCGAGGCTGGCAAGCGCGAGAGCGGCGGCGGAAAGCATGATCCTGTTCATAAGCCAGGATCATGGCGTCCAATGGTTAAGGGCTGATAACCAAGCGCGTCAGCCGCAGCTGACGTCGCCGGAACCGACCTTGTTGACGGAGCAGCGCGCGCCGCCCGCGATCTTGACGTTGCCCGAGCCCATGATCGAGACGTCCGCGGTCTCGGCGGCGTTCGCCTGGACGTCTCCGGAGCCGACGACCGAGACCGACGCGGAGCGGCTCTTCAGACCGTCCACGATCACGTCGCCGGAGCCGGCGATCGAGACGCTCGAGCGCTCGGCGGTGCCGGCGGCGCGGATGCCGCCCGAGCCGGCGACCGAGAAACTCGCTTCGCCGACCCGCATCGCGGCGATCGTCATGTCGCCCGAGCCGCCGATCGAAGCGGCGAACTCGCCGCCCTCCACTTTGTCGATGCGCATGTCGCCCGAACCTCCGATCGCGGCGGCGCGGAGCGAGGGGGCGGTGACGTAGACGGTGACGTTGCGGTCGCGGCTGAAGCCGATCGTGAAATTGCCGCTGCGCTTGGCGCTGCGGATTTCGAGGCTGCCATTCTTCACCTCAACCACCATTTGCGCGATCTCCTCGGCATCGCCCTCGGCCCGCACGGAGGCGGCGGGGCCGACCTGGACGACGACGTCATAGGGACCGCCGAGCGAGACCGAATCGAAGCTGCCGACATTGTAGCTCTGCCGCGCGGCGGGGGCGGCGGACCGGTCTTCGCCCTCTTCGGCGCCGGCCATGTTGCAGGCGGCGAGCGCAAGCGTCGAGACCAGGATGAGCGCGGAGCGCATGGCATTCTCCTTGACTGTGTTAGTTACACAATACACGGCGGACCGCCCAACCGCAACATGAAAAAAGGCGGCCCGTCGCCGGGCCGCCTCTCCTTCATCTTCGGATGCTGTGCGGATGGGGGGCGTCATGCCCCGGATGCGGGGCCGCCACCCATCCAGGCCGATCATTTCTCGACCGCTTTTTCCTTGTTGTAGATGGCGGCCGCCTTGTTGAGGATGTCGAGGATCTTCTCGAGCGCCTTGGGCTCGTCGACCTCCTCCATCGCGGCGAGCTCGCGCGCGAGCCGGCTCGAGGCCGCCTCGAAAATCTGCCGCTCCGAATAGCTCTGCTCGGGCTGGTCGTCGGCGCGGAACAGGTCGCGAGTCACTTCGGCGATCGACACCAGGTCGCCCGAATTGATCTTCGCCTCATATTCCTGGGCGCGGCGCGACCACATGGTGCGCTTCACCTTGGGCTTGCCCTTGAGGGTGGCGAGCGCCTCCTGCATCGTCTTGTCGGACGACAGCTTGCGCATGCCGACGCTCTCGGCCTTGTTGGTCGGGACGCGGAGCGTCATCCGCTCCTTTTCAAACCGGAGCACGTACAGTTCGAGCTGCATGCCGGCGATATCCGTGCTCTGCAGTTCGATGACACGGCCCACGCCGTGCTTGGGGTACACCACATAATCGCCAACGTCGAAGTTCAACGCCTTCGCTGCCATGAATCAACCTTCCCGTGGAAATAGCCGCAAAACGTGCCAAGCTGCCTCCGCCCCGTTCAAGACGCAGTCCCAGTCACAGAATTTTGCGGCGATTCTTCTAGATCACCAAAACGCGGATGCGACAGCACCCGCTTCGATGACGACTATGTAACATAAATGAGGCGAAAATGCTAGGGTTTCGACTCCCTTCATCGGAAATCTGCCGCCGCCTGTCGAAGCGCCGGTTGACGGAGGCGCCGCCTCCGCCGCAACGCCCGAGCCTAATCGCCTTGGCCGGGGTCCGGCTTGAAATATTTGTCGAACTTGCCCGCCTCGCCCTTATGCTCGTCGGCGTCGGCCGGAGATTCCCGCTTGCGGGTGATGTTCGGCCATTCGGCGGAGTAGGTCGCGTTGACCTCGAGCCACTTTTCGAGGCCGACCTCGGTATCCGGCAGGATTGCCTCGGCCGGGCATTCCGGCTCGCACACGCCGCAATCGATGCATTCGCTGGGATTAATCACCAGCATGTTGTCGCCTTCGTAGAAGCAGTCGACCGGGCAGACTTCCACGCAATCCATATATTTGCAGCGGATACAGGCTTCGGTGACGACATAGGTCATTGACGCTTCTCCTGGACGGGGATTCCCTAGTCGCCCGCGCCTCGGCTCGTCAACGTCCCGTCGGCCGGCACGACTTCGCTGTAAAGCGCCCGCGCCTCGGCGGGCGGGCCGCGACGGGTTGGAAGGGCTTCCACCCGAAGCACCCGAACGTTGCCGCGGACGGCGAAGCTCAGCACGTCGCCGACCCGGACCGGAGCATGGGCGCGGTCGATGACCCGGCCGCCGAGCCGCAGCCGGCCCTGCTCGGCGAGCTGCTGGGCCAAAGCGCGCGTCTTTACGATCCGGGCGAACCACAGGAATTTGTCGAGCCGCAGGCTGTCAGCCACCCCGGCGGAGCCCGGCAAGCGCGGCGAAGGCATGGCCCCGCCCGGCGGCGGTGGCGGGGCGGCGGCGCTCGCGTCCTGTCCAGATCCAGCCGGCCTCGCTCTGGGCCGGACGGAAGCCGATCTCCTTCATCAGCCGGGCGATCGCCTGCGGCTGCAGGCCGAGCGAGGTGGCGAGCGTCTCGTCGACCACCTGGCCATGCTTGCCCGCCCGCGCCTCATGGGCGTGGCGGGCGAGCCGCTCGACGAGGTCGACGCGGAGCATCTGCGGGCCGAGGGCCCGGAAGCCGAGCCGCGCGAGGAGAAGGCGCCGCTCGTCCTCGGGCGTCGGCAGGACCACGCTGGCGTGCGGCGGCAGCTCGGGCATGGCCGCGCCCGACGCGGCGGCGCGAAGCGCGGTCCGCCAGCGCCGCGCCTCGGGCTTCAGCACATCGGGCATGAACAGGTCGAGCGTCCCGATCCTCACCTTGAGCCGGGCGATGTGGCGGCGCTGCTCGCGATCGAGCTGAGCGAGCGGCTGGGCGACGGCATCGCGCGCGACGATGCCGCCATCGTCGACCAGCATCGCGACGATCGCGCGGACCGCGGACGGCGCGGCGGCATCCTGGGCGGCCGCCCCGGCCGCGCGGAGCGGGCCGAGCGCGCGCTCGACCTGGTGCCGCACCCAATTTTTGAGCCGCTCGATCACCGCCTCGCGGCCGCGTTCCGACAGCCGCTCGATGCGGCGGTCGAGCAGCACCCGCGGCGACAGCAGATTCTTGCCGGGCCCGAGCCGGGCCACTTCATGCCCGCGCCACAGGATCGCGACCGGCTGCCCCGGCTCGGTCCGAAGCGTGAAATGGTCGTCCGTGTCGGCGACCAGGGCGGCGGCGCGCTTCTCATATTCCCCCCCGAGCCGGCGCTCGGCGGTGGCGAGCAGCATCTTGCGGTCGGCGTGGCGCGCGGTCGGATCGACTTCGAACGCAAAGCCCTCCATCCGGCCGATCGGGAAGCTGCCGACGGTGACCTCGCCCTGCTCGTCGACCAGCACCGGGAATTCGCCCGCGCCCTTGCGGCCGATGTCGCGCAGCAGCACCGACGTGCGCCGGTCGACGAAGCGCTGGGTCAACCGCTCGTGGAGGGCGTCGGACAATTTCTCCTCGACCGCGCGGGTGCGCTCCGCCATCTCCTCCGGGCTCACCAGCCAGTCGGCCCGATGGGCGATATAGGCCCAGGTGCGCACGCCGGCGATGCGGTCGGCAAGCGTCTCGATGTCGCCTTGGACATTGTCGAGCCGGGCGACCTGCTCGGCATACCAGCCCTGCGGAATGCGGCCATTGCCCTCGCTGAGATGGGTGTAGAGGCGCGCGACCAGGCGCGCATGGTGCTCGGGACCGGTCTTGCGGAAATCGGGCAGCCCGCAAGCCGACCACAAGGTGCGGACCCGGTCGTAACCGGTCGCACGGGCGCGGACCTCCGGATCCTCGGCCAGCCGCTTCAGCACGGCGAGGTCGACCGCCTCCGGCGCCGCCCTGAGGCACGCCCGGTCGGGCCGGCGCTCGAGCGAACGGATCAACGCGTCGACGCTGCGGAAATCCGGATCGCCCTCGCGCCAGAAAAGATGGTCGAGCGGGGCGAAGCGATGCCCTTCGATCGCGTCGATCTCCTCGGGACGGAATTCGGCGGCCGACTCGCCCTCCAGCGTCAGCGACCCGAACGTCCCGTCGCGCTGGTGGCGTCCCGCGCGGCCGGCAATCTGCGCCATTTCGGCGGGTGTCAGGCGGCGCCGGCGCCGGCCGTCGAATTTCGACAGGCCCGCAAAGGCGACATGGGCGACGTCCATGTTGAGCCCCATGCCGATCGCGTCGGTCGCGACGAGATAATCGACCTCGCCGGCCTGGTACATCGCCACCTGGGCGTTGCGGGTGCGGGGGGAGAGCGCGCCCATCACGACGGCGGCGCCGCCGCGCATCCGGCGCAGCATCTCGGCCACGGCATAAACCTGCTCGGCCGAAAAAGCGACGATGGCGGAGCGGGGCGGGAGCCGCGACAGCTTGGTCGCGCCGGCATAGCTCAGGGTGGAGAAACGCGGCCGGCCAATGATCTCGGCCTTGGGCAGCAAGGCGCGCACCATCGGCGCGAGCGCCTCCGAGCCGAGGATCATCGTCTCCTCGCGGCCGCGGGCGTGGAGCATGCGATCGGTGAAGACGTGGCCGCGCTCCGGATCGGCGCCGAGCTGCGCCTCGTCCAGGGCGACGAACGCGAAGTCGCGCTCCATCGGCATCGATTCGGCGGTGCACAGGAACCAGCGCGCGTCCTTCGGCAGGATCTTCTCCTCGCCGGTGATGAGCGCGACCTGCTTCGGGCCTTTGAGCTTGACGACGCGGTCGTAGACTTCGCGTGCGAGCAGGCGCAGCGGAAAGCCGATCATGCCGCTCGAATGCGCGGCCATCCGCTCGACCGCGAGGTGGGTCTTGCCGGTGTTGGTCGGCCCAAGGATGGCGGCCAGCGGCGCGCGCGCGAAATCGCTCATGCCCGCTAGATTGGCACGGCAAGGAGGAAGCGCAACAAATCAAAGCGGTTCCATCGCCGCGGCTCGTCCCGCCGCCCCATGCAGGCGGCTCGTCGCAACTGGAACGAAGGCCGGATTCGCTTTACTTTACTTTTACCCTCTTTCCCCACAGTCATCGGGCCACGCGAGAGCGGGGTTTTCCAGGGGCAGCGGGGGCTTTTCCGCTTGTATCAGTTCAACGATTTCAGCGCCGGCGCGGGCGGGGGCACGGCTGCCCTCAGCCTCGATGCCGCACTGCTTCGCGCGCGCCCCGCTCCGACATCCCATAATCGGCTCCACGGCCTGCGCGCGCGGATCGGCGAACTCGACCTGGTCGTCGACCTCGGTGTCAGGATCGGATCGCGCGAATGGCTGCGCGGCGCCGCTACCTGCCTTGCGCTTTGCTACGGCGCCTGGTCGTTCGCTCCCAGCGCGAGCGCGCTTGTGGGCGCATCGCCGGCCCCGCTTCCGGAGGCGCAATGGGAGGAAGCGCGCGCGCTCGCCATCTCGCCGCTGGCGCTTGGCGCCGACACCGGCCGCCGGATGTCGCCGACCGACGCGGTCGCGCCTTTGCTCGATACGCCGGAAAGACCGAGCGTTGACCTGTTCGCCACGCTCGGCCGCGGCGACGGCTTCACGCGCGTGCTCGAACGCGCCGGCGTCGCCCGCGCCGAAGCCGACGCGATCGGCGCGATGGTGGCCGGGGCGGTCCCGCTGGACGAGATCCGGCCCGGCACCATGCTCGACATCACGCTCGGGCGCCGGCCGAACAAGAGCGTCGCCCGGCCGCTCGAAGCGCTGGCGTTCCGCGCCCGCGTCGACCTCAAGCTGGAGATCGCCCGGGTCGACGGCCGGCTGGCCATGACGCCGATCCCGATCGCGGTCGACAATAGGCCGCTCCGCATCCAGGGATTGGTCGGATCGAGCCTGTACCGATCGGCCCGCGCCGCCGGCGCGCCGGCCAAGGCGGTCGAAGCCTATATCCGGGCGATTGCCGGGCAGATCAACATCGGCAGCGTCGAGGCGGACGACCGCTACGACATCATCCTCGAACATCGCCGCGCCGCGACCGGCGAGACCGAGACCGGCAAGCTCCTGTTCGCGGGCCTCCGCCGCTCGGGCGGCAAGGACCTCCAGCTGATGCAGTGGGAGCAGGGCGGCAAGACGCAATGGTTCGAAGCGACCGGCGTCGGCAAGGCGAGCGGCATGCTGCAGCGGCCGGTTCCCGGCGCGGTCTCCTCGAACTTCGGCATGCGCCGCCACCCGATCCTCGGCTATTCGCGGATGCACAAGGGGATGGACTTCAGGGCGGGTTACGGCACCCCAATCCTCGCCGCCACCGAGGGCCGCATTTCCGCGGCGGGCTGGGCCGGTGGCTATGGCCGCCAGGTCCGCATCCGCCATGGCGGCGGCCTCTTGACCTCCTATTCGCACATGAGCCGGATCACCGCCCAGCCAGGCGCGTTCGTCAAGCAGGGCCAGGTGATCGGCTATGTCGGTTCGACCGGCCTCTCGACCGGGCCGCACCTCCATTACGAGCTTTATCGCAACGGCGTTCCGATCAATCCGGCGTCGGTGAAATTCACCATGCGGGCGCAGCTGAGCGGCGAGGAGCTGGCCGGCTTCCGCAGCCGCCTGCACGGGCTGCTGTCGGTGCCCGTCGGCGCCGTGCGCGGCGAGGTCCAGCAGGCGAAGGCGGAGCCGGGCAAGGCCGCCGGGCGGACCTGAGGCGACTTTCGCGCCGGATCGTCATTCCAGCGCACGCTGGAATCTCTCTTCGAGATCAAAGGCAGTGAGATCCCCGCTTTCGCTGGGATGACGTTCCCTTGTCTGGTGTGAAGTTGGTGTGAAGATAGTGAGAACCCAGCTTCCGCTGGGATGACGGCAGGGAGCCTGCTCCCCCCTGAGGCTTAGCGCCCCTGGGCGCGCCAGCGTTTGACGACGCGGGCGACCATCGCCTCCTCGTCGCCGGTCTGCTTCCAGAGCTCGGAAAAGGCCGGATCGGACGAGGCCGGCCGGCGGTCGCGCTCGAGATCGTCGAACGAGACCCGGATCGGGATCGACACGCCCTCGCCGCAGACGATGCATTCGCGGTTGCGAAGCGCCGGGATCACGTCGAGGAAACCGCGCGCGCCCTCCGGCATCGCCGATTTGACGAAGGCCTGGTCGCGCTCGTTGTTGAGCCGCATCGCGATGATCGTGCCGCATTGCGAGAGCACGCCCTCGGCGAGATCGGACGGCCGCTGGGTAATGAGGCCGAGCGAGACGCCGTATTTACGGCCTTCCTTGGCGATCCGCTCGAGGATCTTGCGCACGGCCTGGCCGCTCGACGTCTTGTCGGAGGGCACGTAGCGATGCGCTTCCTCGCAGATGAGCAGGACCGGGCGCTGGAGCTCGTTGCGCGACCAGATCGCATAATCGAACACCAGCCGCGACAGCACCGCCACCACCACCGAGGTGATGTCCGACGGGACGCCCGACACATCGACAATCGAGATCGGCTTGCCCTTGGCGGGCAGGCGGAAGATCTTGGAGATGAAGCTGGTCATACTGTCGGCGACGAGCATGCCGGAGAACATGAAGCTGTAGCGCGGATCGGCCTTGAGCTCGTCAAGCTTGGTCTTGAGCCGCATATAGGGCGCGGTGTCGGTCGCCTTGTTGAGCAGGCCCATCTCGTTGGTGATCGCGGTGGTGAGATCGGTGAGCGTGTAGGGGATCGGCGAATCGACGGTGAGCTTGGTCAGCCCCTCCGCCACCCGGTTCTTCGACCGCGCGTGGAGCAGGCATTTGGCGAGGATGTCGGCATCGCGCTGCCGGTCGGCGCCCGAGGAGGTGACGATCACCTCGCAATGCTCTTCGAAGTTCATCAGCCAATAAGGCATGGCGAGGTTGTCGACGTTGAACAGCTCGCCATAGCCCTTGAAGGCGGCCGAATATTCGCCGTGCGGATCGATCATGACGATGTGGCCTTCGGGGGCCATGTCGCAGATGCGGTGCATGATCAGGGCCGCGGAGGTGGACTTGCCGGTGCCGGTCGAGCCCAGGAGGGCGAAATGCTTGCCGAGCATCGCGTCGACATAGAGCGCGCCGCGCACGTCCTTGGTCGGATAGACGGTGCCGATCTCGATATGCGGCCGCTCGTCGGCGGCGAACATCTGCTTCAAATCGGCGCTGGTGACGGGGAACACGCGATTGCCCGGGATCGGGTAGCCGGTGACGCCGCGCTTGAAGTTGACCAGGCGCCCGGTCTGCTCGTCCTCGTCGCCCTCGCCAAGAAAGTCGATCTCGGCGACGATGACGTCGCCCTCGCTGTCGGTGACGCACAGGTTTCGAACGTTGGCGAGCAGCCAGCGCCGGCCGGATTCGAGCTTCACCTGGCTGCCGACCTGGCCGGACATGGCGACGCTGGGATCGGTCTCGAGCGCCAGCTCGCGCAGCCGCGCGCTCCGCATCTGGATGCGGGCGCCGCCGCCGGAAACCTGAACGATCTTCCCGATCTGCTCGTGCCGGGTGGTCGGAGGCGGCAATTCGACCTGCTTGATGGTGGGGCGGCGGGTCTCGCCCTGCTCGTCATCCTGAAAGCTTTGATAGTTCATCATGTCGGTCATGGTGACGGGCGGACTTTCATTTGCGTTGCGTTCCACCGCGTTTTGCTAACGAAGAAGGGTAAATAAGTGATGTGCGTGGCCCCGCGGGGGTTCACACGCGGCGGAAAACCGCGCTTCCGCCCCAGCCGAGGAACAGCGAAACCAGCACCGCCACCAGCCCGTAGCCGAACGACCAGCGCTCGGCGGCCTCGGCGACGAAGCGTTCGAAGCCGAGCTTCTCGATCCTGATCTCGCGCACCGCCGCGGCCAGCACGCGGCCGTCCTGGATGAGGAAGGTCTCCGCCGTATAATTGCCGACCGGGACCCGGGCCGGAATATTGAGGCGGGCGCGGTAGAGGACGCCGCCGGTGATCTCGACGCCGCGCGGCGCTTCGACGTAGAGCTGGTGCGAGCGCATCAGCTCGATCAGGCCGCTCTCGAACCGCCGGCGCTCCTCGGGGCTGGCGCCGGCGCCCGGCGAGAGCTGCAGATTTTCGAGCCCGAGCTCGTAGATCGCGGCCATCCGCTCGTCGACCAGCTCGGTCAGCGGGCGCGAGGAGGCGACCGCGTAGAAGGAGGGGGCCGAGCGGAAGCGCTCGCTTTCGACGTTCATCCAGATGCCGGCAACTTTCTGCTTCTCCCTGACCAGGATCGGCTCGGCCGGACCCTTGACCACCACGGCGATGTCGGCCGGCTCCTTGGGGGTGCGTCCGCCCGGATAGATGATCGCGCCGAACAGCAGCAGCTCCGCCCCGGTGAAGGAATAGCGGATCTCGATCTTGCGCTGCGACACGTCGGGCACGAGCAGCGGCTCGGTCGCGCCGAGCGTGAGCGGCAGCGCGAGCGCGAGCAACAAGGCGCGCAGCCGCCTCACAGCGACTGGACCGTGTAGATTTCGGCAGGGCGCCAGCCGAGCTGGAGCGCCATCCGCAGCGCCACCGCCAGGACGACGATGGCAAGGAACATGCGGAGCAGCTCCGGCTTCGCCTTCTGCGCGAGCCGCACCCCGATCTGGGCCCCGATCACGCTGCCGACGAGCAGCAGCACGGCGAGCACGATATCGACCGACTTGGTGGTGGTCGCATGGACGAGGGTGGTGGCCGCGGTGACGAACAGGATCTGGAGCAGGGATGTGCCCACGACCGCCATGGTCGACATGCCGAGCAGATAGATCATCGCGGGGACGACGATGAAGCCGCCGCCGACGCCGAGCAGCACGGTCAGCATCCCCGACACGAAGCCCAAAGCGAGCGGCGCCAGCGGCGAGATGTAGAGCCCGGACTGATAGAAGCGCCAGCGCATCGGCAAAGCCGCGATCAGCGGGTTGTGCCGCCGCGCCGCTTTCTTCTTGGCGCGCGCGGTCGGCTTGATGATGTCGAGCGCGGTCGCCGATTCCTTCGCCATCAGCACGCCGATGCTGCCGAGCAGGATGACGTAGAGAAGCGAAATCACGGTATCGATTTGGCCGCTGTCCTGGAGCAGCCGGAACAGGCCGCCGCCGGCCAAGGCGCCGAGTATTCCGCCGGCAACCAGCACACCGCCCATCCGGTAATCCACGCCCCGGCGCCGGCGGTGCGCGAGCAGGCCGGAGACGCTGGTGCCGGTGATCTGGGTGGTGGCGGAGGCGACCGCGACGGCGGGCGGGATGCCGTAGAAGATCAGGATCGGCGTGGTCAGGAAGCCGCCGCCGACGCCGAGCATCCCGGTCAGCAGCCCGACCACGCCGCCGAGGCCGATGATCACCAAAGCGTTGACGGAAAGCCCTGCGATCGGAAGGTAGATGTCCACGGGGCAAGCGCTAGCGGCTTCCGGCGGGGCAAGGAAGGCGGCCCGCTAAAATTCGGTGGCGACGGTCAGTGCCGGGCCGGAGGCCGGGGCGGCGTCCCCCGCCATCCGGAAGCGCCATTCGGCGGCGACGCGGACGGCGGCGCCGCCCAGCCGCATCCGGTATGAGGCCTGCGGACCGGCATCGAGCCTGGACAGGCCGGGCTGGACCGCACCCCACAGGCCGGCGCCGACCTTGAGCCGCCCTTCCCGCCCGATAGGGATGCCGATCTGCGCCGATCCATCCGCGAACAAGTCGGCGGAGCGCAGGCCGACGATGCCGGCCTGGGCATAAGCGTCGAGCAGCAGCGGCCCGACGACGCGGCGATCGCTGACGCCGCCATGCGCGAGCAGCGAGAAAGCGGACCGGCCCCGATCGTCCAGCGCCTGCCGCCGTTCGGCCAGCAACCGCAGCGGCACGCCGGCCAGCGGCTGCCACTCGACCCCCAGCGACGCCTCGGCGCCGCGGCTTTCCAGCGGCGAATAGAAGCGCGCCGCCAGCGACAGCGGGCGGGCGGCGTCGCGGTTAAGGCGGTACAAGATGCGGGCGCCGATCTGGCTGCCGCCGAGGGTGCCGCCGGAGGCCAGCGAAGGCTCACCGCCGCGGCGGAGGAAGGCCCAGCCCGAAGCCGACCAGCGGCCGGGCGGCCGATCCGGGGCGAAAGGCGGCACCGCCAGCGGCGCGGCCGCCTGCACCGGAAGCGAGGCGGGAGCCGGTGCCGGCAAAGTATCGGCGGCGCCGAAAGTGGCGGCGAAGGTGGTGACTGGATCGAGCGGATCAGGCGCGTCTCCGGTCGCCGACGAACTCCGCACCAAGTCAAATTGCCTCGGGCGATGCAGCGATGTCGGCCAAATGACTGTGGCCCCGGCCAGGTTGGAGCCCCGCTCCGCCGCGCGGCCCGGACCGGGCGCCGGAGGCCCGGCGGCGAACGGCAAGTCCGCACCAGCCGCCGATTGGCGCGCGGGCTCGGCCGCGCTCTCCGCCCACGGCATCAGGATCGCCGCGCGGGCGCAAATCCAGCCGCCCGCCACCACCACCAGGAAGCGTAGCGGAGCGGCCCTCATTCGGCCGGCATTTCAACCGGGAAGGCATGCGCCGTCTTGTCCCAGCGCGCGCTGCCGGTGCGCCGCATGGCGATGTAGCCGAGGATCGCCCGGCGGGCGGCCAGCATGGCGATGATATTGCCGACGAAAATCCGGGCGAGCGAGCGCAGCCCCTCGCGCCAGCCATAGGCATGGGTGACGAAGGCGAACCGCACCATCAGGCGCCAGCCGAGCATCGCCAGGTTGATCTGCAGGAATAGAGCGAGCAGCGGCGCCACCGGGTCGGCATCGATGCCGAGGAAGATCTGGCGCAGCGTCAGCATTGTCCAGATGAGGCCGGCGACATAGCCGGCGCCGAGCGCCAGCGCCGCGAGCAGCGATTGCCGGTCGCGGATCCTCATCCAGCGCTCGGCGAGGCTTCCGGACCAGCCGAGCCGGTCCCAACCGGCGAGGGCGATGCCGGTCATCCAGCGCGCCTTCTGGGCGACCGCGGCTTCGAGCGTGGCGGGGAAATATTCCTTGGTCACGACCAATGAGCGGCCGTCGCGGCCGGGCAGCCTCACGAAGGCGGCGCGCCCGCCCAAGGCGCGCAGCCTGAGCCCGAGCTCATAATCCTCGGTGATGCTGCCCGCGTCGAACGGCCCTCCGCCCCGCGCGGCGGCAATGTCCTCCAGCGCCTCGCGGGCAAAGGCGCAGCCGACCCCGGCCGACGGCAAGGCGGCGCCGATCGCCTGGCGCACCACCATCTCCTTGCCGTGCGACTCGGCGAACTCGTCGGCATAATGGCCGGCGATCCAGCGCGAATTCTCGTCGACCAGCGGAAAGACCGGGAGCTGGACCATGTCGAAGCGGCCGATCAGCACGTCGAAGACGAACAATTCGTCCGGGTCGACGACATCCTCGGCGTCGTGCAGGACGATTGCCCGCACCCGCCGCCGCTTCAGCCTCTCGTCGAGGACCATCGCCGCCCAGATGCGGTTGAGGCAATCGGCCTTGGTGGTCGGCCCCGGCAGCGGCCCGACCACCAGCCGCACGCGCGGATCGCCTACCCTCGCGACCGCTGCGATGGTGGCGGGATCGTTGGGGTAGCAGCCGACATAGATCACGAAATCCTCGTGCCGGAGCCGCAGCAAGGCGTGCCGCAGCATCGGCTCGATCACTTCGGCCTCATCCCAGGCGGGAACGAAGATCGCGATGGTGCCGGGCTGCCCTGCGCCGGCGAGATCGCTGGCGCGGATCAGGCGGTCGCCGGCCACGCCCCGCCGCACCACCAGCGCCAGCCAGAGGAGGTCGACCAGGACGTCGCCGGCGCCGAGAACAAGAAAGCTGGTGGCCGCGAACAGCGCGGCCTCGCGCATGACGAAGTCGAGGCCGGCAAAAAGCGGCTCGAGCCCCACCACAGAATCTCTCCGATTCGGAGACGTCATAATCCGTTTTGGAGAAATCGCGCGCAATCTGCGGCAAATACGGTGTGCTTGGCCTTTTATTCCTCGGCCGCGACACGCGGCGCGAGCCAGCGCAACTCCACCCCCCCGCCGCCGCCCTCGCTGCGGCGCGCGTCCACGCCGGCTTCCCGGAGAGCCGTGATCACTGCTTCGGCCTGCGTGTCGCTGCCGCCGCTCACCCCGACCGGCAGGTTGAGCCGCCGCGCGGCCCAAATGGCGGTCGCGAGCGCGGCGCCGTCCGGCTGTCCATCCTCGAAGGCAATCGCGGGCAGCGGCGCGGCCGGCGGGACCAGCGCGATGGTCCAGCCCCTTTCGGACGCCGCCACGCGCGCCTCCAGCGCTCGATAGCTGGCGAGGTCCGCGCCCGGCAAGGCGGCGGCGCGGACCTGCGCGCGGCTGTTGGCGCGGTCGACCAGCACCTCGTCGGGGGAGACGCCCGCCACCAGCGCCAGCCGCTCGGCGAGGCGCGACCGCGCGCGCTCGGCGGCGCTGCCGCGGGCGGCGGCGAGCGCGGCGGCCTCGGCTTCGCCTTCGGACCCAACCCGGAACTGGTCGATGGTGACCTTGACCGGGACCTTGAGCATCTTCTCCAGCGATGCCGCGGTCTCGCGCTCGGCGCCGGGGCGATGGCGCGGCGTGAGGACGGTCGCTTCGACCGCGATCGGCCGGGCGTCGTAATCGACGCTGATCTCGCTGAGCCGGCCCTCCTCGCCGAAATGGCCGGCCACCACTTCGCGGGCCTGGCGCGAGGCGAGCGTCTCCCAGGCGATCTGCTTCAGGGAGAGGCCGAGCGGAACGCCGAGCGCGACGAAGATGGCGACGACCAAAGTCGCCTGCAGCCCGGTCTGCCGGGGCGAAAGATTGGCGGCGAAGCCGAAGATCCGCGCCAGTATCGCCGCCGACACGGCGATGGTCATGAGGTTGGTGAAGAAGAGCAAGGAGGCGCCCCAGAAGACCGGCCAATTGGCCGTGGCGAGGCCGAACCCGACCACCGCCAGCGGCGGCATCAAGGCGGTGGCGATGGCGACGCCGACGATGGTGCCGTGGCGGCCGCGAATCATCGCATAGGTGCCCGCCAGCCCGGAGAAGAGCGCGACGAGGAGGTCGAACAGATTGGGGCGCGTGCGGGACGCGATCTCGTCGGTAACCGTCTGGAGCGGCGAGAACAGCACCACGAAGGCGCAGAAGAACACCGCCAGCGCCACGCCGAGCGCGAGCGCCGCGGCGGAGCGCTTCATCTCCGCCGAATCGAAGGTGGCGAGGGCGAAACCCAGGCCGATGATCGGGCCCATCAGCGGCGAGATCAGCATCGCCCCGATCACCACGGCGGGCGAGGAGAGCAGCAGGCCGAGCACGGCGATGCCGGCCGACATCAACGTCATGAACACATAGTGCGAGGACCAGCCGGCATCCTCCTGGACCTTCTCGACCACCTCGCGGTGGTCGACCGAGGCCATGACATGGTCCGACCACCATTGCAGGAAGGGGTGGCGGGAGGCCGTGATCGTCGCTGGCTTCAATTCGTTCATCGGCGTGCGGCTGCAGCCCCCAATAGATGGCGGGCTTAAGCCATTCCCTCCCCGCCATCCAGCGGTTAGGGGACTGCCAACCCGGAAGGAGACGGAATGGCCGAGGCGAGAAAGCCGACCGGCGGGCGATCAGCGTTACGCCAATTTCTCAAGAGCGAGGCGGCGGGCGGAATCCTGCTGATGGGAGCGGCGGCGGCGGCCCTGATCGTCGCCAACGGGCCGCTGGCGGACCTCTACCATCATGCGCTGCACGATCCGGTCAGCCCGGCGCTCACGCCCAAGCTCGGGCCGATGACGATCCACCTGTGGATCAACGACGGCCTGATGGCGATCTTCTTCCTGCTCGTCGGGCTGGAGATCAAGCGCGAGTTCGTCGACGGGCGGCTGTCGACCTGGAGCCAGCGGCGGCTGCCGTTCCTCGCCGCGGCCGCGGGGATGGTGGTTCCCGCCGGCTTCTACCTGTTGATCGTCGCGCCGGACCCGGCGCTCACCAGCGGCTGGGCGATCCCGGCCGCCACCGACATCGCCTTCGCGATCGGAGTCCTGGCCCTGCTCGGCAAGCGCGCGCCGACCTCGCTGAAGCTGTTCCTCACCACCGTCGCGATCGTCGACGACATGGGCGCGGTGGCGATCATCGCGCTCGCCTACACCGCCTCGATCGCCACGCTGCCGCTCGGCATCGCGGCCGCGATCCTGCTCGTCATGTACTTCCTCAACAAAAGCGGCGTCACCGCGCTTTGGCTCTACATGCTGCTGGCGCTGGGGCTCTGGTATGCGGTTTTGCTGTCCGGGGTCCATGCCACCATTGCGGGCGTGCTGGCGGCGGTGATGATCCCGGTGATCAAGACTCCGGGCGCTCCGGACGCCCCGGAATCGCCGCTCCACCGGCTCGAACATGCGATCACGCCCGTGGTCGCGTTCCTGATCGTGCCGCTGTTCGGCTTCGCCAATGCCGGCGTGCCGCTGGACGATGTCGGCCTCGACCAACTGTTCGCGCCGCTGCCGCTCGGCATCGCCGCCGGCCTGTTCGTCGGCAAGCAGGTAGGAATTTTCGGCTCCGTCTGGCTGGCGGTGCGGCTCGGTTTCGCCACGCGGCTGCGCGGCGCCACCTGGCTTCAGATTTACGGCGTGTCCCTGCTCTGCGGCATCGGCTTCACGATGAGCCTGTTCATCGGCGCGCTCGCTTTTCCGGGGCGAGAAGAGCTGGTCGAGGAAGCGAAGCTGGGCATCCTGCTCGGCTCGCTGCTGTCGGCACTGGTCGGCTATGCGGTCCTGCGGCTGGCGCCGCAGCATTGCCGCTTCGAGGAAGCGGAGAGCCAGCAAGGCGGCGAGATCGACGTTGACGGCGACGTGGTTTCGCTTGAAGAAAAGCGGGCATGAAATTGCTCTCCCTCGCGGCGGCTTGGCTGCTGCTCCTGGCAGGCTGCGTCTCCGACCGCACCGCGGACGACAGCCTCGACGAGATCGCCGCCGATTATGTCCAGATGACGCTGGAGATAGGCGAGCGCGAGCCCGGCTATGTCGACGCTTATTACGGCCCAGCCGAATGGCAGGATGCCGCCAAGGCGGCGCCGCGCTCGCTCCAGGACCTGGCGACCGAGGCCGTCACGCTCACCAGCCGGGTCAACGCGGTGCCGGCCGCCGGGCTCGGCCCGCTGGAGCAGCGCCGCCGCGCTTTCCTGCTCGCGCAGCTCAAGGCCGCCCACACCCGGCTGAGGATGCTGCGTGGCGAGAAACTGAGCTTCCAGGACGAAGCCGAGGGGCTGTTCGGCGTCCGCCCCGAGCTGAAGCCGCTGGCGAGCTACGATCCGGTGTTGGCGCGGATCGAGCGGCTGGCGCCGGGTAGCGGCCCGCTGTGGCAGCGGGTGGACGCCTTCCAGGAGCACTTCACCATCCCCAAGGAGCGGCTGAAGCCGGTGTTCGACACCGCCATCGCCGAATGCAAGCGCCGCACCGCCGCCAATATCGCGCTCCCCGAGGGCGAGACGTTCACGATGGAGTTCGTCACCGGCAAAAGCTGGTCGGGCTATAATTGGTACAAGGGCAAGCTCAGCAGCCTCATCCAGATCAATACCGACCTGCCGATCCGGATCAGCCGCGCGGTCGATCTCGGCTGCCACGAAGGCTATCCCGGGCATCACGCGCTCAACATGCTGCTCGAGCGGAGGCTGATGCGGGAGCGCGGCTGGGTCGAATATAGCGTGTACCCGCTTTATTCGCCGCAGTCGCTGATCGCCGAAGGTTCGGCCAATTACGGCATCGACCTCGCCTTTCCGGGCGCGGAGAGGCTGCTCTACGAGACGCAGGCGCTCTACCCGCTGGCGGGCCTGCCGACCCGCGATGCCGGGCGTTATCTGGGGCTGCTCGAAGCGGTGAAGGACCTCGCCGGCGCCCGCTTCACCATCGCCGCCGATTATCTGGAGGGAAGGATCGACCGCGCCGAGGCGGTCGAGCTCACCCAGAAATACCAGCTCGTCTCGAAAAAGCGCGCCGAGCAGTCGATGGACTTCGTCGACCAATATCGGAGCTATGTGATCAATTACGGGCTCGGCCAGGACATGGTCCGCGCGCATGTCGAGGCGGCCGGGCCGACGCCGAAGGCGCGCTGGGCGGCGATGGAGCGGGTGATCTCCGAGCCTACCCTGCCGTCGGATCTGCGCGGGCAGTAGGCCGCCGGTGCGCACGTTTTTCGATCCGCGCCAGCTGGCGCACGCCCCCAGCCAAGAGCTGCACAATGGCGGCTATACCGCTTATGCCGAGCATCCGGGCCGGGTGGAGGCGATGCTCGCCGCCGTCGGAGCGACCGAAGCGCCGGCCGATCATGGCGAGGCCCCGATCCTCCGCGTCCACCCGCAGGATTATGTCGACTTCCTGAAGCGGGCTCATGGCGAATGGCTGCAGGCGGGGCGGCCGGGCGACGCGCACGGCTATGTCTGGCCGGTGGTCGGTCGGCGGCCGCTGGCGCTGGCGCGGATCGACGCGCTGCTCGGGCAATATAGCTACGACGCCTCCACCCCGATCGCCGCGGGGACATGGGAATCGGCTTACTGGAATGCGCAGACCGCCTTGTCGGCGCTTGACGCGGTGCTCGGCGGCGAGCGCGCGGCCTTCGCCTTGTGCCGGCCGCCCGGCCACCATGCCGGCGCCGATTATATGGGCGGCTATTGCTATCTCAACAACGCCGCCATCGCCGCCGAAGCCGGGCTCGCGGCCGGCCGCAAACGGGTGGCCATCCTCGACGTCGACTATCATCACGGCAACGGCACCCAGGACATCTTCTACGAGCGCGGCGACGTGCTGTTCGTCTCGATCCATGCCGATCCGAAGTTCGATTATCCCTTCTTCTGGGGCCATGCCGACGAGGCCGGGCTCGGCGACGGCGAGGGCGCGACGCTCAACCTGCCGCTGCCGCGCGGCACGGCGCTGGCGGGCTTCGACCGCGCGCTGGATACGGCGCTGGAGCGGATCGCGGGCTATGCGCCCGGCCTCCTGATCTGCTCCTACGGAGCCGACACTTTTGCCGGCGACCCGATCAGCTTCTTCGATCTCCAGACGGCCGATTATGCGGCTATCGCGCGCCGCATCGCCGGGCTCGGCCTGCCGACGCTGGTCGTGATGGAGGGCGGCTATGCGGTCGACGCGCTGGGGGACAATGTCGCGAGCTTCCTCTCGGGATTCTGAGGGCCGCCATTCCAGCGCAAGCCCCCCGTCATTCCAGCGCAAGCTGGAATCTCCCTCCCTCCCTTCCTTCCTTCCTTCCTTCCTTCCTTCCTTCCTTCCTTCCTTCCACGGGCGCCGAAGAGAAGAAGTGAGATCCCAGCTTTCGCTGGGATGACGGGTCCCTACTTCCGCGCGGCCGCGCTGGCTTCGCGGATCGGCTTATATTCCACCCCCTCGTTCCAGCCCGGCCAGCGGCGGCTGTTGGCGAGTTCGAGGCCAAGCTTGTAGGCGACCTGCCCCTCCTGCTCGGCGCCGGCCATGTCCCAGGCGGGATCATACTCGTCGGTGGTCGCGTGGTAGCGATTGGCGTTATAATCCTCGATCGCGGCATTGCCCGCAGCCATGCCGCCCTTCACCAGGTCGCGCCCGGCGCGATAGGCGAGCGCGGGCACGCCCTTTTTGGCGAAGGCGAAATGGTCGGAGCGGAAATACCAGCCGGCTTCGGGCGAGCGCTCCTCGTCGACGCGCAGGCCATGCTTTCCCGCCACCCGCACCAGATCCTGCTCGAGCTCGGTGCGGCCGCCGCCGATCAGGTCGAGGCTCCGCGCCTTGCCGATGACGACGTGGGGATCGAGGTTGAGCACCGCCACCGTGGTCTCGAGCGGATAGAGCGGCCGGGCGGCATAATATTCGGCGCCGAGCAGCCCCTTCTCCTCGGCGGTGTAGCCGATGAACAGGACCGAGCGGTCGGGGCGCTTGCCGCGGGCGAAGGCGCGCGCAACCTCAAGCAGGGTCGCGGTCCCGGTGGCATTGTCGACCGCGCCGTTGCGGATCGTGTCGCCCTCCGCGTCCGGCGCGCCGATGCCGTTGGCGTCCCAATGGGCGCCGTAGATCACGGTCTCGTTGGGGTAGCGGCTGCCGGGGAGCCGGGCGACGACGTTGCGGCTGATGACCTCGGTGGAGCGGGTGGTGAGTTCGGCCGAGAGCCGCGCATCGCCGATCGGCAGCGGCCGAAAGCTTTTGTCGCGGGCGCGCAGCTTGAGCGCCTCGAAATCGAGCCCGGCGCGGCGGAACAGGTCGACGGCCGCGTCGCGGTGCAGCCAGCCGGTGAGGCCGAACGGGGTCGCGCCCGGGGCCGGGCGCAGCCCGAAGGTCGGCGCGCCTTCATTGCCGGCGACCTGGCTCCACGGATAGCTGGCCGGCGCGGTCTCGTGGATCACCAGCACCGCCGCCGCGCCCGCCTTGGCCGCCGCCGCCGCCTTGGCGCCGAAGCGGCCGCCATAGACCAGAGTGCGGCCGCCGAAACCGGCCGGCTGCGGCGCTTCGAAATCCGGGTCGCCGGCGAGGAACACCGCGACCTTGCCCTCGAGGTCCGCGCCTTCGAAGCTGTTCCAGCCGAGCTCCGGCGCGACCATGCCGTAGCCGAGGAACACCATCGGCGCGCCGGCGAGCGCGGTCCGCCCGACGACGCCCGAGGAGGCGGTGACCTGCTCGCCGGTCCCGAGCGGCACCGTAGCGCCGCCGACTTCGACCGAGATTACCGCCGGCCCGACCCGCTCGCCCCGAACCAACGGCACGTCCTGGAACCAGCTGCCGTTATCGCCGCCGGGCTGCAGCCCCATCGCGGCGAACTGTTTGGCGAGATAATCGATCGTCTTCGCCTCGCCCGCCTGCGTCGGCCCGCGCCCGGCGAACTCGTCGCTCGACAGGATCCGGACATGCTCCTTGATGCGGGAGGCCTGGATATCGGCCGCGGCGGCGGGGGTGGCGAACAGCAAGGGAAGCAGCAGGCCCGTGCGAAAAGCTTTCAGTCTCATGTCCTTACCTCTGACGATCGAACCGCGCCTCTGCGCCGCCGGGCCGCCGGTGTCCAGCCTGGGCGAACGCTATGCACGCCGCGGGGTCGGCGCTAGGCTTGGTGCCGAAGGGAATGACAATGATCGGATTGCGAATAGCAGCCGCGGCGGCGGCTTTGCTGGCGGCGGCGGCGCCCGCCGAAGCGCAGGTGGCGAAATGGGTCGAGCGCAACCGGGTCCCGATCCTCAGGGAATATGTCGATCTGCTCGCTATCCCGAACGTCGCCAGCGACACGCCCAACATCCGGCGCAACGCCGACCGGCTGGTGCAGATGATGGTCAAGCGCGGGCTGTCGCCGCGGCTGCTGGAGGAGGGCGATCCGGCGGTGCCGCCGGCCGTCTATGGCGAATGGCGGGTTCCGGGCGCGAAGCGGACCTTGGTGATCTACGCCCATTATGACGGCCAGCCGGTGACGCCCGCCGACTGGAAATCGACCCAGCCGTTCACGCCGGTGTTGCGGACGGCGCGGCTCGACCGGGACGGGAAAGTGATCCCGCTGCCCGACGCGGGCGCCGCGATCGATCCGGAATGGCGGGTCTACGGCCGCTCCTCCTCCGACGACAAGCTGGGGGTGATGGCGATTCTTGCCGCCGTCGACGCGCTCAGGGCGGAAGGCAAGATGCCGGCCTTCAACCTCAAGATCTTACTCGAGGGCGAGGAGGAAGCCGGTTCGCCGCACCTCGAGAAGATTCTCCGGAAGCATGCGGCGCTGTTGAAATCGGACGGCTGGGTGATCGTCGACGGCCCGACCCACCCGACCGGCGCGCGGCAGGTGGTGCTGGGCGTGCGCGGCGATGTCAATGTCGACGTGACCGTCTACGGCCCGGCGCGTCCGCTGCACAGCGGCCATTATGGCAACTGGGCGCCCAATCCGGCGATGATGCTGAGCCGGCTGCTCGCCTCGATGAAGGACGAAACCGGGCGGGTGACGATCGCCGGCTTCTATGACGACGTCACGCCACTGACCGCCGCCGAGCGAGCGGCGATAGCCGCCGTGCCCTCGGCCGACGCGCAGCTTCGCGACGAGCTCGGGCTGGGCTGGACCGAGGGCGGCGGGCGGCGCCTGCTCGAGCTTACCCACGAGCCTTCGCTCAACATCAACGGCATCCGCTCGGCCGATGTCGGCGAAGCGGCGCGCAACGTGATCCCGACCGTCGCCAGCGCCACCCTCGACCTGCGCCTCGTCAAGGGCAACGACCACCGGCGTCAGGTCGAGCGGCTGAAGGAGCATATCAGGCGGCAGGGCTATACCCTCTTCGACCGGGAGCCGACGCTGGCGGAGCGGCGGCGATTCCCCCGGGTCGCGACGGTGATCGCACAGACCGGCTACAATGCGGAGCGCACCCCGCTCGACCATCCACTTGCCCGCAGCGTCGCGGCGGCGGTGGCGGAAACCGGCCCCTCGGTGGTGCTTCCGTCGCTTGGAGGCAGCCTGCCGCTTTACCTGCTACGCGAGACGCTGGGCGCGCCGAGCGTCACCCTGTCGCTGGCCAACCACGACAACAACCAGCATGCCGAGGACGAGAATCTGCGTCTCGCCAATTTGTGGGGCGCGATCGAAACCATCGCCGCGGTGATGCGGATGGAATGACCCCTCCCCTAAGGGAGAAGGATCAAAGCTTCTCGGTCAGTTCCGGGACCAGCTTGAACAGGTCGCCGACCAGGCCCAAGTCCGCCACCTGGAAAATCGGCGCGTCCTCATCCTTGTTGATGGCGACGATGGTCTTGGAATCCTTCATGCCAGCGAGGTGCTGGATGGCACCCGAAATGCCGACCGCGATATAGACTTCGGGGGCGACGATCTTGCCGGTCTGGCCGACCTGATAATCGTTGGGCGCATAACCGGCGTCGCCGGCGGCGCGGCTGGCGCCGACGGCGGCGCCGAGCTTGTCGGCGAGCGGATCGATCAGCGCGTGGAACTGCTCCGAAGAGCCGAGCGCGCGGCCGCCGGAAACGATGATGTTGGCGCTGGTGAGCTCGGGCCGCTCGCTATGCGCCACTTCCTGGCCGACGAAGCTCGACAGGCCGGCGTCGCCCGCGCTGCCGATCGGAACGATCTCGGCCGAGCCGCCGGTCGTGGCCGCTTTCTCGAACGCGGTGCCGCGGACGGTGATGACCTTCTTGGCGTCGGAGGACCGGACGGTCGCGATCGCATTGCCGGCATAGATCGGGCGGGTGAAGGTGTCCGGCCCCTCGACCGACAATATGTCCGAAATCTGCATGACGTCGAGCAAGGCAGCGACGCGCGGGGCGATGTTCTTGCCGGTGGTGGTGGCGGGGGCGAGGAAGGCGTCGTGATGGCCCATCTGGTCGACGATGAGCGGCGCCACATTCTCGGCGAGCCCGTGCGCGAAGGCGGCATCGTCGGCGACATGGACCTTGCCGACGCCGGCGATCCGGGCGGCCGCCTCGGCGACCGCGCCGACACCGTGGCCGGCGACGATCAGATGGACCTCGCCGAGCTTCGCGGCGGCGGTGACGACGGCGAGCGTCGCGTCCTTCAACTGGCCGCCTTCATGTTCGGCCCAGACGAGCGTTTTCATCCCACGACTCCCGTTTCGCGCAATTTGTCGATCAGCTCGTCGACCGAGCCGACCTTGACTCCGGCCGACCGCTTGGCCGGCTCGACGACGCCGAGCGTGGTCAGCCGCGGCGCGATATCGACGCCGTAATCGGCCGCCGTCTTGTGGGCGAGCGGCTTCGACTTGGCCTTCATGATGTTGGGCAGCGAGGCGTAGCGGGGCTCGTTGAGCCGCAGGTCGGTGGTGACCACCGCCGGAAGCTTCAAGCGCACCGTCTCAAGCCCGCCGTCGACCTCGCGGGTGACGTTGACGCTCTCGCCCTCAACCTCGACCTTCGAGGCGAACGTGCCTTGCGGCCAGCCGAGCAGGGCCGCGAGCATCTGGCCGGTCTGATTGCTATCGTCGTCGATCGCCTGCTTGCCGAGGATCACCATACCCGGCTGCTCCTCGGCCGCGATTTTCGCGAGGATCTTGGCGACGGCGAGCGGCTCGACGTCCTGGTCGGTGGTGACGAGGATGGCGCGGTCGGCGCCCATGGCGAGCGCGGTGCGCAGCGTCTCCTGCGCCTGGGCCGGGCCGATCGAGACCGCCACGATCTCGGTCGCGACGCCCTTCTCCTTAAGGCGGATCGCTTCCTCGACCGCGATCTCATCGAACGGGTTCATGCTCATCTTGACGTTGGCGAGATCGACGCCGGTGCCGTCGGCCTTGACCCGCGGCTTGACGTTGTAGTCGATCACGCGCTTCACGGGCACGAGAAGTTTCATGGTTCCAGGACTCCTCCGGAAGGAACGATAACGGAACCGTTCGGGCTGAGCTTGTCGAAGCCCTCCCCTTCACTTCCTCCGCAAGAAGGAAAGCCCCCTTCGACGCCGCCTGCGGCGTCGCTCAGGACAGGCTTCGACAGGCTCAGGGCGAACGGTGCGGGTCTCATGCGGCTTCGCGGACCGCCGCGACGATCTTCCTCGCGGCATCGCCGAGGTCGTTGGCGGGCACGATGGCGAGCCCGCTCTGGGCGAGGATCGCCTTGCCTTCCTCGACATTGGTGCCCTCCAGCCGGACCACCAGAGGCACCGACAGGTTCACCTCCTTGGCCGCGGCGATGATCCCGTCGGCGATGATGTCGCAGCGCATGATGCCGCCGAAGATGTTGACCAGGATGCCCTTCACCGACGGGTCGGACAGGATGATCTTGAACGCGGCCGTCACCTTTTCCTTGGAGGCGCCGCCGCCGACGTCGAGGAAGTTGGCGGGCTCGGCGCCGTTCAATTTGATGATGTCCATCGTCGCCATGGCGAGCCCGGCGCCGTTGACCATGCAGCCGATATCGCCGTCGAGCTTGATGTAGGCGAGATCGTAGCGGGACGCCTCGATCTCCATCGGGTCCTCCTCGCTCTCGTCGCGGAGGCCGGCGAGGTCCTTGTGGCGGAACATGGCGTTCGAATCGAAGCTGACCTTGGCGTCGAGCACCATCACCTTGCCGTCGCCGGTCACCGCCAGCGGGTTGATCTCGATCTGCGAGGCGTCGGTGCCGACGAAGGCTTCATAGAGTCGCGCCAGCACCTGCTGGGCCTGCTTGGCGAGGTCGCCGTCCAGCTCGAGCGCGGCGGCGACCGCGCGGCCGTGGTGCGGCATCAGCCCGGTCGCGGGATCGATGGTGATGGTCTCGATCTTGTCGGGGGTGTCATGCGCCACCGTCTCGATGTCCATGCCGCCTTCAGTCGACGCGACCACGGCGATCCGCCCGGTGCTCCGGTCGACCAGCAAAGCGAGGTAGAATTCCTTTTCGATGTCGACCCCGTCGGTGACGTAGAGCCGCTGGACCTGCTTCCCCTCGGCGCCGGTCTGGATGGTGACGAGGGTGTTACCGAGCATCTCCGAGGCGGCCGCGCGCACCTCGTCCAGGGTCCGGGCGAGGCGAACGCCGCCCTTCGCATCGGGTCCCAATTCCTTGAACTTGCCCTTGCCGCGGCCGCCGGCGTGAATCTGCGACTTCACGACATAGAGCGGGCCGGGGAGCTTCTCCGCGGCGGCCACGGCCTCTGCGACGCTCATCGCGGCATGGCCGTCGGGGACCGGCACACCGAAGCGGGCGAGCAGCTCCTTGGCCTGATATTCGTGGATATTCATGGGACGGCTCTTCCTCCGCGAAACGTGCCGGCCCTAAAGCACAGTCGGCGCGCCATGGGCAAGGCGGCTCGGCTGCCGCTCCTGCCGTCAGGCGCGGACCCATGGCCCTGCAACGGGCGGGGCCGCAATGGGTTGAAGCGCCATGAAGCTGTTCGACTGGATCAGCCGCGTGATCATGCTGGTGCTCGCCAGCCTGGTCAGCCTGTCGATCATCGGCGCCATCGCCTCGATCCCCTCCGGCAGCATCCCGACGACGATGATCGAGACCGCGCCGCCGGCGCCTCAGCCGGACCACGGGGCGGAGCCGGCGGCGGGGCCGAGCCGGCCCGAGGCTCCGCCGGGTCCCGCAGCGCAGCCTGCGTCACCCGGAGCGGCTGTCGGGACCATCGCTCCGCCGCCGCCCCAGGAGGCGGACGGCGCAGAGCCCTGGCTCGAGTCGATCTTTTATGCCTTGCTGGCGCTGGTCGGCATCGCCGCGCTCGCCACCTTGCTGCTCTGGCGGAGCCTTCAGGAGCGGCGCCGGCTGGCCGACGCGGTCGAAACGCTGGCGGCCCGGCTTCGCGCCTGAGCCTTGCTCACTTGCGCGGCGCGGCCGTCGATGCCTTGGCGGGCGCCGGCGGCTTGAGCCCCGTGACGCGCATGCGGTCGAGCACCGTGGGCCGGCCGGCGTGGAACCGGGCGATCAGCGCCGGATCGAGCCGGTAGAGTTGCTCGAACATCGCGGCGCGCTCGTGCGGAGCCGCGCCGCGGAACAGCATGGTGTTGAAGGTGCGGTAGAATTCGCGCCTCTTCCAGAGCTGCGCGGCCTGCGATTCGAACAGATCGTGCAAGGCGGCGCCGCCGAGGTCGCGCTGCTGGCTCAGCAACACCGCATTGTGGACCGCATCGGCGAGCCCCGAGCCGGTGGTCGGGTGGAAGAAGCCGCCGCGCAGGCCGAGCTTGGCGACCCGCGCGCCGCCGACCCGCCAGAAAGCGCCGAAGTCGCCGCCCAAAGCGACCGGAAGCACGTCCGATACTTCCTGTTCGAGCTCGGCCGTCGGCCAGCCGCGCTTGGTGGCATAGGCCTCGATCCGCCCGCCGAGCGCGGCGGTATCGAGCTCCGGGCTATTCGAATAATATATGTCCTCGATCAGCATGCGGTCGGGCCCCAAAGGCACGCAGCGCACGAAGCGGCAGCCGTGCGACTGCTCCACCGTCGCATCCATCAACACCGGCCGGTCGAGGCCATGCGGCGCGGCAAGGCGATATTCGCGGCCGACGAACTTCTGCCAGGCGAGATCGAGCATCGACAGGTTGGCGGCCCCGCGCGCGTCGAGCGCTCCGTCGGCCTTGATCCGCTCGCCGCCGAGCAGGACGAGTTCGTTCTCGCGGACGGCGACGATGCGGGTGCCGAGCCGATATTGGTCCGGGCGCAGCGTCTCGCGCACCAGCCGGTCGACGTCGGCCGAGCGGACGCAGCTCATCCCGGCCTTGAGCTTGCGGCTATGCCCCGGGAAAGCAACGTAATAGCCCGGCCAGCTGCCCGACAGGAGCGGCTCGGCCAGCCAGCGGTCGCCATCGGTGATGTCGGCGTCGAAGAAGGACCAGATGCGGTTGCCGCCGAAGCTCTCGCCTTCCTGGACGAGCAGCAGCGGCACTTCGGGACGCGCCTTGGCCATGGCGATCGCGGCCAGGCTGCCGGCGAGGCCGCCGCCGGCGATCAGCAATCCGTCGCGCTTTCCCCTGACCATGGCGAGATGTCTACAGAAGCCGCCCGCGCGAAGCCATGGCTTGTTGCCGCGCCTGCCTTAGGCAGCTTCATTTTGGTACTATTCCCGGATCGGGCCCCGAGCGGCCGGACGGGCGTCGCCGCCCCGTTTTAACGCCTCGCTCCAGACCGTTCCGCAACGGGACCAACCGGTTGCGAATTGCGACCGAATGGAACTTTGACTCGCTCTCCACCGCTTTAGCTGCAAAACAAAAACAGGGGTAATGAAGGAGATGCGTGAACGCGTTGCACTAGCAGCGCTGGCGACGACGCTCGTCCTCGCCGCGCCTGCCGAGGCCCAGCAGCCGGTCGACAGCCGTCCGCTCGCCGCCCAGCGGCTCGGCCCGCCCGATCAGGGCCCCGCCTATCTCGCGCCGGGCGCCGGGCTGTTCCCTTCCCAGGGCTCCGGGTTCAGTGTCACCACCCAAAATTATAGCGAGCAGGACGGCGAGCCCGCAATCCGCAAGGGGCTGGTCGGGAGCGTCGAGGTGGCGCCGAACGCCACGATCGGCATCGGCCTGTTCTCGGTGAATCGTTATTCGCGGCGGGAGCCGGAATTCAGGCGCATCCAGCCGATGAGGGACGTGCGCGGCCAAGAGAAGAAAATCGCCGCCGTGGGGCTCAGCTTCAGCTTCTAAACCGCGGCGGCTTGCGCTAGGAACAAGCGGTGAACGACGCCGCGCCGGCCCGCAAGATCATCCACGTCGATATGGACGCCTTTTACGCGTCGGTCGAGCAGCGCGACCATCCGGAGCTCAGGGGCAAGCCGCTCGCCGTCGGCGGCGGAGTGCGGGGCGTCGTCGCGGCGGCAAGCTATGAATCTCGCAAATGGGGCGTCCGTTCGGCCATGCCGGCGGTCACCGCGCGCCGCCTTTGCCCGGAGCTGATCTTCGTCAGGCCGCGCTTCGACGCCTACCGCGCCGTGTCGCAGCAGATCCGGGCGATCTTCCTGGATTACACGCCGCACGTCGAGCCGCTCTCGCTCGACGAAGCCTATCTCGACGTCACCGAGGATCAGAAGGGGATCGGGATCGCCACCGACATCGCCCGCGAGATACGCGCGAGGATCAAGGCGGAGACTGGCCTCACCGCCTCCGCGGGGGTGAGCTACAACAAGTTCATCGCGAAGCTCGCCTCCGACCAGAACAAGCCGGATGGTCTGTGCGTTGTGACGCCGCAGCAGGGGCCGGCCTTCGTTGCGCGGCTGCCGGTCAAGCGCTTCCACGGCATCGGCCCCAAGACCGCCGAGAAGATGGCGCGGCTCGGCATCGAGACCGGCGCCGACCTGCGCGCGGTCAGCCTCGAATTCCTCGTCCACAATTTCGGCAGCGCCGGCAAATATTATCACAACCTCGCGCGCGGCATCTGCCACCGCGAGGTGAGGGCGGACCGCGAGCGCAAGTCGATCGGGGCCGAGGACACCTTCTCCGCCGACCTACGCGACGAGGCCGACCTGCTGGCTGAGCTCGACCGGATCGGCTTCCACGTCTGGGAACGGATCGCCGAGCGCGGCATCGCCGGGCGAACGGTGACGCTCAAAGTCAAATATGAGGATTTCAGGATCGTCACCCGCGCCCAGTCGCTGCCCGCGCCGGTGGCGGACGGGCGCAGCTTCGTCGAAACGGGCAAGGCCCTGCTGCGCGGCCTGCTCCCGGCCGAAAAGGGCATCCGCCTCCTCGGCCTCACCCTCTCCGGCCTCGGCGGCGGCGAACAGGCGGAGCCGCCGCAGCTCCGCCTGCCGATCTGAATTACTGGTTGTTGACGACCACGTCGGCGTCGTCGATCGCTTCCTCCTGCGCCTGGCCGGTATCGCGGGTAATCTCCGCCTGCGCCTCGAGCGAATCCTCCTGGGCACCGCTCGCATTGTCGGCGGCATCCTCGAGCCCGTCGGCGCGGTTCTCGGCAGCGTCTGCGACGTTATCGCCGAGCGCGTCGTCGCCCTGGCCGCCGCAGGCGGTCAGCATGAGCATGGCGCCGCCAGCGGCGATGGTGAGTAAATTTCGCATGGAATTCCCCTTTTCGATTAACGCCGGCCGAGCCGCGTTCGAAACGGAATTCGCTGATGCAGATTAAGTTCCGCCGGCGGCGGCGCCGCCCCGGGCGATCGCCGGGGCCGGCCTGTGCGGGCGCGCCAGCAGCATCTGCAGCTTGAAGAAGAGTGAGTGGAGCAAGGTTCTGCGCATGTCAGCCTCCCGGACCCGCCGGGGGGCGGCCGGTCAGATGAACTGACCGACCGGGCCCACCGCCGCGCTGACGAACAAGGTGGCGGCGAAGACGGCGCCGACGATGGAAGCGGCGAACTGCGAAAGATTGATGGTCATTGAAGGTCTCCCCTTATCCGCCGCCGGGCGATCCGGCGGCATGCCAACCTCTTTGCAGGAGCCGTGCCAAATTGCGTTCTAGGCGGAAAAGCGGCCTTCCTGGTGACCAGGACACCATAATGGCCGTTTAGCGCCCCCGTAATCCAGCAATTCCCGCCAAATGTTGGCGATCTTTGCACGCCGCGGTGCACGGACTGTGCGGCGCGTACGATTCCGGACAGAAGCCGGTCGGCTTGAACCCGGCACCGCGCGCCCCTAGTTGCTGAGCGACATAGGAGAATGAACATGGCCGAGCCGATGCTGTGCCCGATCGACCGTACGCCGCTGGTGATGAGCGAGCGCCAGAATATCGAGATCGATTATTGCCCGACCTGCCGCGGGGTCTGGCTCGACCGCGGCGAGCTCGACAAGATCATCGAGCGCAGCGCGGCCGACGCTCCCGCCGCCGCGGCCCCGCCGCCGCAACCGCGCTCCGCTCCCCCGCCGCCTCCGCAAATGGGGCACGCCCCGCATCCCGGCTATGGCGGCGGCTACGATACGGGCCACGGCCAGCCCTACCGCAAGCGCAAGAAAAGCTTCCTCGAAGAGCTTTTCGACTGATCGCCGCGCGGGCTTAGGCCTTTGGTAACAAGGGTGGGCCTACCCCTTCACCCATGAAGCGCCCAGGGGGATGGGGCCGCGGCGCTTCAGGCGAAGCGTTAGGCAGGAAGTCCCCATGGCGAGCTTGAGTCACCGTCTGTTCAAAGCCGTAAGCGAGGGCCGCCGGCTGCGCTGGCGCCCGGAAAGCCGGGAGCAGGTGCTGGCCAGGCTGCTGGTCAAGCGCGCCGAAGCCCAGCAGGCCGGCCTCGACGATCTCGAAGCGTCGCTGCGCAAGCAGATTTCCTGGTCGCTGCCGATGCGCGGCGGCGGCGAAGATGCTAGCGACGCCGACCATGACCCCGCTGTTCACGATCGGCTATGAAGGCAAGACCCTTCCCGAATTCCTCGGCGAGCTGAGCGCGGCCGGCATCGAACTGCTGATCGACGTGCGCGCCGTGGCCGCCTCGCGCCGCCCTGGCTTCTCCAAGGCCGCGCTGGCGGGGGCGCTCAAGGAGCGCGGCATCGATTACCTCCACCT
Organism: Allosphingosinicella sp.; assembly: GCA_036388655.1. Classification (GTDB taxonomy): domain Bacteria; phylum Pseudomonadota; class Alphaproteobacteria; order Sphingomonadales; family Sphingomonadaceae; genus Allosphingosinicella. Next base: position 1,858 of record DASVRK010000102.1, on the reverse strand, counting down.
GCGCCCGCTCGGCACCCCCGCCGCCGGGCGCGAAGCGGCGCGCAAGGGCCGCACCGGGGAGATGCGCGCCATCTATGCGGGGCAGCTCGAAACGCCCGAGGCCGAGCTCGCCTTCGTCAAGGCCATGTCGGAAGCGCGCGAGCGGCGCGCGGCCTTATTGTGCTTCGAGAAGGACGCGCCGCGCTGCCACCGCGCGGTGCTGGCCGAGCGTATGGCCGCCGGCGAGGGCTTCGAGATCAGCGACCTCTAGCGCGCCTTGGGCCGAACCCCCGCCGCTTCGAGCTCGGGCCCCAGCCGGCCGGTGAGCCAGAGCCACCACATCAGGAAATCCGCCTTCAGCGACCAGCCGGGATAGGTGAAGGTAGCCGGCCGGTTGCGCTCGACCGCGGCATGGCTCGCCCAGGCGAAGCCGTAGCCGGCCACCGGCATCGCGGCGAGCAGCCACCAAGTGCCGGTGACGAGCGCGCCCAGCGCGATTAGCACCACCAGGGTCGTGCCGGCATAATGAAGCGCCCGGGTGCGCGGCTTGCTGTGCTCGCGCAGGTAGAAAGGCCAGAATTCGCGGAAGCTCTTATAGCGCTCCATCGGTCGCCCTCCTGTCGCCCCACACGGCGTGGCTGGCAAAGAGGCCGCCGAGCAACGGCGCCGCCACCGCCGCGATCTGCATCCAGGTCGGGTGCGGCATCATGGTCACGGCGAGGATCCCGCCGAGCGCCACCATGCCCGCGACCAGCCAGGGCGACCACCACCGGCCGTTGATGCGCTTGGCGACGGCACCGCCGATCAGGGCCCCGGCGAACCAGGCGAAGACCACGATCAGCAAGACCGGCAGCGGCATCGACAGCGCGTCCACGGGCGCTTCGGGATCGCGAAGGGCGGCGTCGGCGGGCAGCGGATAGATCGCATGGCCGACATATTCGATCGCCATGATGGCCGCGAACGCCGCCAACAGCCCCGCCACCGCACCGCTGACGATCCGTAGCATAGCCGACCCTCCTGCCTCGGCACGAGTATAGCATGAATTGCCGCCGCCAGAAGCGGTCAGCTGCCGACGATCTCGCCGCCATTGGGATGCAGCACCTGGCCCGACATGTAGCTCGAATCCTCGCAGGCGAGGAACAGGAAGCTCGGCGCGACCTCGTTCGGCTGGCCGGGCCGGCCCATCGGCACGTCCTCGCCGAAATGCTCCATCTTCTCCGGCGTCGATCCGCCCGACGGATTGAGCGGGGTCCAGATCGGCCCCGGCGCGACCGCGTTGACGCGGATGCCCTTGTCGATCAGATTTTCCGACAAGGAGCGGGTGAAGGCGGTGATCGCGCCCTTGGTCGCCGAATAGTCGAGCAGCTCCTTGGATCCCTTGTACATCGTCACCGACGTGCAGTTGATGATCGCCGCGCCCTCCTGAAGGTGCGGGCGCGCCGCCTGGACCATGAAGAAATAGCCGAAGATGTTGGTCTGGAAGGTGCGCTTCAGCTGCTCTTCGGTGATGTCAGTGATCTCGGTGTCGGGGTGCTGCTCGGCGGCGTTGTTGACGAGGATGTCGAGCCGGCCGAGCTTCGCCACCGTCTCGGCGACGGCGCGCTCGCAGAAGTCCTTGTCGCCGACGTCGCCGGCAATGGCGATCGCCCGCCGGCCCTCGGCTTCGACGATCTCGCGCGTCTTGGCGGCGTCGTCATGCTCGCAGAGATAGAGGATCGCGACATCGGCGCCCTCGCGCGCGAACAAGGCGGCGACGGCGCGGCCGATGCCGCTGTCCGCGCCGGTGATCAGAGCGACCTTGCCTTCGAGGCGGCCGGAGCCCGGGTAGCGCGGTTCCCACTCGGGCTTCTTCTCGAGCTGGCTTTCGTGTCCCGGCAGA
>DASVRK010000101.1:0-15208 GCA_036388655.1 Allosphingosinicella sp. | reverse complement strand
CGCCTCCTTTCGCTTTGGGTGACGTAGAGGGGGCGTCAGCCCACATGTTTCCTGCGGCGCCGAAATCTGGCACTTGGGCCTACGCGTCAAATTAGGAGAGGTGCGTTGAGAAAGTTGATCGCCGGCATGGCCGTGATGCTGCTCGTCGGATGCGGCCCGGCCGCGGACGAGAGCGAGGTTCTGGCGGAGGCGAATTCCAGCGGAAATGCCGCCGGCGCGGCCGTGGAGAAGGCGGTCCAGCAAAGCGCCGCCACGCCGCTGCAGAAGGAGCAGGCGCTGGCGCTGATGGAAGAGCGTCACGAAAATTACGAGAAGATCGGCGATGCCATGAAGGGGATCAGCCGCGAGCTCAAGGGCGACAAGCCGAACCTCGGCGAGGTGCGGTCCGGGGCGGCGACTATCGCCCAACTCGCCCCGCAGGTCCCGAGCTGGTTTCCCGCCGGCACCGGGCCGGACGTCGGCAAGACCGAGGCGCGCGCCGAGATCTGGCAGAAACCGGAGGATTTCGCGGCCAAGGCTCAGGCGTTCCGCGAAGCCGCTTTGGCGTTCAATACGGCCGCCCAAGGCTCCGATCTGGGCTCGATCCGCTCGGCTCACGCCAATCTCGGCAAGAGCTGCAAGGGCTGCCATGACCTCTATCGTGAAGAGCATTGATAGAGGTTCGGGCAACCCCGTCTGGGACCTCCCCCTCCGAATATTCCACTGGTCGATCGTCGCTCTGGTCGGATTGAGCTGGTGGTCGGCCGAACAAAGCTTCGACCGGGTCCATTTCTGGTCTGGGTACACGCTCCTGTTCCTGCTCATCTTCCGGCTGCTGTGGGGCTTGTTCGGCAGTTCGACGGCGCGCTTTACAAGCTTCGTCCGCGGGCCCTCGGCCGTTTTTGCCTATCTGCGGGACGGCCGGCACGACCGGGCGGGTCACACGCCCCTCGGCGCGCTCAGCGTCGTCGGCATGCTGCTGGCCCTGCTCGTCCAGGTCTCGAGCGGGCTCATCCAGATCGACGATGACGATTTCGTCGAGGGGCCGCTGTCGGGGCTCGTCGACTACGACACGGCGCTGCTCGCGCACGACGTGCATGAGGTCAGCTTCAACATCCTGCGGGGGCTGATCGCGCTGCACCTGCTCGCCATCGCCTACTACCAGTTCCTGCGGCGAAAACCGCTGGTGCGCCCGATGATCACCGGACAGGCGCGGCTGCCGGACGGGATGTCGCCGATGACACCGGCGTCGAAGGGTCGGCTCGTCGCCTGTGTATCGGCGGCCCTGGCCGTCACTGCGGGCATCCTGCTAGGTGCCCCGGCGATCGGCTCCTAAGCGCACGGCCCCTCCGCTTCGCGCACGAATGGGAGTCCCAAAGTAGGATTTCGTCTGTCACGCTCGGCGGCATGCCCGGCCTAGCTCCTTTCCGCTCTCCCACACCGCACCCCGTTACAGCTTGCAGGCGTAGCCCCCGCGCTAACCCTATCCAGCCGTCCACTCCGTCCACTCCGTCCACTTTCGGCGCACTCCGGCGGACCGGCTCTCGGCAAGCCTCAACTTCCTCAACTTATTTCTGGCTTGCGCGCGCCGCCCGGCTCTGGTTCGGAGGCAGGATGACCGGGATTGCATCCAAGTCGCAGCTGCGCATGTCGTTCCTGCGCTACGCGCTCGTCACCGTGCCGCTGATCCTGCTGCTCGGCATCGTCTCCGGCCGAGTTTCCGATTCCGGCTATGGCAATGCCTGGTTCGACGCTCTCGTGAAGCCCGACATCATGCCGCCCGGCTGGCTGTTCGCGGTCGTCTGGCCGATCCTCTACATCATGCTCGGCCTATCGCTCGCCATGATCCTGCACGCCCGCGGCGCCCGCGGCCGCAAGCTCGCGCTCGGTCTCTTCCTCGCGCAATTGCTGCTGAACTTCGCCTGGTCGCCGGTCTTCTTCGCCTCCCACCGCGTCGACGACGCCTTCGTCATCATCCTCGTCATGCTGGCGCTGTCGGTCGTCACCGCCTTTCTGTTCGCCCGCATCCGCAAGGGCGCGGCCCTGCTGATGGTCCCCTATCTCGCCTGGCTCGCCTTCGCGGCGACGCTCAACTACCGGATCGCCGAGCTGAACCCCAATGCCGAGACCCTTGTCCCGCAGGCGGGCAGCGCCGATATCCTGCTCTGATCCGATCTCAGGAGCATAAACCATGCAGTCCGAAAGCCGCTTCTTCGACGACATCGCCAAGGTGCTGAACGGCGCCGCCGGCACGTTCGCCGGCATGACCCGCGAGGCCGAGGCGGGTTTTCGCGAGCGGATGCGCGAGTGGGTGGGCGGGCTCGACATGGTGAGCCGCGACGAGTTCGAGGCGGTGAAGGCGATCGCGGTCGCCGCGCGCGAGGAGAATATGGCGCTCAAGAGCCGCATCGACGCGCTCGAGGCGGCCGGGGCCGCGACCGGCGCTGCCGCGGCCGCTCCGGCGTCGGCTTCCGCCCGCGGCCGCAAGAAGCCGCAGGACGAGGCCGGAAGGGGCGACTAATCCACAGCTTTGTTGCCTCCGACCGTCCGCCCGCACTTGCCTCTCCCCGGGGGCAAGGGCAGGATTCGACTTGGGAATTGGGGCCGGGGATTGGGCGATGAACTTGGACGAATATGAGATCGAGCGGGAGACCAGCGCCCCCATCGACATGCTCGAACATTATTTCAGCGCCCATGGCTGGGCGTATGAGCGTTCGGGCGACGAGGAGATCGTCGCCAATTTCCAGGGCAGCTGGGCGCAATATGAGCTTCGCGCGATCTGGCGCGAGGACGACAACGTCCTCCAGTTCCTGGCGCTGCCCGACATTCGCGTCGCCAGCGACAAGCGCGCCGCCACTTACGAGACGATCGGCCTCATCAACGAGCAGCTCTGGCTCGGCCATTTCGAGCTCTGGACGACCTCCGGCCTGGTCCTGTTCCGCCACGCCGCCTTGCTCGAAGGCGAGGAGGGCGGCACGATGACGCTGCAGCAGGCCGAGACGCTGGTCGAAGCCGCGATCGAGGAATGCGAGCGTTTCTACCCGGTCTTCCAGTTCGTCCTGTGGGCCGACAAGACCCCCCAGGAAGCCATCGCCGCCGCGCTCATCGAAACGCAGGGCGAGGCGTAGCGCGCGGAAGGGGTACATCCGCGCGGCGGGAGCAGCTCCGTTCGCCCTGAGCCTGTCGAAGGGCTGTCCTTCTTTGCGGGAGAGATAGTGGACGCAATGCACCTCCCAGGCCCGCTCTGGCTGGTCGGCTGCGGCAACATGGCGGGCGCCATGCTCCAGGGCTGGCTCGCCGCCGGGCTGGATCCGGCCGCGGTCACCGTCATCCGCCCCAGCGGCCGGCAGCCCGCGCCCGGCATCCGCACCGTGACCGAATTGCCGCCGGGCGAGACCCCGGCCCTGGTGCTGCTCGGCGTCAAGCCGCAGAAGCTCACCGAAGTCGCCCCCATCCTCGCGCCCGCGCTCGGTCCGGCGACGATCTTGGTTTCGATCCTCGCCGGCGTCGAACAGGCGACCCTGCGCGCCTTGTTCCAAGCGCCGCGCACAGTGGTGAAGGCGATGCCGAACCTGCCGGTCAGCCTCGGCAAGGGCGTGATCGAGCTTCACAGCGACTCGGCGGACGAAGAGGCGCGCGCCTCGGTCGATCGGCTGATGTCGGCGCTCGGCCATGTCGAATGGTTCGACGACGAGGGCCTGTTCAACGTCGCCAGCGCGCTCACTGCCGCCGCGCCCGCCTTCCTGTTCCGCTTCCTCGACGCGCTCGCCGCCGGCGGGACCGAGCTCGGCCTCGCTCCGGAGCAGGCCGCCCGCCTCGCGGCCGCCATGGCCGAAGGGGCGAGCGCGCTAGCCGTCGCCGCGGATGCGAGCCCCGCCGAGCTGGCGCGGCGGGTCGCGAGCCCGGGCGGCACCACCCAGGCGGGCCTCGAAGTGCTCGACGGCCAGGACGGCCTGCGCCAGCTCATGCTGCGCGCGCTCGAAGCCTCGCGCCGCCGCGGCGCCGAAATGGCCGCCGCGGCACGGGGTGGATGAAGGTCGGCCGCGCTATCCACAGGAAAAGCGCGCCCCGCCAACAGCTTTCGCTGGCAAGCCGGCGCCGGCTTGGCCTACGCTCGGGCGATGGCGCCCTGCTTCAAGATCGAGAAAGCATTCCCCGAGCCGCTAGCCGGCGTCGACGAGGCCGGCTGCGCGCCGCTGGCGGGGCCGGTGGTCGCCGCCGCGGTCGTGCTCGACCGGGTGCGATTCCCGCGCGGCATCGACGATTCGAAGGCGCTCCCCGCCAAGACGCGGGAGGCGATCTGCGCCAGGCTCCACCAGTCGGCCAGGGTCGGCATAGGCATCGCGTCGGTCGAGGAGATCGACACGCTCAACATCTATTGGGCGCGGATGCTGGCGATGAGCCGCGCGGTCGAGGCGCTGGGCTTCGACCCGGCCTGGGTGCTGGTCGACGGCAATGCCTGCCCGCGCTGGCAGCGGCCGTCCAAGGCGATCGTCGCCGGCGACGCCAAATGCCGCTCGATCGCCGCCGCGTCCATCGTCGCCAAGGTCACCCGCGACCGGATCATGGCCGACCATGCGCGCGATCATCCCGGCTATGGCTGGGAAACCAACAAGGGCTATCCCACGCCCGAACATTATCGCGGCCTGGCCGCGCTCGGCGTCACCCCGCTCCACCGCCGCAGCTTCGCGCCGGTGCGCCAGATGGTGCTCGATCTCGCGCCCGCTCCCGTGCCCGCTCAGCCCGTCGCATAGCACATCCTGTGAGTCCTGGCGGCCACACCACTTCATATTGAGTCTCAGCTTCGCCCGCCGCCACAAGCGCTAGCGGGGACTCCTTTCGTTCCTGTAACATTTTAACCATGGTTAACAGCGCGTTTGAACTGTTCCGCTTGACCGCGGAGTCCGGCTGACTCAGCATGGCGGCGACAGGGGCTGCCGGGGGCAAGGCTGAATGAGTGTCATGGGACGGGTGGGAACGCGCGCGCGGCGCCCAAAGGCGGGGCCCGCGGCCGATCTGCCGCTGGAACGGATCATCGAATCGGACTGCATCCGCGCGATGGCCGCCTTGCCCGACGACAGCATCGACATGGTGTTCGCCGACCCGCCCTATAACCTCCAGCTCGGAGGAGACCTGTTCCGGCCCGAGGGCGGCCGCGTCGACGCGGTCGACGACGATTGGGACAAGTTCGATACGTTCGAAGCCTATGACAGCTTCACCCGCGCCTGGCTGGCCGAGGCGCGCCGCATCCTGAAGCCCGACGGCACCTTGTGGGTGATCGGCAGCTACCACAATATCTTTCGGGTCGGCGCCGCGCTGCAGGACGCCGGCTACTGGATCCTCAACGACATCATCTGGCGCAAGTCGAACCCGATGCCGAACTTTCGCGGCACCCGCTTCACCAACGCCCATGAGACGCTCATCTGGGCGTCGAAGAGCGAGGACAGCCGCTACACCTTCAACTACCGCGCGATGAAGGCATTGAACGACGAACTTCAGATGCGCTCCGACTGGGTGCTGCCGATCTGCTCGGGCGGCGAGCGGGTCAAGACCGACGGCGGCATCAAGGCGCATCCGACCCAGAAGCCGGAAAGCCTGCTCTACCGGGTGCTGCTCGCCTGCACCAATCCGGGCGACGTCGTGCTCGACCCGTTCTTCGGCACCGGCACCACCGGCGCGGTCGCCCGCCGGCTCGGGCGGCGCTGGATCGGCATCGAGCGCGAGGCCAAATATGTGAAGGTCGCGCGCCAGCGTATCGCTTCCACGCTCGCGCTCGACGAGAGCGCGATGCGGACCATGGCGACCAAGCGGGCCGGGCCGAAAGTGCCGTTCGGGGCGCTGGTCGAGACCGGCATGATCGAGCCGGGCGCGATCCTCACCGACGCCAAGCGCCGCTGGCAGGCGCGAGTCGGGGCCGACGCCTCGGTCGAGCTGGCCGGCCGGCAGGGCTCGATCCACCAGATCGGCGCCGCCGCCCAGGGCGCGCCCTCCTGCAACGGCTGGACCTTCTGGCACGTCGCCGAGGGCGAGGCGCTGGTCCCGCTCGACGCGCTGCGGCAGAAATACATCCTCACCCTCGGCTGATCCGCGGCCGATCGGCCCGATGTTGGCGAAAGTGCCTCGCAAACGGGCGCGCCGGCCTTCGATGATGGAAATGGCAGCCATGTGGGGCCGGCGCGGCGCGGTTTGTTGGCGCGAGTTCAGGCCGGATCTTGATCCGATGCGTGCGGCGTAGTCCGCCGGTCGAGGCGGTCGATGAGCAGCGAGCCGAGGAGCGGCCAGGCGCACAGCGAAAGGGCGTTCAGAACGTGCCCGACGAAGGTCATGCCGAGCGGCTCGACCGCATTATCGGGGCCGAGCGGCAGGAAGAGCTGCAAGCCTCGAAGCAGTTCCGAGACGAAGAGGAGGAGCGCGATCGCGAACAACAGGCGCGATCCGTTGCGCATTGCCGATCGGTAGGTTCGGTCGAACATCCGCGTGCCTCCTGGCGGCAGGCATAGCAGGCGGGGCGGTGATTGGAAGGCGGGGGAGGGGGGATTCGGCTTGCGGTGGAATGACGGCCCCCGCCGAGGATGGTGAGCGCACCCTTCGTCATTCCAGCGCAAGCTGGAAGCTCGCGGCGGGGGAAGCCGACGCTCCGGCCCTTATTTCCGGCCATTCACGCCGTTGGAACCAAAATGGATCAGCTTTTATGTCAAGACTAGCTTGAGAATAGATGCATTGCTTGACTTGTACTTCGAAGAGAGCATCATCAACCCCTTCCTATAGTCACGATTATGCGTAGCATGATGTTCAAGCCGGCGCTCGCCGGAGGAAGTCTTGCGCGTGCGTTCGCACGCAATCTGCTGGAAAGGGCATGATCATGACCGACGACCACAAGCATGAAGAGCAGACGATCAGCTTTGATTTCAAGACGGTGAGCGCCAGGAAAGTCGCACATCGTGAAGGGCAGGACGAGCACCTGTCGCCGGAGGAAAGGCGCTGCAGACGGATCGAGCAGGCGGTCAACGAGGAATTGTGGCGCCCGTGGGAGAATTTGATGCCCAAGTGCGAGGGCGAGTATGACTGGAGGTTCTGCTTTCCGCTCCGCATGCCGGAAATCGCGCCGCTGATCGGCGTGGTCTGGGGCGACAGCGCGTGCGACTGCATCGAGGGAGACGATGCCGAGATCGTCCAGATCATCGTTTGCAACCGCTATTCCAACCTCGTCATGGCGCACTTCACGATCAACCGGGTCGAGGTCGTGCGGGCGGACGGATCGCCGGTGCCGCTCCTCCCGGACGGCAGCCCGTCGATCCAGGTTGTCCCGCTCGGCCCCTATTGCTACGGCGACATCCCGCCGTGCAGCTGCGTCGTGCGCCAGTTCATGCTGCGGCTGCGCGGCGCGCCGGGCGGGAAATACCGCATTCTCCTCCAGGGCGTCTGCTTCGAGGCATGCTTCCACCAATTGCGGGAAGACTGCTTCACGTTCGAGGTCTGCAAGGACTGAGGCCGGGCGCCGGCGTGGGCAGCGGCGGACGGATTTGTCGAACCTGTGCGGCTCAGTCGCGCCGGCGGGGTTTGCCGAGGGCACCGAGGCCACAGCGTCGCGGTACCGGAGGTCCTCGCCGGCCATCGACACCAGCGGGAGAAGAAGGAGATTCCAGCTTTCGCTGGAATGACGCAACTCCCCAGGGGTATGCGGGCCATGGGCAGAGTGCCGCCCCCCGATAACCCGGTTCCTACGCGACCGCCCCCGCGATAAGGCGGGCGGATGAGCCACCGCATCTACCTCCGCCCCACCGCTTTCATCGACGCGCCGTTCGGGCATGACGGGAAGGTCGCGCGGCTGGCCGGGGGGATGCAGTTCTTCGCCGCCGTCGAGTTGATCGGGCCGGCGGGGGCGGAGCTGGTGCCGGTGGCGGAAATGGAGGCGCGGCTGGCGGGGCTCGGCGACCGGGTGGGGGCGGCGTGGCGCAACCTGACCAGCGCGCGGGCGCCGCTTGCGGTCGGCGGGCGGACGATCCGGCTCGACCAGCCGCAGGTGGTGGGCATCGTCAACGTGACGCCGGACAGCTTCTCGGACGGCGGGCGGCATGCGGAGCCGGCGGCGGCGGCCGAGGCGGGCTTCGCCATGGCGGCGGCGGGGGCGGCGATCATCGACGTCGGCGGCGAATCGACGCGGCCGGGGGCGAAGCCGGTCTGGGAAGGCGACGAGATCGCGCGGGTGCTGCCGGTGGTGCGCACGCTCGCCGGATCGGGGACGGCGGTGTCGATCGATACGCGCAAGGCCGCGGTGATGGAGGCGGCGCTCGGCGCGGGGGCGGGGCTGGTCAACGACGTGTCAGCGCTGACCTGGGACGAGCGCGCGGCGGGGGTGGTGGCCAGGGCGGGCTGCCCGGTCGTCCTCATGCACCATCAAGGTCCGCCCGAGACGATGCAGCAGGCGCCGCGTTACGAGCGGCCGGTGCTGCTCGAGGTCTATGACTGGCTCGAGGCGCGGATCGCGGCGGCCGAGGCGGCGGGGATCGCGCGGGCGCGGATTTTGGTCGATCCCGGGATCGGCTTCGGCAAGACTGTGACGCACAATCTCGAGCTCCTGAACGGGCTGGCGATGCTGCACGGGCTCGGCTGCGCGGTCATGCTGGGTGCCAGCCGCAAGCGCATGATCGGCGCGCTGGCGGGCGAGGCGCCGGCCGAGCGGCGGCTGGCGGGCTCGCTGGCGCTGGCGCTGAAGGCGGCCGAGCAGGGGGCGCAATTGCTGCGCGTGCACGACGTCGAGGAGACGGTGCAGGCGCTGAAGGTGTGGCGGGGGATGCGGGACGCGGCTTTGTCTCCCCTCCCTGAGGGCAGATGAGGCCGCACCAAGGATCAGGCGGGCATGATGCAGCGGCCTCATCGGTCGGGGTGAGTTAGCCCCCGGAGGAGGCGCCCGGAATCGGTGCGCCCCGCTCTACCAACGGCGGGCCTCCGCCGCCACGCCGGTCAGCGAGGCGGGGGAGGGAGGACGTAGGTGATCGAAGGCTCGGTCGAGGCCCAGGCGACGCGCCCGGCGCGGAACTTGAAAACCGTCTGCAGCTTCCGGACCGGCTCGCCCGGGCAGGTCCAATGGACGGTGACCTCGTCATCGAAGCCCAGTCGGAAGCTCGGCGCCGGCTTGCAGCGCCCGGCGAGCGGCGCCAGCGCCGCCATCGTCAGCGGCGCGAGCCGGCTTTCGGCCTCCGAAAAGATGGTCGCGCCGTCCAGCACCAAAGCGGCGAAGCCGGCCTGGTCGGCCCTCCCGGCGGCGTCGATCAGGCGCACCGCCGCTTCAAGCCGCGGCTTCACCCGATCGATCGATTGTTGCTCGAGCGTGAGCGGCGCCATTTGAACGGCCGCGGCGAGCGAGGCGGCGAGCGCGATGCCGGTCATTTCCGGGCTCCCGGCGCGGGCGAGCCGCCGCTCCCACTTCGCGCTGCCGCCGCGCCACCAGCGGCCCGCACCACCGGCAGTTCGATGAAGCTGGCGGCATGCGGGGCGAAGTGGATGCGGTGGGTGGCGGGGCGGTAGTCGGCGGCGCGGGCCTTGGCGATGTTGGCGACGTAGGTCTGCGGGTTGCGGTCGTAGAGCGGGAACCAGCTCGACTTGACCTGCACCATCAGCCGGTGGCCGGGCTTGAAGGTGTGGTTGGCGTGCGGGAGGCGGACGCGGTAGCGGGCGACCTGGCCCGGGGCGATCGCCTTGGGCCTGGACGGGTCCTCGCGGTAGCGGCCGCGCATGATGTCGCCGGAAACCATCAGCTGGTAGCCGCCAAGCTGCGGATTGGCCTTCACTTCGGGCGGGTAGACGTCGATCAGCTTCACCACCCAGTCGGCGTCGGTGCCGGTGGTGGAGGCGAAGAGATGGGCGGCGACCTCGCCGGAGATGGTGAGCGGCTCGGTCAACGGCTCGGAGACGAAGGTGAGCACGTCGGTACGGTCGGCGAACGGGCGCTGGTCGTCGGCGAGCCAGTTCCGCCAGCTCGATTCGGTGTTGTACATGGCGAGGACCGGCCGCACCCGATAGGGAACCGGCTTGGCCGGATCGGAGACATATTCGGAATAGCCGGGCGCGGCGGCGGCGGGGGCGGGGAAGCCCAAGCGGCCGCCGGGCTGGAGGTGGAGCCGGGTGCGGGCGACCTGGCCGTCGGCCGGCCAGCTGCGATAGGTGCGCCATTCGTTGGCACCCGTCTCGAACGCGATCACCGGCGGCGTGGCGGGAGCGGCGGCGTCGCCCTTCAGATGGCGGTTCCAGAATGGGAGCAGGATCTTCTCGCGGAACCACAAGCTGGTGTCGGAATCCCATTTGACCGCGCCGAGCGACGAGCCCTCGCCCTGCGACTGGCCGTGGTTCCACGGGCCGACGGCGAGGTGGACCATGTCATTGTTCGTATCCTTGGCCTCGAGCGCCTCGTAGGCGGCGATGCCGCCGAAATTGTCCTCCTGGTCGAACAGGCCGTGGACGACGAGGGTCGGGACCTTCGGCCCGGCGGCGGCGAGCAGGTCCTGGACCGCCTGGCCGCGCCAGAAAGCGTTATATTCGGGATTGTCGACGATCTTGCGCCAGGTCGGCAGGCGATCGGCCTTGTAGCGGCGGGCGACGCCGTCGGCCGAGACGCCGGCGAGATAGGCCTCGTACATGTCGCGATAGCCGAAGGGCGGCGAATGCTCGCTGCTCTTGTCCGCGCCCATCTGGTAGATCCACTCGAACATGGTCTGGCGAAGCGCGCCATTGTGGTAGAAATCGTCGCCGATCCAGCCATCTACCATCGGGTACATCGGCACCGCCGCCTTGAGCGCGGGATGCGGGTCGAGCATGCCCATCAGGGTCAGCCAGCCGCCATAAGAGACGCCGGTGATGCCGACGCGGCCGTTATTGCCGGGCACGTTCTTCACCAGCCAGGCGATGGTGTCGTGGGTGTCGGTGGTCTGGTCGACCTTGCGGCGGTTGAGGGGCCCGCGCACCGGCAGGGTCATCACATAATCGCCTTCGCTGCCGTAGCGGCCGCGCACGTCCTGGTAGACGCGGATATAGCCTTCGCGCAGCAGCGGCTCGTCGGAAAGCGGCAGCGCCATGGCGGCGAAGGGGCTCGGCGACTGGCTGGTCGGCTTGTCGGCGCCGTAGGGGGTGCGCGACAGGATGATCGGCGCGGGCTTGGGCCCCGCCTTGGGGATGACGATGACGGTGTGGAGCTTCACGCCGTCGCGCATCGGGATCATCACCTCGCGCCGCTCATGGTCGAAGGCGTCGGTGACCGGCGAGAAGCTCTTGGGGATCTCGGTCTGAGCGGCCGCCGCCGGGGTGCCGGCGGGAAGCGCCAGCGACAGCGCCAGCATCAGGGTTCCGAGCGCGCGGCGATATCCCATGTTCATGTCCCCTTTTGCGCCGAGGCTAAGGCGGCGCGGCGGGGCTGGCAATATGGCGCGCGACGGGGGGAGGGGGGATCTCAGCGGCGGAGCACGACGAGCATCGGGCCGAGCTCGGCATAGGCATCCTGGCGGCCGGCGCCGGGATCCCACAGGCTGGAGACGGTGCCGTCGAGGTAGAGCGCGTTGGGGCAGCCGAGGCCGTCGCGGAAGAAGCGGGCGAAGCGGCCGAACGAGACGCCTTCCTCGCTGAGCGCGAACCAGGCGACGCCAGGGCCGCAGACGCCGACGCCGTTGCGGATCAGCTGCGATTCGCCATTCGCGTCGAACTTCGGGTGGAGCTTGCCGTCGATGACCAGCATCGGGCCGGACTGGGTGGCCCAGCGCGGGGAGCGGATGTCCTTGGCAAACTGGCGGCTTGGGGTGACCAACGGGCGGCCCTTGCCGTCCACCGCGAAGACGCCGTTCGGCATCAGGTGGAAATTGCCTTCGCCGTCGCGCGTGTTGAGGCTTTTGCGCTCCTCGCCGGCTTCGACATAGAGGCCGATCGGGCGGCCGGCCTCGTCATACATGCCGGCGTTCATGGCGTAACGGACGCGGTCGGCGTCGCGGCCGAGCGCGGCTTCGAGCGCGGCGAGGCTTCGGAGCGGTGCTCCGTCGCGGCCGGCGAGGACGAGACGCAGTTCGTCGCGGGCGGCGTCGAAGCGGCAGGCGGTGAAGGGGGTGCCTTCGAAGTTGCGGCTTTCGCAGGCGGGTTTGGCACTGAAGGCCGCGGGTTCGAAGCTGTTGGCCGATGGCTGCGGGTCGGCGGCGTCGCAGGCCGTTAGGGCGAGGAGGAGAAGGCATAGGTAGGAGCGGCTGGCGCCGCTTGCCCCTCCACCATGCTGCGCATGGTCCCCCTCCCCTGCAAAAGCAGGGGAGGAATTATAGGGAATAGCCGCCATCGGCGACGAGGCAGGCGCCGGTGGTGAAGGCGGCGGCGTCGGAGAGGAGGAAGGCGATTTGCTCCGCTATCTCCGAGGGTTTGGCGAAGCGGCCCAGGGGAGTCGCGCCGGCGGCCATGGCGCGGAAGGCGGCGGCTTCGTCGCCGGTGCGCTCGACCAGGTCGGCGAAGAAGGGGACGCTGCCCCAGATCGGAGTCTCGACGCCGCCGGGCGCGATGGCGTTGACGCGGATGCCGTGGGCGGCGCCCTCCTTGGCCGCGATCCGGGCGAGGTGGATCACCGCCGCCTTGGACGCGCCGTAAGCGGCGATGCCGGGCTCGGCCTTGAGGCCCGCGGCCGAGGCGGTGATGACGATCGATCCGCCGCCGCGCTTCATCGCCCGCATCGCCGCCTGCAAGGTGAGGAAGGCGCCGTCGAGATTGACCGACATCACCCGCCGCCATTCGGCGAAGCTGGTCTCGTCGATCGGCTGGCCGGCGCCGATGCCGGCATTGACGACGGCATGGGTGAGGCCGGTGAGGTCGGCCTGGCTCCACAGATGCTCGTCGGCGACGTCGCCGATCATCAATTGCCGCTCGCTCGGCAGCGAGAAAGCGAAGTCGGCGAGCTTTTCCTCGTCGCGGTCGGCGAGGATCAGCTTCTTGGCGCCGCGTTCGGAAAGCAGGGTGGCGGCGGCGGCGCCAATGCCGGAGGCGGCGCCGGTGATGAGGATGTTGCCGTCGCTGAAGTCCATGGGCGCGAGTCTAGCAGGGGCGAATGGGTTGCGCCATGTGCCGGCGGCCTGGGGGGGGGGGCTTGCGGGATGGTCCCCGCGTTCTGCCGCAGGCCTCAGCCGTCGATCTTCAGGTTCGCCAGCACCTCGCGGACCGCGGCCTCATCGGCATTGCCGCTTTCGCGATAGTGGCGGACGATCAGCAGGGTGCGGTTGCCGGCGGGGAGCAGGATGTGCTCGGCGCCTTCGCCTTCGGCGCCGATCTGCCAGGAGACGCCGTCGCGGCCGGCGAGGCTGATGCCGCGGCGAAGCTCGGGCGACAATTTCGCGCTGAGATCGGCGAAGGGCTCGGCGACGATGGCAAGGGCGAGGCCGGCTTCCTGGGTGGCGTTGCAGCGGCTGGCTTCACCCGACTGGCCGTACAGGCATTCGGCCCGGCCGATCACAGCGGCGCGGTCGGCGGCGACCAGCTTGATGCCGGGAACCTGTCGGGTCCAGTCGGGCGGCACCGAGACCGGAGCGTCGAGCGCGACCAGCCGGGCTGGATCGTAGCGGAAGCGGAGCGGGCCGATCGAGCCGCTGCCGGCGGTGCGGCGGTCGGGCGCGGCCGCCGGGGCGGCGGCGGGTGTGGGCGGGGCGGCTTCCTGGGGACCGCTGCCGCCCGTGGCCGAATCGCTGGCGGCGATGTTCGACGGCTCGGCGGCGGGGGCGGCTTGCGGCTGCTGTCCGCAGGCGGCGAGGAGGAGGACGGCGGCGAGGATCGGGCGGTTCATGCGCCCAAGTCTACGCTGGTGCGGCCGCAGTCGTCACCCTGAACTTGTTTGGACGGGCGCGGGCCCCGCCCGCTTCAGGCGGCGGCGTCGCCGATGCCGAGTTCGCCGAGCTTTCGATAGAGGGTCGAGCGACCGATGCCGAGGCGGCGGGCGACTTCGGTCATGCGCCCGCGATAATGGCCGATCGCGAGCCGGATGACGTCGGCCTCGATCTCCTCGAGCGGGCGCAGATGGCCGTCGGACGAGAATAGGGTGATGCCCGAGCCGTTGGACAGAGCGGCGCTGTTGGAGGCGCCGTTCAAGGCCTTCGCATGATAATCGTCGGAGCGTTTGCTGAGCGTCGATTCCTGCGCGATGTGCGGGAAATCGGCGGCGGTCAGCGCATTGCCCTCGCACAGCACGGCGGCGCGGAACAAAGCGTTCTGGAGCTGGCGGACGTTGCCGGGCCAACCATAGGCCATCAGCACGGCGAGCGCGTCGTCGGTGATCGAGAGATAGCGCATGCCGGGCTGCTCGGCGATGCGGGCGAGCAGGTGGCGGGCGAGCGGCGGGATGTCGCTCTGCCGGGCGCGGAGCGGCGGGATGTCGACGTGGACGACGTTCAGCCGGTAATAGAGGTCCTCGCGGAAATTGCCCTTGGCGACTTCCTCGATCAGGCGGCGGTTGGTGGCGGCGATGATGCGCACGTCGACGGTCTGGACGGTGCGGCCGCCGACGCGCTGGATCTCGCCGGTCTCGAGCGCGCGCAGCAATTTGACCTGCGTCTCGAGCGGCAATTCCCCGACTTCGTCGAGGAACAGGGTCGAGCCGTCGGCATCCTCGAACCGGCCGATATGGCGGTCGAAGGCGCCGGTGAAGGCGCCCTTCTCATGGCCGAACAGGACCGATTCGACGAGGTTGGCGGGAATGGCGCCGCAATTGACCGTCACCATCGGCTTCTTGCCGCGCGGCGAGGCGGTGTGGATCGCCTGGGCGATGACTTCCTTGCCCGAGCCGCTTTCGCCTTCGATGAGGACCGAGACGCGGGCGCGGGCGGCCTTGGCGGCGATGGCGAGGGCGGCGCGGAAGCCGGGCGCGGAGCCGACGATCTCGTCGAACGCCAGCGGCTTGGAGATCTTTTCGGAGAGCGGGCGCAGCTCGCCGCTTTTCTTGCGGCGGTCGGTGGCGGTGTTCAAGGCCGCGAGCAGCCGGTCGGGCGCGATCGGCTTCACCAAGAAATCGCTGGCGCCGGCGCGCATCGCCTCGACCGCGACCGCGACCGAGGTCTGGGCGGTGAGGATGAGCAAGGGGAGATCGGGCCGGAGGGCGCGGATCTGCTCAATCAGCTGGGTGCCGGCCGGGCCGGACAGCCAATGATCGAGCAGGATCGCATCGACGTCGCGGCCGTCCTCGCCCTGGAGGATGCGCGAGGCCGCCTCGACGTCGGGCGCGCCCATC
>DASVRK010000100.1:0-10005 GCA_036388655.1 Allosphingosinicella sp. | reverse complement strand
GCGACGGCCGCGGACCAGCCGAGCGGCAAGGCGGCCGTGAAAGCGGCGGCGAGGGCGACGATGACCAGCCTGTTGGCGGGTCCGGCTGGCTCGCCTTCGGCCTGTAGCGCGGCGGGATCGAACCAGGGGTCGTTGGGCTTGTGGTCGAAGAAGCGCCAGCCGGCCGCCATCAGCAAAGCGATCACGATCGCGAAGAACACCCAGCCGTAGACGACATGATCGAAGCCGGCGGCGAAATCGGTGCCGGTATATTCGGCGATGTAGATGGTGCCCCAGGCGCGCACCCCGTTGGCGAGGATCGGGATGACGATGGCGGCCAGCATGAAGGCGGCGCGGCGCCAGGCCGACTTGAAGCAGACGTTCGCGACCAGCGCGCCGTAAGCGATCATCGCGACCAGGAACTTGACGCCCGAACAGGCTTCGGCGACTTCGAAATAGCCGCTCGGGGTGGTGATGAAGATGCCCTCGATATGGGCCGGGACGCCGACCAGGGCGAGCAGCGCCATGCACATGTCGGCGGTCAGCGTCTGCATCGGCGGCACCAATTCCTCGCCGGCCGGGATCAGGAACAAGGCGTAGAAGATCGGGAAGGCGAGGCCGCGCGATACCGCCTTGCCGAGGCACGCGATGACCGCGCCCTGCAGCATCAGCACGATGCCGCCATGGCGGGCGAGCCCGACGCCGCCGGCTTCGCCCAGCAGCCAGCCCCCTGCCCCGGCCGCGACCAGCAGCAGCCCGGGCGCCCAGGCGGCGGGCGTCAACCCGCGAAGCTCGGGCAGGCGCTGGGTCACCAGCCAGGCGACGATCGGCAGGATCAGCAGGCAATGATTATAGGTCGAGCTGTTCCACCACAGATCGACGATGTCGACGACGTCGCGGTGGAAGAGCGCCAGCATGGCGACGGCGGCGGCCGCGAGGCCGGTGAGGTGGAGCCGCCACCCGGAAATGGCGGCGGCGGGGGCCGTAGCGGTGGCTGCGATCGGGGTGTGTGCCGTCATGCCGCCGCCTTCCGCCGCGGCTGGGCCAGGATCGCGGCCAGCGGCGCCAGCCTCGCCTGCCAGCGATAGGCTTCCTCCATGCGAAGCCGGGCCGCCCGGCCGAGCCCGGCGGCGCGGTCGCGGTCGGCGAGCAAGGCGAGCACCGCCTCGGCCTCGGCGGCCGGCGTGTCGGCAACGACGAGATCGCGCCCGGACTCGGCCTCGATGCCTTCGAAGGCGGGCGGCGAGGCGACTACCGGCCGCGCCATCGCCATCGCTTCGAGCACCTTGTTCTGGATGCCGCGCGCGATCCGGAGCGGCGCCACCACGACATCGGCGGCGGCGAGCCAGCTGCGCACGTCGGGAACCGCGCCGGTGACGACGATGCCCGGCCGCTGCTGGAGCCGGCGCACCGAGTCGGCGGGACTGCGGCCGACGATCGCGAATACGGCGTCCGGGTGGGCGCGGCGGATCGCCGGAAAGCTCTCGGCCGTAAAGGCGCTCACCGCCTCGACATTGGGCCGATAGTCCATCTGGCCGGTGAAGACGATCAGTGGCCCCGCGAAGGGGGCGAGCCGCGGGAAGTCAGCGGCGGGATCGTAATAACCGAGGTCGACGCCGTTCTGGATCGCCCGGATGTCGGCCCCGGGCAGCCGGGCCTCGGCGCGGAACAGCCCGGCCTCGGCTTCGCTGACGAACAGGCTGAGATCGGCGCGGGCGGCGGTGGCGCGCTCGAAGGCGAACAATTTGCCGGCCTCGCGGGCGTGGATCCAAGCCGAAGGACCGCCGCCTTCGCGGGCGTAATCGGCGAACTTGGCCGAATCCATGTCGACGAAGTCCATCACGAAACGCTGCGGCGCGCCCGCCGGAACGAACTGCGCCATCTGGCCGGAGAAAGCGAAGATCGTGCCGACCGGCTCGCTGGCGAGAATTTCGTCGACGAACCCCTGCATGCGCTGACTGCCGAAAAGCGGCAGCGACACCGGGCCGCCGGTGCGAAGCGCCTGCAAGGCCGCGGCGATGCGGCCGGTCGAGCGCAGCTCGACATGGGTGCGGCCGACCGCGCTCCCGAGTTCCGCTTTCAGACCCGCGAGATGCGCCGCATCCTTTGGATCGTCCGCGAAGCAGGCGAGGTGGACCCGGCCCAGGCCGGCCAGGAACTTCAGCATGTTCCACGACCGGATCTTGTCGCCCCGGTCGGGCGGATACGGGATGCGGTGGGCGAGGAACAGGATGTCGGTCATCACCCGAGCCCGCGCGCGATCCGGGGGCCGAGCCGGTTGGCGATCCACAAGGGCAGCCTCTGCCAGGCCGCGACCTTGAGCCGGTATTTGGGGCTGAGCGGGTTGATCTCGCGCGGCGTCATGCCGGGGGCGGTACGCATGGAATAGACCAAAGGCTGCGGCTCGAAGCCCCAATTCTTCTTGAACGCAAAAGCGCCGGTGCCGAGCTTGGAGCGGCCGAAGTCGAAGCGGTCGCAGCCGCGCGCGGCGGCGCGGCGCATCAGCTCGTAATAAGCGAGCTCGTTGGCGCGCAGCGTCCGGGCGGCGCGGGTGCCGCCGCCCCAATAGGGATAGACGGTGCCGTTGAGATAGAAACTCAAGACGCTCGAGACCGGCACTCCGTCCTTCCAGACGGTGACGATGTCGGCATCCTCGCCGAACGCGTCGAGCATCGCGCCGAACAGTTCGCGGGGGAACACCGGCGTGCCGAGATTGCGGACGCTCTCGGCATAGACCGAATAGTGAGCGTCGCGGTCCGAAGCGGAGGAGCCGTGCGAGACATCGAGGCCAAAGCCTTGCGCGCGGCGAACTTCCGCCCGCTGCTTGCGCGGGATCGCGGTGAGGATCGCCTCGTCGCCGGCGGGGAGCGCGCGCACGAAGCCCGCATAGACGCCTTCGCAGCGCTTCCAGCCCAGCGGCACGCGGCCGCCGCGCATTTCGATCGACGGGCAGCCGAGCTGGCGCGTCAGGTTCCAGGCGGCCTTGGCGAGCGCCTCGGCCACGGTGTCGTCCTCGGCCAGCGGGCCGCCGCCAACCGCGAAGCCGGCCGAGACCAGAGCGGTGCCGAACAGGGACGAGCGGATCTCGGTCAGCGGCAGCACCCCGGCGAGCGCCCGGGAGGGCCGTTCGGCCACCAGATAATAAGCGCGCTGGCCGCAGCCGCGCTCGACCGCCTCGCTCCATTGCGGGCGGTGGAAGGGCTGCGCGCCGGCCTGGGCGACGACATAGGCGTCGATGCGGTCCCGGTTGGGCGCCAGCTCGACCGTCCGGATGCTCACGCCGGCGACGGGTGAAAAGGCGTTCATGCGAGCCGCTCCCGCTCGGCCGCGACCACATGATCGGTCCGGCCCCATGTGTGCGCCTTCAGCAGCTTCAACAGCTTGGGCTGCATCGCTGACAGGTTGGTGTAATGGCGCAGGCGCGAGCGCAGCGGCGCCGCCTCGACCCGCGGCTGCCCGGGATCGATCTCCCACGGGTGGAAATAGAAGATGGCGGGCCGCTGCTCGACGCGATTGACGCGGCCGACGGCCCAGCTCGAAAAACGATAGGGAAGCAAGCGGAAGAAGCCCCCTCCTCCGGCGGCGAGGCGGCGGCCGGCGACTTCCACGGTGGTGACGGGAAGCTCGATCAGCCGCTCGCCTTCGACCGGGCGGAAGGCGAAGCGCGGCGCTTCCGGCCAGCCATAATGGTCGTGGCGGACAGGCGCGACGCTGGAGGAATAAGCATAGCCTTCCTCGGCGAGGACGCGATGCGCCCAGGGCGTGCGGGCGTCGATCGAGAAGCTCGGCGCCCGGTAGCCGGCGGGCGAGTGGCCGCAGGCGTCCTCGATGGCGATGCGAGCGCGTTCGAGGTCGGCGCGAAACTCGGCCGCGCTCAACGTGAACACCCGGCGATGGTCCCAGCCGTGGCTGGCGACTTCATGCCCGGCCTCGGCGATGCGCCGGACCAGGGCCGGATAGCGCTGCGCCACCCAGCCAAGCGTGAAGAAGGTGCCCTTGACCCGGGCCTGGTCGAACAGCGCCAGCACGGCGTCGCCGTTGCGCTCGACGCGGTGCGCGAGGCCGTCCCAGCTATCGCGGGCGATCACGTTCTCGAACGCGCCGACCTGGAACCAGTCCTCTACATCGACCGATAAGGCGTTGATCATAAAGCGGCCTCAAGCCGCATTATGGCGGTAGCTCAGCGGCGCCTGATCGCTTTCGACCCAGTCGATGAGCAGGCCGAGCACGCGGCGGACCGCATGTTCCTGCTCCTCGATCCGCGCTTCCAGCGAGGCGATGCGGCGCTCCAGCACGAAATCGGCGACCGGCTCCGGCGGCGAGCGCCGCTCGAAGGAGGGAGCGGCGGCGGCGGGCTGCGGCGACACGCGCAAAGGAAGCACGCGCTCCTGCGGCGAATCCGACGCCATGTCGGCGGCCACGGCCTCGACCGCTTCGGCATCGATGGCGTCGAGCTGCTCCATCGCCGCGAACAGCAAGATGCGGCTGGCGAGCTGGTTGACGCGGCGGGGAATGCCGTCGGTGTGGCGGTAGATCGCCTCGAACGCGGCCTCGTCGAAGCGCGGACGGTCCTCCCAGCCGACCAGCGCCAGCCGGTGGAGCATGTAGGATTCGACCTCGTTTGCCTCCATCGGCTCGAGATGGTGGGTGGCGATGACCCGCTGGCGAAGCTGCTCGAGCGCCGGCGAGGCGACCGCGTCGCGGAATTCGGGCTGGCCGAGCAGGAAGATCTGGAGCAAAGCGCGGCCGCCCGAGGTGAAGTTGGAGAGCATGCGCAGCTCTTCGAGCGCCGAATGGGGCAGGTTCTGCGCCTCGTCGACGATCAGCAGGCTGCGCTTGCCGCTGCGCGCCTCCTCCTCGAGCCGCTCCTCGACGAGGTCGAGCAGCCGCGCCTTGGCGACGCCTTCCGTCTCGATGCCGAGCTTCTGGGCGGCGAGGCGGAGCATGTCGTCGCCTTCGACCTGGGTCGAGACGATGCTGACCGCGTTCAAGCGCGCGCGGTCGATCGTCGCCATCAAATGGGCGACGAGCGTGGACTTGCCGGCGCCGACCTCGCCGGTGATGACGATGAAGCCTTCCCCTTGGGCAAGGCCGTAGCCGAGATAGGCCATGGCCTTCTTGTGGGTGCGGCTGTCGAAATAGAAGCGCGCGTCGGGCGTGAGCTGGAACGGCCGGTCGCTCAGTCCGTAAAAGGCGGTGTACATCAGCTATTCTCCGTGGGGCGCCCCCGCCCTTGCGATTAGAAAGTGTATCTGAGCCCGAGCAGGCCGGTGACGCCGGTGCTGTCGAAATCGCCGGAGTCGGTGGTGTAGAGCCCGACCGCCGCATAGCCCTGCAGCCGCTCGTTGAAGATCGACTGGTTGTAGCTGCCGCTGATGCCGCTGCTGAAGGCGGTCTCGCTGAACGGCGCGCTGCTGTCGAACCATGCGGCATAGACGTCGAGGTTGACCGCCGAGGTCCGGCTGAGCTCGCGGCTAGCGAAGCCGCTCAGCGTGAAGCTCTCGTCGACGACATTGTCCATGTCGAACTCGCCGGCGACGATGGCGGGCGCCAGATATTTGCGCCGCGAATAGCCGGCGCCGGCGCCGAGCGACCAGGGGCCGCGGCCGCCGGAGACGAGGACGTTGCCGCCGCGCATCCGGAAATTGTTGGTGTTGATCGACTGGAAGGCGTTGTCGAAGCAGCTGCCGGTGCCCGGCTCGCGGCCGAACACGCAGCCGCCGACGCCGCCGATGCCGGGGCTCAGCGGGTTGCGGTTGGGATTGAAGTCGACCGGCAGCCCGTTGAGGTCGTCGACCAGCAGCCGGCCGAAGCTCGACACGCTGTCGACCACATTGGCCTGGATGGCGAGCGCCGAGTTGAATTCATGGCGGAACGAGCCGGTGATGGTGGTGCCGCCATAGCGGCGCCCGAACCGGGCCTGGAGCTCGGTGCGGCGGCTCGGCCGCCAGATCACGCCGGCATCCCAGATGACGCCGCTCTGGTCGTAGGTGAGGAGCCGCGGCTTGGAGGGATCGGCGATCAGGTTCCCGCCCGGCGTCAAGATTGGCACGCCGGCTGCATCACGCTTCAGATCATCCTGTTCCGATTGCATTTTCTCATAGCCGACACCGGCGGTGAGGGCCACGGTCGGAGTCACCGGAAAGACGACGTCGCCGCGGATATATTTGCCCTCGAAGGCCTGATCGAGCCGGTTGACGTCCTCGCGGACATAACCGACGCCGACCGTCCAGCCGACCGGGAAGCGGCCCGGGCCCATGCCGACGCTGGCGCTGACATTCTGGCTGATCGAGCTGTCGTAGCGGTCGAGTATCTCCTGCCCCGGAACGCTCGGCAGGCCGGCGAGGCCGTGATCGTCGACCTTGACGTAGCCGACCTGATATTGCGCGCCGACGTCGATCTCGCCGACCTTGGTCGAGAGGGTCGGGCCGGCATAGACGCTGTAGACTTCCGACACATTCTGGTTGTCGAAGCTGCTGAACCCGAAGATCGGGCCGCGGCCGTCGGCGCGCGAGCGTGCCGCCATGGCGCCGCCGTCGAGCGTCACCTTGCCGGGCACGATCTGGTAATGGGCCTGGGCGATGCCGCTATGGACTTCGTCGTCGAACAGATCCTCGTTATAGGCGATCCGCCGCTCGTAGCGGTAGCTGATCTGCGCCTCGAGCCGCTGGGTGCTGATGCTCCCGTTCACGCCCGCCGCGGCGGAGGTGTAGGTGAGCACGTCGCCGCCATCGTTGAGGTCGGCGGTGAGAACCTGCTGGACCTCGAGGTACGGCGTGATGTCGGTCCGCGCCGAGGAGGCGGTCGCGGCAAGGGCGATGCCGGCGGCGAGGCCGGCGAGGCCCAAGGCGCCGATGCCGGCGCGCTTCAGGGAGGCAAGCTCGATCATTGGCCATATCCATAATAGCTGCCGAACCGGCGGCCGGTGGCTGCAAAGCCGGCTCCGTTGAGCAGGAGGCTGAGAGTGTCGCAGCCGGAAAGCAGGCCGACCGCTTCCTTGAGGTCGGCCTCGTGGGTCTGGTCGGCCCGCACCACCACCATCACCTGCCCGACATGGGTGGCGAGGACGGAGGCGGGCGAGGCCATCAGCGCGGGCGGCGAATCGAACACGACGATCCGCCGCGGGTGCGGCCCGGTGAGCGCGTCGAGCACCTCGCGGGTGCGCTCGGACGCAAGCAATTCGGTGATGTTGTTGGTCTGGCGGCCGGCCGGAAGCACCGACAGCCCGTCGATATCGGTGCGGACCACGAAGTCGTTCACCTCGGCGGCCGGATCCGCGATCGCGTCGATGAAGCCGGGGCCGTTTTCGAGGCCGAGCAGCGAGAGGATCTCGGGCTTGTTGAAGTCGCCGTCGACCAGCAGCACTTCGAGGTCCTTCTCGGTCGCCAGCGACAGAGCGAGGTTCAAGGCGCAGAAGGTCTTGCCCTCGTCCGGCTGGGCCGAGCAGACCAGGATGGTCTGGCGGCGGCGCGGCTCGGTGGACGCGGATTCGGCCGCGCGCAGCAGCAGCTGGCGCTTGATGATGCGGAATTCCTCGGCGAGCGCCGTCGTCGGCGCATCGGGAAGGATGAACTCGCCTTCCCGGAGTGCGGCGCGATCGACGGTGCCATAGCGGGCGGGGAGCGCCACCTGGCGCTTCGCGCGGGCCGGCCTGGGCGCGGGCGGCGCGGACGGCGCTGCCGCCGCCGGCTCGGTCAGGACCAGCTCGGCAATTTCCGCTTCGGCCGGGACTTCGGCAAAGGGCTCGGGCGCGGCTTCCTCCAGCGCGTCCCAGGCGGGAGCGGCGGGCGCCGGCGCCGGCCGGCGAACCGGCTCGGGCGCGACCTCGGCCTGCTGCTCGACGCGCACGATGCGCGGCTGCGGCTTCGGCTCCGGCCGGGCCTCGGGTTGCGGCGCCGGTGCCGGCGCGAGCGGGGCGGCGGAGCTGAAGTCGTAAATCTCCGCGGCCCGCTCGAGGAGCGAGGGACGGCGGCTGAAAGCCTGATGCTTGCTCATGTCCATGTCCCTCACGCCACCGTGCTGCGCTGCCAGAATTCGACCAGCATCAAGATGCCGTAGCTCGCCGCCAGCGCGCCGCCGGCGCCGGCAAACCAT
Source organism: Allosphingosinicella sp. (assembly GCA_036388655.1). GTDB lineage: Bacteria > Pseudomonadota > Alphaproteobacteria > Sphingomonadales > Sphingomonadaceae > Allosphingosinicella. Next base: position 1,932 of record DASVRK010000100.1, on the reverse strand, counting down.
TTCATCCGCTGCTTGCGCTCGGCCTTGGCGGCCGCGGTCAGCACTTCGCTCACCGAGCCGAGCACCGGCAGGCCGGTCGCCTGCTCGAGCCGACCCTGGGTCGGGAAGGTCATCTGCAGCTGGCCCTTGGTGAAGGCCGCGGCGACGCCGCCGGCGATCGCGACCACCAGGATCAGGCTCAGCAGAAGCGGCCGGTTCGGCGCGACCGGGATGGTCGGCTTGGACGGCGGATCGATGATCCGGAAGTTAATCGCATCGGTCTTGCTCTGGACGTCGCTGCGCAGGCGGACCTGCTCGCGATCCTCAAGCAATTTGTCATATTGGCGCTTCAGCACTTCATAATCGCGGTTGAGCCGCGCCTGCTCGGCCGCCGCTTCGGGCTCGGCCGACTGCTTCTGCGAGAGCTGCAGCATCGCCGACTGGATCTGGTTCTTGCGGGCGCTGGCGGCGGCGGCCTGGGCTTCGCGCTCGGCGGCCATGGCGCGCATCGAGGCATAAGCCGGGTTGGGCGAGGTGGAGCCGGGCGCCGGGGCGGCGTTCGCCTCGGTCTCGGCCTGCGGGCGGAGCCGCGCGATCTGCGCGGCCGCATAGCCGCCGCCGCCGCTGAAGCCGGGCGTGGCGACGCTCGCCGGCGTGCTGCCCATCTGGCTGCGGATCGCCGACAGCGCGCTCTGCGCGGTCAGCAATTGCTGCTCGACATTGGCGAGCTCGGACCGGGCCGCGCCCATGCGCTGCTCGATCGAGCCTTCGCCCGGCAGCAGGCCCATATAGCGGGTCTCGAAATCGACGCGGCGCTGCTCGGCGGCGTGAAGCTGGGCCTCGCGCCGGCGAAGCTCCTCGTCGAGGAAGCCCAAAGTCTGGCCGGTCTCGGCGCGGTCGCCGGAGAGATTCTCCTCGATGAACAGGTCGAGCAGATTCTGGACGATCGCCGCCGCGGTCTTGGCGTTCTGCGCGTTGGAAAAGCCGCTGAGGCTGGAGGTCGCGCTGATCTCGATGACGTTGGCATTGTCTATCTGGGCGGTGATCTTGATATTCTCGCGCAGCTTCTCGACCTGGCCGGCGAGATCGCGCTCGCTCCTCACCTGCTGGTTGAGGTCGGTCCGCCGCACCACCTTCTGGAGGTTCTCGGTCGAGGCCAGCATCTGCTTGATCTGCAACAGATCGTTCTGCCGCTCGGCGGCAGTGATGCCGATCTTGTCGGGCAGGATCGACTGCATCTGCGCGAACACGCGCGCCTTCGATTCGTAGCTGTTCGGGATCAGCGCGATGCCTAGCCAACCGGCCATGCACAGGCCCCAGGCAACCGCCAGCGCGAGCCAGCGGCGGCGCCGGATCTGGTGCAGGGCGATCCGAATTTGTTCGTAAAGTCCGTCCATCGGCTTTCGCGATCCTTAGGGAGTGCGCCGGGGGCGGCTCAGAACATGCTCTCGGGGATGATGATGACGTCGCCGGGCTCGAGCTTGACGTTGGCGGTGGTGTCGCCCTTCTTGATCAGCCGCGAGATCTTGAGGTCATATTCCTTCTGGCGGCCGGTCGCCCGGTCCTGGCGGACCAGCCGCGCCTTGTCGCCGGCGGCGAATTCGGAAAGGCCGCCGACCTCGATCATCGCGTCGAGCAAGGTCATGTTGGCGCGGTAGGGAAGCGAGGCCGGCTTCTCGGTGGCGCCGACGATGCGGACCTGCTGCGAGAAGGTGCCCTGGAAGCGATCGACCATCACCGAGACCAAAGGGTCTTCGATATATTTGACCAGGAGCCGCTTGATGTCCTCGGAAAGCTGCTTGGGCGTCTTGCCGACCGCCTGCATGTCGGCGATCAGCGGCGTGGTGATGCGGCCGTCGGGGCGGACCTGAACCTTCGCGCCCAGCTCCGGATTGCGCCACACGAACACGGTGAGCTCGTCGAGGGGGCCGATGATGTATTTGTCGCTGGCAT
>DASVRK010000099.1:0-6022 GCA_036388655.1 Allosphingosinicella sp. | reverse complement strand
CGATCGAGGGGCAGCTCGGCCGTAACGGGCCGATCGAGGAGGCGCTGGCAGCGGCGACCGCGGCTCTGTCGGGCCTGTCGGCCTGCGCCGGCATCGTGCTGGTGCCCAAGCGCGAGCCGGTGCTGCGCCAGCTCGGCTTCGTCCAGCTCTCCGCCACCCAAGCGCTGGCGGTGATGGTCGGCGGCGACGGCAGCGTCGAGAATCGCGTTATCGACCTGCCGCCCGGGGTGACTCCGGCCGCGCTCGCCGAGGTCGGCAATTATGTCAGCGCGCGGCTGTCCGGGCTGACCCTGCACGAGGCCCAGGCGCGGCTCGCCGAGGAGATCGGCGCCGGGCGGGCGGCGCTCGACCGTGCCTCGCAGGAACTGGTCGCGCGCGGGCTCGCGGTCTGGTCGGAGGACGGCGCCTCGCGGCCGGTGCTGATCGTGCGTGGCCAGGCCAATCTCATCGACCAGGCCGCCGCCGCCGATCTCGAGCGGGTCCGGCAGTTGCTCGACGAGATCGAGCAGCGCCAGGAGATCGCCCGCCTGCTCGACAGCGCGCGGGCCGGGCAGGGGATGAAGATCTTCATCGGATCGGAGAATAAATTGTTCGCTTTGTCCGGCTCGTCGGTGATCGCCGCGCCCTATCGCGGCGGCGACGGCAAGGTGGTCGGCGTGGTCGGCGTGATCGGCCCGACCCGGTTGAACTATGCGCGGGTCGTGCCCATGGTGGATTTCACGGCACAGGCACTATCGAGATTGATGGCATGAACGACGACCAGAATCTGAAGGATGAGGCGGAGGAGATCCGCGAGGATACCGCCGCCGAGGCGCCCGAGCTCAAGGAGCATGACCGTTTGGGCGCGCTCGAAAAGGAGCTCGCCGACGCGCGCCAGCAGGTGCTCTATGCGCAGGCCGAGACTCAGAACGTCCGCCGCCGGCTCGAGGCGGAGAAGCTCGCCGCTTCCGCTTACGCCGCCACCGGCTTTGCCCGCGACATGCTGAGCGTGAAGGACAATCTCGACCGCGCGCTCGCCGCCTTTCCGGAGGAGCTGCGCCAGGACGACCGCATCCGGGCGCTGCTCACCGGCATCGAGGCGACTTCGCGCGAGCTCGACAATGTGTTCGGCCGCAACGGCATCACCCGGATCGAGGCGATGGGCCAGCCGCTCGACCCCAACCGCCACCAGGCGATGCTCGAAGTCCCCGACGAGGCGGCCGAGCCCGGCACCATCGTCCAGGAGATGCAGGCCGGCTACATGATCAAGGACCGGCTGCTGCGCCCCGCTTTGGTTGGGGTGGCGCGGAAGGCGTAGGGGAGGGGGCGCTGCCGGGTTCAGCGGCGCTCCGCACTGCGTCGGCAATGTGACGTTCCAGGGCGGTGAGGTAAGCATTACCCGCCTCAAGCTTGTACTCAAGTATCGCCTGAGAGCCCTTGCTCTTATTGCAAGGCTTGCACGCGATCACGAAGTTGTGAAGCAGGTTTGTGCCGCCGAGAGCCTTCGGTATGACGTGGTCGATGCTCATGGGGCTCGGCCTTGCCTGAGGCTTCAGCCGCGTGCCGCAATAGTAGCAGTGCCCGCCGTACCGTATGAACGCTGCTCTCAGCGCAGTGGGGGCTGAGCAGGGTGTTCGGCTCGTCCCCATCACCTGAAAAAGTGGGGTGCCGTGGCAGTTTGCACCCACGTAGATCAGCTTGTTGTAAGGCGTTTCGCCAATCGGATGGTGGGCGACGATCTCGTGCAGCATGATTGGCTTCTATTGCCCGGGCGTTGAAAACCGGTGAATGGGGGGGCGATGCCGAGATTGCTCCTTCCGATCTGCATGCTCATCTTGAGCGCCTGCGTCAGCGCACCTCCACCATCGCCATCGCCTCCAGGCGTAAGCTACGCCTGGGTGGCCTTCGACGCCTCGAGAGTCCGCGGCAGCGGGGCCTCAGGCCTCGCAGACCGAGCCCGCGCGAGGCCGCTGACGGTCGAGGATCCGGTGCGGATTGCGTCCATCTCCAAGCTGGTGGTGGCGCTGGGCGCGATGCGGCTGGTGGAGCAGGGGAAGCTCGATCTCGATGCGGACGTGTCGGGCGCGCTCGGCTGGCGGCTGCGCAACCCGGCGTTCCCCGACACGCCGATCACGCTGCGGCTGCTGCTCTCGCATCGATCGAGCATCCGTGACGACGTCGATTACGCGATCCCGCTCGGCGGCACTGTCCGCGCCACCCTCGCCGATCCCAAAGCCTTCGATCCCGATCACGCCCCCGGCCGCTTCTTCCGCTATTCGAACCTCAACTTCCCAGTCGCCGCGACGGTGATGGAGAAGGTCACCGGCGAGCGGTTCGACCGGCTGATGGAGCGGCTGGTGCTGGATCCGCTCGGCCTCGACGCCTGCTTCAACTGGACCACCTGCAGCGATGCCGCGCTCGCCCGCGCGGTGGTGCTCTACGCCCCCGACGGCAGCGTGATCCGCGACGATCTCGGCGGGGAGTGGCCGGCCTGCCCGGTCGTGCAGGCCGCCGACGGGAGCTGCGACCTCGCCCGCTACCAGCCCGGCGAGAATGGCGCTTTGTTCTCGCCGCAGGGAGGACTGCGCATCTCGGCCCGCGATCTCGCCACCGTCGGGCAGCTGCTGCTGAACCGCGGCCGCCACCGCAGCGCGCCGTTCCTCAGCCAAGCGAGCCTCGCCGCCCTCACCGGCGAAGCGTGGCGCTTCGACGGCGCCAATGGCGCGCCCGAGGACGGCTTTTACTGCAGCTACGGCCTTGCCGTGCAGCGCCTGCCGGTGCGGGCGCCCGGCTGCCGCGACGACCTGACCGGCGGCGGCCGCGGCCTCATCGGCCATGCCGGTGAGGCGTATGGCCTGCGCTCCGGCCTCTGGGTGGACCCGAAGCGCGGCGTCGGCGTCGCTTATTTCGCGGTCAACAATGGCGACGCTCCGCCCCCCGGCCGCTCCGCCTATCGCGCCATCGAGGAGAGGCTGGCCGCGCGCCTGCCGCGCTGACCGCGAGGTGGAGCGATCCGCCACCACAAGCCGGCTCGCGCGTTGGTGGCAGTGAAAGCGCCCGCCCGAATTCGTTGACCGCTTGGTCGGTTAATGATATCGGCGGCGCCGAGGAGCCAAGCCATGTACACGACCGAATTGCACAAGAGCGGCGAACCGCGGAAGCCCGGCAAGGTCGAGGCGATCGAGGATCCCGGCAAGCTCGCCGCCTTCGAGGCGCGGGTCGCGGCCGACGAGTTCATCGAGCCCAAGGACTGGATGCCCGAGGCCTATCGCCGCACGCTCACCCGTCAGATCTCGCAGCACGCGCATAGCGAGATCGTCGGCATGCTTCCCGAAGGCAATTGGATCGGCCGCGCCCCCTCGCTCCGGCGCAAGGCGATCCTGATCGCCAAGGTCCAGGACGAGGCCGGCCACGGCCTCTATCTCTATTCGGCCGCGGAGACGCTCGGCACCTCGCGCCGCGAGATGATCGAGGCGCTCCACTCGGGCAAGGCCAAGTACAGCACCATCTTCAACTACCCCACCGTCACCTGGGCCGACATGGGCGCGATCGGCTGGCTGGTCGACGGCGCGGCGATCATGAACCAGGTGCCGCTCCAGCGCACCTCCTACGGCCCTTATGCCCGCGCGATGGTGCGGGTCTGCAAGGAGGAGAGCTTCCACCAGCGCCAGGGCTATGAGATCATGATGCATCTCGCCGCCGGCACGCCCGAGCAGAAGCATATGGCGCAGGACGCCTTGAACCGCTGGTGGTGGCCGTCGCTGATGATGTTCGGCCCGCCCGACGCCGACAGCCCCAACACGGCCCAGTCGATGCGCTGGCGGATCAAGCGCGACACCAATGACGAGCTCAGGCAGAAGTTCGTCGACATCACCGTGCCGCAGGCGGAAGCGATCGGCCTCACCGTGCCCGATCCGGACCTCGTCTGGAACGAGGCCAAGGGCGGCTATGATTTCGGCGCGATCGATTGGGAGGAATTCTACGCCGTCGTCCGCGGCGAGGGCCCGGTCGCCAAGGAGCGGATGAAGGCCCGCCGCGAGGCCTGGGACGACAATGCCTGGGTCCGCGAGGCGGCCGACGCTTATGCCGCCAAGCATGCCCGCAAGGCGGAGGCGGCATGATGAGTTCCTCCCCGGAACGGGGAGGGGGACCAGCCGCAGGCTGGTGGAGGGGGCCCCGTGCCCCGCTCCGGGCCCCCTCCACCACGCCGCTTCGCGCCGCGGTCCCCCTCCTCGTCCCGGGGAGGATACAATGAACGACTGGCCGCTCTGGGAAGTGTTCGTCCGCGCCAAGGGCGGACTGTCGCACCGCCATGTCGGGTCGGTCCACGCGCCCGACGCCGCGATCGCCGTCCGCCATGCCCGCGACACCTATACGCGCCGGATGGAGGGGGTGAGCCTGTGGGTGGTGCCCTCGGCCGCGATCGCCGCTTCCGATCCGGGCGACGACGCCGCCATGTTCGATCCCGCCGCCGACAAGATCTACCGCCACCCGACCTTCTACGACATCCCCGAAGGGATCACGCATATATGAGGGGCGATTCGCGCATCGGGGGAAACGCACCGGCCTCCTCACCCGTTCGGGCTGAGCCTGTCGAAGCCCTCTCCTTTTTCGGAAGGAAGGCGAGGAAGACCCTTCGACAGGCTCAGGGCGAACGGTGTTTGGCAAGGGCCCTCGCTTCCAGCCACGCGCTCGGATTTTCCCTCTAGATGCCCTCGCTCCCACCCATTCGCCCGGAAGACGAAGCCGCCGCCCGTCGTGCCCCCGGCGCCGGCGCGTTCGACGCTCCGTCGGAGCTGCCGCGCGACGTGCTGTTCGACATGCTGCTCCGGCTCGGCGACGACAGCCTGATCCTCGGCCAGCGGCTTTCGGAATGGACCGGCCATGCCCCCTCGGTCGAAGTCGACCTCAGCCTCGCCAATCTGGCGCTTGACCTCATAGGCCAGGCGACCTTCTTCCTGAACTATGCCGGCGAGGTCGAGGGCAAGGGCCGGGACGGGGACCGGCTCGCCTTTCACCGCGACGTGCTCGATTTTCGCAACTGCATGCTGGTCGAGCAGCCCAATGGCGACTTCGCCCAGACCATGGCGCGGCAATTCCTGTTCTCGACCTGGCAGAAACGGCTGTTCGAGCATCTGCTCGGCTCGCGCGACGATTATATCGCCAGCGTCGCCGCCAAGGCGCTGAAGGAAGTCACTTATCATCAGGAGCTCGCCAGCGAATGGGTGATCCGGCTCGGCGACGGCACCGACGAAAGCCGCCGCCGCATGGCCGCCGGGTTCGACTGGAATTGGCGCTTCGTGCCGGAACTGTTTGAAATGGATGAGGTCGCCGACGAAGCCGCCGCCCGCGGCATCGGCGCCGACGTCACCGCCTTCCGCGGCGATTATGAGCGCGAGGTCCGCGCCGTGCTGGCCGAAGCCACGCTCGAAATACCTAAGGAGCAGCGCCCGATCCTCGGCGGCCGCCGAGGCCACCATAGCGAGCATCTCGGCCATCTCCTCTGCACCATGCAATATCTCCCCCGCGCCTATCCCGAGGCGACATGGTAGCGGCCGCACACCAAACCGATGAGACCGCCCGCATCTGGTCGGTGCTGGAATCGGTTCCCGATCCAGAGATTCCAGTGCTTTCGGTGGTCGATCTTGGCATCGTCCGTGAACTCGGCCCCGACCGGGTGGTGATCACGCCCACTTACACCGGCTGCCCCGCCACCCAGGTGATCGAGCGCGACATTCGCGACGCGCTCGACGCCGCCGGCTACCGCGGCGTCCGCATCGAAACCACGCTCGCGCCGCCCTGGACGACCGACTGGATCGGCGCGGAGGGCAGGCGCAAGCTGCGCGAATATGGCATCGCGCCGCCGCGGGCGGCCGGGCGGAGCGAGGTCGAATGCCCGCAATGCGGCTCGTCCGGGACCGAAGAGATTAGCCGGTTCGGCTCGACCCCCTGCAAGGCGCAATGGCGCTGCCGCGACTGCCTCGAGCCGTTCGACCTGTTCAAATGCCATTGATCCGGCAACATCCCCGTGGAGCGGCCGAAT
>DASVRK010000098.1:0-4075 GCA_036388655.1 Allosphingosinicella sp. | reverse complement strand
CCGCGCCCGCCTGGGCCGCGCCCGCCGCTCCGGCCGCGGGGCTGATCCCGGTCGAGAGCTTCACCTTGCCAAACGGCCTCAAGGTGGTGTTCCACATCGACCGGTCGGACCCGGTGGTGGCGGTGGCGCTCAACGCCCAAGTCGGGTCGGCGCGCGAGCTGCCCGGGCGCACCGGCTTCGCGCATTTGTTCGAGCATCTGTTCTTCCTCGAATCCGAAAATCTCGGAAAGGGCGGGCTCGACAAGATGAGCGCGCGGATCGGCGGCTCGGGCGCCAACGGCTCGACCAACCGCGACATGACCGATTATTTCCAGACCGTCCCCAACGACGCGCTCGAGAAGCTGATCTGGGCCGAGGCCGACAAGCTCGGCTTCTTCATCAACACGGTCACCGATCCGGTGCTCGCCAAGGAAAAGCAGGTCGTCAAGAACGAGAAGCGCCAGGCCGTCGACAACCAGCCCTACGGCCACACCAGTGCCGTGGTGGCGGAAGCGCTCTACCCCGCCGGCCACCCCTATAGCTGGGAAGTGATCGGATCGCTGAAGGACCTCGACGCCGCCTCGCTGGCCGACGTCAAGCAATTCTACCGGCGCTGGTACGTGCCGGGCAACGTCACCCTCGTCATCGCGGGCGATTTCGACCCGAAGCAGGCGCGGGCCTGGGTCGAGAAATATTTCGCCGAGATCCCCGCCGGCGCCAAGTCCAAGCCGGTGGCGCCGCGCCCGGCGAAGCTGGCGGCGAGCCGCTCGCTGCTCCACGAAGATGCGTTCGCGCAACTGCCCGAGCTCAACATGGTCTGGCCGGCGGTGCCCGCCTTCGACGAGGACACGTTCGCGCTGCAGGTGCTGGCGAAGCTCTTGACCGACGGCAAGGAAGCGCCGCTGAACGCGGTGCTGATCGACGAGAAGAAGCTGACCGGCGAGGTCGCGGCGACCGCGGACCTCGGCAAGCTGTCCGGCGAATGGTGGCTGCGCGTGCGCGCCTTCGACGGCGTCGATCTCGATGCGGTCAAGGCGGCGATCGGGGAGGGCTTCGCCCGCTTCGAGCGCGCGGGCGTTGACGCCGCCGCGCTCGAGCGCGCCAAGACCGCGCTCGAAGTGGAGCTTTACGGCCAGATCGGTAGCGTGCTCGGCAAGGCCAATTGGATCGCCCGCTACGATATCTATGCCGGCGATCCCGCTTTCGCCGACCGTCACGTCGCCGCGATCCGGGCGGTGTCGGCGGCCGATGTCGATCGCGCCTATCGCCGCCACATCAAGGGCCGCCCGCACGTCGCCACCAGCTTCGTGCCCAAGGGCAAGGCGCAACTGGCGCTCGCGGGCGCGGCGCCAGCGAAGGTGGTCGAGGAAGCGATCGTCCAGGGTGCCGAAGCCGAGGTCGATGCCGCCGCGGCGGCCGCTTATGCGCGCACCCCCTCCAGCTTCGACCGCCGCGTCGAGCCGGCGGCGGGCGCTCGGCCCGAGGTGCGGCTTCCGAACGTCTGGCAGGAGCGGCTCGGCAACGGCCTCAAGCTCGCCGGCATCGCCGATGCCGAGCTGCCGGTGGCGAGCTTCGAGCTGGCGGTGGAGGGGGGGCGCAAGCGCGACGATGCCAAGCGTCCGGGCGTGGCGGCGATGCTCGCGCGGATGTTCACCCGCGGCACCGCGCGGCGAACGCCGGCCGAGCTCGAGAATGCGCTGAAGTCATTGGGCGCCGAAGTGGAGGCGCGGGTCGAGGACGAGAAATTCGTGGTTCGCGGCGACACGCTCGCCCGCAACTTCGCCGCCACTATCGACCTCGTCGAAGAGATGCTGCTCGAGCCGCGCTGGGATCCGGCCGAGCTCGAGCTTGCGCGGGCCGCGACCCTGGCCGAGATTCAGGACGAGCGCTCGCAGCCCGACGCGCTTGCCGAACGCGCGTTCGAACTGGCGACCTACGGCCCCGACAGCCGCTTCGCGCGCAGCCGGCTCGGCACCGAAGCCTCGGTCAAGGCGGTGACCATGGGCGACCTCAAGAGCTGGCACGCTGCCAATCTCGCGCCCAACCTCGCCCGCTTCGCGGTCGCGGGCGCGGTCGAGCCGCCGGCGGTCCGGCAGGCGCTGGCCGATCTCGGCAGCCGCTGGCCGACCCGCGAGGTCGCCGCCATGCCCTTCCCAGCGCCGCCGGCGCCGGCCAAGGCGCAGCTCTTCTTCTACGACGTGGCCGGCGCCAAGCAGTCGGTCTTCGCCTTCGGCTATCCCGGGCCGCGCCGCGCCGAGCCGGATTACTACCCGGCGGTGGTGATGAACTACATTTTGGGCGGCGGCGGCTTCGCCTCGCGGCTCACCCAGCAATTGCGCGAAGGCAAGGGCTATACCTACGGCATCCGCTCCGGCTTCAGTGGCGGCCGGGAGCTCGGCGAATTTCGCATCGACAGCGGCGTGCGCTCCAACGCGACGCTGGAGGCGGCGGCGCTGACCCGCGACATCGTCAAGGATTATGGCGCGACCTTCACCGCCGCCGACCTCGAAGTGACCAAGAGCTTCCTCACCAAGAGCCGCGCCCGTGCGTTCGAGACGCAGGAGGCCAAGCTCGGCTATCTCGGCAACATCCTCGATCACGGCCTGCCCGCCGATTATCCGCGCCGCGAGCAGGCGATCGTCGAAGCAATGACCGTCGAAGGGGTGCGCGCGCTCGCAGGCAAATATCTGCGTCCGGACGCGATGCGCTACGTCATCGTCGGCGACGCCGCGACCCAGGCCGGCCGGCTCGAGACGCTCGGCTACGGAGCGCCGGTGATGGTCAAGGATCAGGTGGCCGCGGCGGATCGGTGAGGCGTCCAATCCCTTTCCGCGCGCGGAGGCATAGGCTAGGCCGCCGCGCGAAGCAGGAGGAGATGCGGCGATGCCCGAAATGCGGAAACTCGGCGGCAGCGGCCTGGAGACGCCGCGGCTGATCCTCGGCGGCAACGTGTTCGGCTGGACCGCCGACAGGGACCGCAGCTTCGCCATCCTCGACGCCTTCGTCGCCGGCGGCGGCAATATGATCGACACCGCCGACGTTTATTCGTCCTGGGCGCCAGGCAACAAAGGCGGCGAATCGGAAACCATCATCGGCGAGTGGCTGCGACGGCGCGGCCGGCGCGACGACGTGCTGATCGCCACCAAGGTCGGCTTCAAGGAGGGGATCGGCGCCGCCGCCATCGCCGCCGGCGCCGAGCGGTCGCTGGAGCGGCTCGGGATCGAGACGATCGACCTTTATTACACGCACAAGGATGATCCCGACGCGCCGCTCGAAGCGACGCTCGGCGCGCTCGACCGGCTGGTCAAGGCCGGCAAGGTGCGCGCGATCGGCGCCTCGCAGATCGGCCCCGAACGGCTCGCCGAAGCGCTCGACATCAGCGCCGCCAACGGCCTCGCCGGCTACAGCGTGCTCCAGACCTGGTACAATCTGGTCGAGCGGCCGCTTTTCGAAGGGCCCCTCGCCGAGGTGGCGCAGGAGCGGGGCGTTGCCACCGTCGCATTCTACAGCCTCGCCAGCGGCTTCCTCACCGGCAAATACCGCTCCACCGCCGATCTCGGCAAAAGCGTCCGCGGCGGCGGCCTCGCCAAATATCTGACCCCGCAGGGGCTCGCGGTGCTCGCCGCGCTCGACGCGGTGGCGGCGGAGACGGGGGCGACGCCGGCCCAGGTCGCGCTCGCCTGGATCGCCGCCCAGCCCGGCCTCGCCGCCCCGATCGCCAGCGCCACCAGCGTCGAACAGGTCGAGGAGCTGCTGGGGGCGATGGAGCTGAAGCTCAGCGCCGACCAGCTCGCCCGGCTCGGCCAAGCTTCGCAATAGAACCGCCATTGCCGCGAAGTACCGATCGCCGCGAGCTGGTGGGTCTTGACTTAGTTGAACGTTCAATCAACACTGCCGCCATGGCAGGAGCGGCGAAGGACACGAGGGGCAGGATCGTCGAGGCGGCGATGGAGCTGTTCGCATTGAAGGGCTACGGCTCGACCTCGATCGCCGACATTCTCAGCCGCAGCCAAGTCAATAGCGGCAGCCTCTACCATTATTTCCCGGGCAAGCAGGACGTGCTGCTGGCGGTGCTCGACGGCTATCGCGACAATAT
>DASVRK010000097.1:0-12927 GCA_036388655.1 Allosphingosinicella sp. | reverse complement strand
GCCCGAGGCAAGATAGGCGTCGAGATCTTCGTCCGCGAGGCGCTTGAAGGTGACGATCGTGGTGGAGAGGCGGTGTCGCGCCTTGCCCTCGCCGTCGATCAGAGTGACGGCGGAGAGGACGCGGTGGCGGCGGCCCGAGAGCAAGGCGAGCGCCGCGCGCGCGGTCGCCTCGTCTTCCGCCTTGGGCAGGATGCGGCGGCCGGCCGCGACGACGGTGTCGGCGGCGAGCACCAGCGAGCCGGGGCGTTCGACGGCGGCGGCCTTTTCGGCGGCCATCCGGGCGGCATAGTTTGCGGGCAGCTCGCCGCGGCGCGGGGTCTCGTCGATCGCGGCCGGGGCAACCTCGTCGGGGACGATCCCGATCCGGGCGAGGAGTTCGAGGCGCCTGGGACTGGCGGAGGCGAGGACCAGCCGCGGGGCGCGGGCTGCCATGGCCTATTTGAAGCGATAGGTGATCCGACCCTTGGTGAGGTCGTAGGGCGTCAGCTCGACCAGCACCTCGTCGCCGACCAGGACGCGGATCCGGTTCTTGCGCATCTTGCCGGCGGTATGGCCGAGGATCTCGTGATCATTCTCGAGCTTCACTCGAAACATGGCGTTGGGCAGCAGTTCGACCACTTGCCCGCGCATCTCCAGAAGTTCTTCCTTGGCCATTCAAATCCTGATCGTGTGAGTTTGGCACGCCTTAGCGGCAGGGTGCGCAAAAGGGAAGGCAGGGCGCGGCGCAGGAAGGCGGTGAAGTTCATAAAGTTCACGATGTCGCGCGAAATATCGTGGAGCCGCAGGTTGCGGGCGACAGCGAAAGCTCACACGAAGGTCACGCCCATAAGGCCTGGGGCGGCCGGCGCGTCGGAAAGGCAGCGGACGGTTCAAAGAGCATGGCCGGTTAGAGCCGATGCGGAGCATGCACGAACGATGGGCTGTAGGAAAGCGAAAGAACAGACCAGGTACAGCCCCACGATAGCTCACCCGTTCGACCAAGCCGGCGTCGGCACCGCCGACCTCAGAACGGGTCGGCGGGAATCGGAACGCGCGCATCTCGGAGGTTGTACTACCTTGGCAGGAATCCGAGTTCGTAAACCATGGGTCGCAACTTCGCGCTTAGATTTGCGTAGGCTGTCTTGAACGGATCGAAGTTGGTCCATTCCGCGTCGCCATAAGCTTCGAGCGCACGGCGGATCTGGTACCAACCAGCGTTGAGGCCCAGCTTGTAGTCCTCGCGGATTCTTCGCGGAAATTGCGTCTCGTGGAAGCGCGTCCATAGCTTGCGCCCCTCGTCCAGTACGGCTTGCGCCTCGGGCGAGAAGTTCATATCCGCCATGTAGCGAACCATGAAGTCGCTCTCGAACCGGCCGGTCGCGCCGACCTCCGCTTCGGTGTAAGGTATGAAGTGATTGACCAGCGACCAGTCGCGCCCGTTCCAGTGCAACCCGTCCGCTCCGGCGCTCAGGTTGCTGCCGTTGAACAGCATCCAGACGAGGCAGTCCGACTTGAACTGGTCGGTGAGTGGCTGAGAGGGTTGCAGAAACTGGTCACGATCGTTGAGCCAAGTGGGCTTGATGAGACGACGGACGGCAAAGACGACGGCGGCCTGCCAGAGATTTTGCTCCGTTACGAAATACGCCCCGGTAAACCCAATGTCATGCGTTGAGGAAAGAATCGCCGTCAGCGTCCCCGCCTGCTGGAGGTCGTTTCCGTGGCAAAGGAAGTGCGCCACAGCGCCTCGCGACCAATGCGTATTGCGCACCGTTTCGATCCGCTGAGTGGGTACGATCGCATTAACGAGAGGTACGACTTCATGAGTGAAATCCTTCTTGCGCGCGATAAATTTGCTGAGGAATTGATCCCTCGGCACGTTGTGGAACACTTTCGACCCTATCTCCAACCCGTCCTTGTCAAGGACGCGAACGGGAACGGCATCGATTTCAGTCTTTTGACCCGTGTCCCAAATCAAGAAGCCGATCGGGAAGTTGCCCTTCAGTCCGTCAAACGCTTTGCTGTGAGTTATGAAGCCGCCCTTGTAGGTTGCCTTCCAACGCGCTCGAAATGGCTCAAAGTTGTCTGAGTTAACGTACTTCAGTGTGCTGAACATTGCGAGCCACGCATTAGGTAGCTCTTTCGCAGCCCTGGTCATGAACTGAACAAACAGCTCTTTCGCGGCGTAGGCGTACCCTGCACCGTTCATCCATGCGCCAATTCTTGTGCTCGAAACCGATTTTTTTATGGCTTTGTCGGTTCTCGACCCAGCTTCAGCATAAGGTGGATTGATCAGCACAAGGATCGGCTTCGCGCCCTTCTTGCCCTCGCCCGCGTCGGCGATGGCCTGTCGCAGCACCCGCGGCAGCTTGTCGGATAGGCTGTAGTCGATCTCGCCGAAGTCAGTCACGTCGTCGTTAAGATAATCGTACTGAAAGATCGTCGCGCCTGCGAACGCCGGATTGGATCGCATGATCGTGACATCGGCTTGGTCGAGCGTCGACATAAACACGTTGCGCAAGTTGCTATGTTTGGCCTCGAGATTGCCGACGCCAGCGCACATGTCCCAAACGATAAACCGATCCTGCCAATTTGGCCCCAGCGTCGCAACGAGCTGGTCATAGGCTTTATCGACGATGTGCAGCGGGGTGTAATAGGCGCCCTTGAATTTCTGTTCGTCAACTGGGAGCAGGCTGTCGCGCCGTTCGAGCAGGTAATGCCGGTGCTTCTGATCGGGAGGGCGGTGATAGATGGCCCAGAAATTCCGGTAGCCGCGCTCGCTTGCCAGTTCATAGGTCTGGCCGTCGAGCAGGAATACCGGCTTTTCGCCGCTGAACAGCAGCCGTGCGGGCAGATTGTTCATAGCCTCATTCTTGCCGTCGTGCATTATGTCAGCGAAAAACAGCACTGCATAATCGGCGGGGTTGACCGCCCCAAGCTCGCTGCCGACCATGTCGAGCCAACGGTCGAAGACCTGGCGCAGATTATCGGGCGTGATCGGCGTGCGGATTATCCGTCGCTCGCTGATCGCATCCTTCACCGCCTTCACGAACGCCGCCTCGTCGTGCGCGATCTCGTACTCGACAATATGCGTCTGAACATAGGGGGCGATCTGTGCGGCGAGTTCTCTGCCCGCGCCTGAGCCCGACTTGGGCCAGACGATGCTCTTGTCGTCGAGCAGCGGGAGCGCCTTTTCGGTAGGCATAATCGCCGCCTTTTCGCGGTCGATGACGGCAAGGAACGCCGGGATCGCCTCGCCGCGCTTCCTCGCCGCACGCACATAAACGAGCAACTGCCCGAACATCACGATCGGCGGCGTTGGCGCGTCCTTCGCCTCAAACCAGACCTCCTCGGTCTGGATGTCGACCAGCCCCTTGAAATACGATTTCAGGCCGAGCGCCTTGATGTACGCGTCCTTGACGTCCTCCTCTGTTCTGGCTCGAGCAAGTTCGGAAATCAGAGTCATCGGTTTTGGTCGCTTTCTTCTCTCGCCTTGAGCAGACATCTCCTCGCTTCGCGGTCATCCTGGCGCGAGATGACGGTGCGCGTGAGATGCTAGGCGCTCACGCGCCCTCCACGGCGCAACACTGCAAGTCGAGGGAGCAAAAGAAAACCCCCGCCGTAGCGGGGCTTGGAAGGAAGGCGCGAGGGCGGCCTCGCGCCATCGGTGGGGTCGGCCGAGGGCCGAGCTCGGTCGCCCGCCGGCCGGGCTTCGACCTTTCCTCGCCTAAGCAGCAGATCGCATACGATCCGCTGCTAGTCTCCGGTTCAGCCTCAGCCCCCACCCGCCAGCGCCGCCAGCAGCAGCAGGGCGACGATGTTGGTGATCTTGATCATCGGGTTCACCGCCGGGCCGGCCGTGTCCTTGTAGGGATCGCCGACCGTGTCGCCGGTGACGGCGGCCTTGTGAGCCTCCGAGC
This sequence comes from Allosphingosinicella sp., assembly GCA_036388655.1. Classification (GTDB taxonomy): domain Bacteria; phylum Pseudomonadota; class Alphaproteobacteria; order Sphingomonadales; family Sphingomonadaceae; genus Allosphingosinicella. The sequence continues at coordinate 9,031 of DASVRK010000097.1, read as the reverse complement.
CCTTGCCGCCGTAGTTGCCGTCCTCAATATATTTCTTGGCATTGTCCCAGGCGCCGCCGCCCGAGGTCATCGAGATGGCGACGAACAGGCCGGAGACGATCACGCCGAGCAGCAGCGCGCCCAAAGCGGCGAAGCCCTGCTCGCGGCCGGCGATCGCGGCGATCACGAAATAGACGAGGATCGGCGCCAGCACCGGCAGCAGCGAAGGCACGATCATCTCCTTGATCGCCGCGCGGGTGACGAGGTCGACGGTGCGCGCGTAGTTCGGCCGGCTGGTGCCGTTCATGATGCCCGGATTCTCGCGGAACTGGTTGCGCACGTCGATCACCACGTCGCCCGCGGCGCGGCCGACCGCGGTCATGCCCATCGCGCCGAACAGATAGGGCAGCAACGCTCCGAGCAGCAGGCCGACGACCACGTAGGGGTTGGACAGCGAGAAATCGATGCCGGCCGGGCCGATGCCGAGCTCGGTCGAAAATTCCTGCAAGTCGGTGGTGTAGGCGCCGAACAGCACGAGCGCGGCGAGCGCGGCCGAGCCGATCGCATAGCCCTTGGTGACCGCCTTGGTGGTGTTGCCGACCGCGTCGAGCGCGTCGGTGCGGGTGCGGACCTCGTCCTCCATATGCGCCATCTCGGCGATGCCGCCGGCATTGTCGGTGACCGGACCGTAAGCGTCGAGCGCGACCACCATGCCGGCCAGCGCCAGCATCGCGGTGGCCGCGAAGGCGATGCCGATCAGGCCGGCAAACTGGTAGGAGACGATGATGCCCGCGCAAATGACGATGGTCGGCATGGCGGTCGATTCGAGGCTGATCGCCAGGCCCTGGATGACGTTGGTGCCGTGGCCCGTCTCCGAAGCCTTGGCGATCGAGCGGACCGGGCGGTAGTTGGTGCCGGTATAATATTCGGTGATCCACACCAGCAGGCCGGTGACGGCGAGGCCGACGAGCGAGCACCAGAACAGATCCATGCCGGTGAACCCGTCGGTCACCGCGGTGCGGGCAACCTGGCCCTCGACCTCGAAGCCGGCGGCTTCGCGAGCGCCGCCGATGACGGCGTTCATGTCGCCCAAAGTCTGCGTCATGACGTAGTAGATGGCCGGAACGGAAAGCGCCGCGGTGACCCAGAAGCCCTTGTAGAGGGCGCCCATGATCGATTGCTTGCGGCCAAGGCGCACGAAATAGGTGCCGACGATCGAGGTGAGGATGCACACGCCGCCGATGATCAAAGGCAGCGCCATGAGGCTGGTGAGCTCGGCGGCCGTGCCGGCCACCAAGAGCGCGATCAGCACCATGGTGGCGCCGACGGTGACGACATAGGTTTCGAACAGGTCGGCGGCCATGCCGGCGCAGTCGCCGACATTGTCGCCCACGTTATCCGCGATCACCGCCGGGTTGCGGGGATCGTCTTCCGGGATTCCGGCCTCGACCTTGCCGACCAGGTCGGCGCCGACGTCGGCGGCCTTGGTGAAGATGCCGCCGCCGAGGCGGGCGAAGATCGAGATGAGCGAGGCGCCGAACGCCAAGGCGACCAGCGCGTTGACGACTTCGCGGCGGTCCGCGGCCTCGCCGAGGTCGGCGCCGCCGATCTCGACGAGGAAGTAGAAGAAGCCCGCGATGGCGAGCAGGGCGAGGCCGGCGACGAGCATGCCGGTGATCGCGCCCGCGCGGAACGCGACGGTCAGGCCGCGCTGCAGGCTGGTGCGCGCCGCCTCGGCGGTGCGGACGTTGGCGCGGACCGAGATGTTCATGCCGATATAGCCTGCCGCCCCCGACAGGATCGCGCCGATCGCGAAGGCGATCGCTTCGGTGAGGCCGAGGAAGAGCAGAACCAGCACCGCGACCACGACGCCAACGACGGCGATGGTGGTATATTGCCGGCCGAGATAGGCCTTGGCGCCCTCCTGGATGGCGGCGGCGATATCCTGCATCTTCTCATTGCCGGCCGAGGAGGCGAGCACCTGGCGGCTGGTGACGACGCCGTAAAGCACTGCGGCCAATCCGCAGGCAATGGCGATGAGCACGACGGTCATGAAAACGTCCTTCCCCTGAAAATGTGGACCTCCGCGAAGCGATGCTTCGACGCAAGTCCGAAGCCGGGCAGGGCGAAACGCCCCTGGAAGCGAACGCGCCCGGATGTGGCGCGCGTCTTAGGTGGGAAGCGGCGATGTTTCAACCGTTGCCGGACACTTGTCGGCGAGGTGCTGCAATCCGGGACGGTGCTCCGAATCCTTTAGCGGAGCCCGGCGACATGCTCCCAGCCGAGCCGGCCCGGCAGCGGCACCGGCTCGCCCCGGTCGAGCAGCCGGAGGCCCGCGCCTTCCACGAGGCGGCCGATCCGGCTGAACGGCAGGCCGAGCGCCTCGCCGAGCGCCAGGATTTCGGTGGAACGGACAGGCGGGGCCGCGAACAGCAATTCGTAGTCGTCGCCCCCGGTGGCGGCGTCGAGACGCGCCGCACGATCATCACCGAGCAATGCGATCCGCTCCGCCGAGAGTGGGACGGTGTCGATATCGATCTCGGCGGCCACGCCGCTGGCGGCCGCAATCCGCTCCGCGTCGATCAGCAGGCCGTCGGACAGGTCCATCATGGCCGCGACCAGCGGCGCCAGTGCCTGCCCCGCCTCCAGCCGCGGCCGCGGCTGGCGGTAGCGCTCGACCAGCGCGGCCGGCCCGGCGAGTTCCCCCTTCGCGATGCGGAGCCCGGCGCCGGCATCGCCGATCGCGCCCGTTACCCACAGCCCGTCGCCCGCGGCGGCACCGGCGCGCGAGGGCACCGGCCCGACCGCCTCGCCGATCGCGGTGAGGCCGAAGGCGCGCGCCGACCCGGCCGGCACCGACACCGTGTCGCCGCCGAGCAGGGCCATGCCGAACGCGTCCAGCGCGAGCCCGAGGCCGTCGGCGAAGGCGCGGTCCCATTCCTCCTCCCCGAGGCTGTAGCCTAGCAAGGCGGCGACCGGCCGTGCGCCCTTGGCGGCGAGATCGGAGAGGTTCACCGCCACCAGCTTCCAGGCGACGTCGCCGGGCGGATCGCCGGGGAGGAAATGGACGCCCTCGACCAGCATGTCGTGGGTGAGGACGAGGGTAACGCCGCCGACCTCCAGCACCGCCGCGTCGTCGAGCAGCCCGCGCGCGCCGGGCGCGGCGGCGATGGCGCGCAGCGCATCGATGAAAGCGGATTCGGACGTCACCTCAATCCTCCCCGGCGCGGGGGAGGGCCGGCTTCACCGCCGCGCGTCCTTGGCGACGGCGTCGAGCAGGCCGTTGACGAAGGCCGCTTCGCGCTTGTCGTAAAAGGCTTTGGCGACGTCGACATATTCGGAGATCACGCTGCCGGTGGGAACGTCGATGCGGGCGACCAGCTCATAGGCGCCGGCGCGCAATATCTGCCGCATCGGCTTGTCGAGCCGCGCCAGCGACCAATCCTTGGCGAGCCGCGCGGCGATCAGGCCGTCCAGCTCCTCGCGGCGCGCGTCCACGCCCTTCACCAGATCGTCGAAGAAATCGACCTCGGCATCCTCATATTCGACATCCTCGATGGTCGCGCCGAGCCGGTGATGATGGAATTCGTGGAGCAAAGTCGGCAGCGGCGTCTTCTCCATCTCCTGCTGGTAGAGCGCCTGCACGGCGGCGAGCCGGGCGGCGGAGCGGGAGCGGGAGCGGGCGGAGGCTTGCGACATGGGCGGCGGCCATAGCCGGGCGGGTGCGCGAGCCCAAGAGTTTATTCCCCTCGTTAGAGTTAAGGCGTTTCGGCGAGGAACTCCCGGACCGCGCTGGTCACCGCCTCAGGCTTCTCCCATGGGATGAAGTGGCCGGCCTGCAGTTCGCGGACGATCCGCAGATCCTCGACCAGGTCGTCGAGGCCGTCGAGCTGGATCGGGAGCAGCGCCTTGTCCTTCATTCCCCAGACGACGAGCACGGGCATCTTGAGCTTCGGGAACGGCGCGTGGGTCCAGAGCGGCTTGTGGCCCTTCTCGTCCATCTCCGGCACGTCGATGTTCGACGCGCGGTACCAGTTGAGCATCGCCGTCAGCGCACCCGGCTGCGACCAGTCGTCGAGATAGGCCTGCCGCTCCGCCTCCGAGATGAGCCGCAGGTCGACATGGCCTCCGAAGCTCTTCTCGAGGAAGGCGTCGAGCCCCATCGCCTTGATCGCGGCCTCGATGCCCGGATTGCGGAAGGCGCGGATATATTGAGAGGCGGCGCGCTGGGCCTCGTCGTCGAACATGCTCTTCTGGAAGATCAAAGGATGCGGCGCGTTGACGATGACGAGGCGCTTCACCCGGTCGGGATGGCGCAAAGCCGCCAGCCAGGCGGCGGCGCCGCCCCAATCGTGGCCAACCAACGTGAAGCCGCCGATGCCGAGCGCGTCGGCGAGCGCGATCAGATCCTCGACGATCCGGTCGGTCTTGTAGGCCTCGACCCCGTCGGGCTTGTCGGAGCCGCCGAAGCCGCGCTGGTCCGGAGCAACGACCCGATAGTCGGCGGCGAGGTTGGCGAGCTGGTGGCGCCAGGTGCGGTGCGATTCGGGAAAGCCGTGGAGGAAGATGAGCGGCTCGGCATCTTCAGGCCCGCCGAACCGCACCTTCAGGGTGACGCCGGTCGGAAGGCCGATGCGGGTGGTCTGAAGCTCGCTCGTCATTCCCCCGGGGCCTTCGCCTTGATCGCGAGCGCGTGGACGCGGTGTTCGAGCAGGTCGCCCAAGGCGGCGTTGACGGCGCGCTGCCGCTCGAGCCGGCTCATGCCCGCGAATCGGGCGGCGACGATCTCGACCGTGAAATGGCTTTCGCCGCTGCCGTCATAGCCGGCATGGCCGCGATGCTTCTCGCTGTTGTTGCGCACTTCCAGATGCGCCGGAGCGAGCGATTCGGTCAGCCGTCTCGTGATTTCGGCCGCTACCGGCCCGCTTAAAGGATCGCGCATCCGGACTATATAGGGCGTTTGGACGGGAAAGGCAGTTGGTGGCGAGTTCGGGCAAAAGGCAGACCCGGTTTCATGGCCGGGTGGAGGGGCAAGGTCACTGCTCGCACCCCGGCTGCGCCGGATCGGGCGAGTTCCGCGCGCCGCCGGCGGGCGGCCGCCGCTCGGGCTTCGACGGCCCGGGCGATTGGCGCTGGCTGTGCCTCGATCATGTCCGCGAGTTCAACAACGGCTATAATTATTTCAGCGGCATGAGCAGCGAGGAGATCGAGGCGGCGCAGACCCCCTATGGCGGCTGGGACCGGGAGACGCGCGCCTTCGCCGCGGCCGGATCGCCGCCGCCGCGCTGGGCCGACTTCACCGATCCGCTGGATGCGATCGGCGCCCGCTTCCGCCGCCCGGCCGCCGAAGCGGCGCGCCGGGACGGCCGCGAATTGAGCGAAGCCGACCGCAAGTCGCTGCGGGTGCTGGGGCTTGGAACCGACACCGACCGGCGCGCGCTGAGGCAGCGTTATGCCGACCTCGTTCGCCGCTACCATCCCGATCGTAACGGCGGCGACAGGAGCCACGAGAAGGCTTTGCAGGCGGTGATCGAAGCTTATACGCAGCTCAAATCCCGCCCCGCCTTCGCCTGAACGCCCGAAAGAGAAGAGAATGGCCGACCTCGCCAATGCCAACCCCGAAAGCCGCTCGCGGCCGCTGCTCGACGCGCCCGACAAGATCATCAAGGTGCGCGACCTGTTCGGCGTCGACAGCGACATGGAAGTGCCGGCGTTCAGCGAGGCCGACGAGCGCGTCCCGGACCTCGACCCGGCTTATGTGTTCGATCCGGACACCACGCTCGCCATCTGCGCCGGCTTCGCCAAGAACCGCCGCGTCATGGTGCAGGGCTATCACGGCACCGGCAAGTCGACCCATATCGAGCAGGTGGCGGCGCGGCTGAAATGGCCGACGATCCGCATCAACCTCGATGCCCATATCAGCCGCATCGACCTGGTCGGCCGCGATGCGATCGTGCTTCGCGAGGGCCAGCAGGTGACCGAATTCCGCGAGGGCCTGCTCCCCTGGGCGCTGCAGACGCCGACCGCTTTGGTGTTCGACGAATATGATGCCGGCCGCCCGGACGTGATGTTCGTGATCCAGCGCGTGCTCGAGACCGAGGGCAAATTGACCCTGCTCGACCAGAATCGGGTGATCCGCCCCAATCCCTGGTTCCGGCTGTTCGCGACCACCAACACGGTCGGCCTCGGCGACACGACCGGCCTCTATCACGGCACCCAGCAGATCAACCAGGGTCAGATGGACCGCTGGAACATCGTGGTCACGCTCAATTACCTGCCGGCCGCGACCGAGGCTCTGATCGTGCTCGCCAAATCGGGCGAGTATGACCATGAAGGCGGCCGCCAGGAGGTCGAGCGGATGATCAAGGTCGCCGACCTCACCCGGCAGGGTTTCATCAGCGGCGACATCTCGACGGTGATGAGCCCGCGCACGGTGATCAGCTGGGCGCAGAACGCGCTCATCTTCAACGATGTCGGCTTCGCCTTCCGCCTGACCTTCCTGAACAAATGCGACGAGGCCGAGCGGCCGCTCATCGCCGAATATTACCAGCGCGTGTTCGGCAAGGATCTGCCCGAGAGCGTGGTCGGGAAGGCGTAAATGAGCGTTTGTTCCCCGGCGAAGGCCGGGGCCCAGTTCAGCGGCCGGTCTGGACCCCGGCCTTCGCCGGGGAACTGATGGCCGACCGCAACAACCCCCTCGAAACCTTCCGCCAGGTGCTGACCGGCGCGTCGCGGGCGATCGCGCGGGAGCCGGAGCTGGAGCTCGGCTTCACCGCCGAGGCGCCGTCGAGCTCGGGCAAGAATGTGAAGGTGCCGATGCCCGGGCGAACCCTGCCCGAGCGCGAAGTGGCGGAGGCGCGCGGCTATGCCGATGCGGCCGCGCTCAAGCTCCGCCACCACGACGCCGCGCTCCACGCCCGCAACGCGCCGGCCGACGAGGCCGCCCGCGCCGTGTTCGGCGCCGCCGAGCAGGCCCGGGTCGAAGCGCTCGGCGCGCGGGCGATGGCGGGCGTGCGGGCGAACCTCAACCGCGCCACCGAGATGCGGATGCGGACCGATCCGATCACCCGCGCGCGCAGCCGCGCCGAAGTCCCGCTGGCGACCGCGATCGCCTTGATGGTCCGCGAGCGGCTGACCGGCGAGGCCCCGCCCGAGGCGGCGCGCGAAGGGCTGAAGCTGATCTCCGACTGGATCGAGGACAAAGCCGGCGCCGACCTCGACGCGCTCGGCCTCGCGCTCGATGACCAGGCCGCCTTCGCCACGCTCGCCACCAAGGTGCTGAAGGACCTCGAGCTGGTCGAGGGCGAATATGAGGCGGACCGGGATCCCGACGAAGGCGAGGAGGGCGAGGGCGAGGACCAGGACGAAGCCGACTCCGCCGACGACGAGAATGAGGAGGAAGGCGGCGGCGACGGCGAGGCCGAGATGCGCGTCGAACAAGGCGATTCGAGCGAGGAGCAGGGCGACAGCGACTATTCGGACGCGGAGATGTCCGAAGGCGACGAGGGCGCCGGCGAGGAGGGCGAGGAAGGGATGCTCCCGATCCGCCCGAACCGGCCGCTGTCCGACCTGCCGCCGCAATTCGACTACAAGATGTTCACCACCCGCTTCGACGAGGTGATCGAGGCCGGCGAGCTGTGCGATCCCGAAGAGCTCGGGCGGCTGCGCGCCTATCTCGACCAGCAGCTCATCCATTTGCAGGGTGCGGTCACCAAGCTCGCCAACCGCCTCCAGCGGCGGCTGATGGCGCAGCAATCGCGCTCGTGGGATTTCGACCAGGAAGAGGGCATGCTCGATGCCGCGCGGCTCGCCCGCGTGATCGTCAACCCGGCCCACAGCCTCAGCTACAAGGTCGAGAAGGACACCGACTTCCGGGACACCGTGGTCAGCCTGCTGATCGACAATTCAGGATCGATGCGCGGCCGGCCGATCTCGATCGCGGCGATCTCGGCCGACATCCTCGCCCGCACGCTCGAGCGCTGCGGCGTCAAGACCGAGATATTAGGCTTCACCACCCGCGCCTGGAAGGGCGGCCAGTCGCGCGAGCGCTGGCTGGCCGAGGGGCGGCCGCCGCATCCTGGCCGGCTCAACGACCTCCGTCACATCGTCTACAAGAAGGCCGATGAGCCGTGGCGCCGCGCCCGCAAGAATCTTGGGCTGATGATGCGGGAGGGGCTGCTCAAGGAGAATATCGACGGCGAAGCTTTGCTGTGGGCGCATAATCGCCTGATCGCCCGGCCCGAGGAGCGGCGCATCCTGATGGTGATCTCGGACGGCGCGCCGGTCGACGATTCGACGCTGTCGGTCAACAGCGGCACCTATCTGGAGCGGCATTTGCGGCAGGTGATCGGCTGGATCGAAGCGCGCTCGCCGGTCGAGCTGGCCGCGATCGGCATCGGCCACGACGTCACCCGCTATTATAGCCGGGCGGTGACGATCATGGATGCCGAGCAGCTCGGCGGCACCATGGTTGAACAGCTCGCCGCCTTGTTCGACGCCGGCTAGCCCATAAACACAGGGCCCGGTGCGATTGCTCGCACCGGGCCCCGCCCTCGTTACGCTACTCGAGGGAAAGCTTTAGCAGTTGCGGTCGATGGCGCGGCCGGCGAGAGCGCCCGCGGCGCCGCCGATGATGGCGCCTTCGGTGCGGTCGCCGCGGCCGGCAATCTCGCTGCCGAGCAGACCGCCGGCGATGGCGCCGAGGATGGTGCCGCCCGAGCCGCTGTCACGGCAGTAGCGACCATAGCCCTGGCCATAATAGCCGCGGTTGCCCTGATAATGGCGCTGGCCGTAATGACGCTGACCGTAATAGCGCTGGCCGTAATGACGACGCTGACCCTGATAATGGTCGCCCGGCTGATAGCGGCGATAGCCCTGGCCATAGGCATAGCCACCGCCCTGATGCGGATTGTAATAGCCGCCACCGCGATAATATTGCGCCTCGGCGGCAGCCGGCATGGCGGTCAATGCACCGACTGCGGCGGCTGCGGCGAGCGTGATCTTCTTGAACATGGAATATCTCCTCTTGTCCTATCGGGCCGGCGAACCGGCA
>DASVRK010000096.1:0-3101 GCA_036388655.1 Allosphingosinicella sp. | reverse complement strand
ATCTTCTGGGTCGGCGGCGTGCCCGAGGCGCAATGGCAGAAGGCCGGCGGCGACCCGGCCAAGCTGCCGTCGCTGCACAGCCCGTTCTGGGCGCCGGACCCGGAGCCGACCATCTCGACCGCCACCGAGGCCATGGTGACGGCGGCGCTCGGCGCGCTGGCAAAAAAATAGCCCCGCCCGGAGGCGGAGCAGGGTTGCTTTAGACCGGAGCGGGGCCCGGCGCATCGCGCAGGGCCCCGCAACGAACGTGCTTAGGCGCTTCCGCCGCCATCCTCGCTGACGAGCCGGAACATGCGCTGGCCGTTCTCGTCGGTGAAGGCTTCGCACCGCGACGTGCCCTTGGACGTGCGGTTGAACTCGCCCGAATTGGTGCCCTGCTCGGTCCTGGCCGTGCGGCGCTCCTCGTTGCGGGCCTGTTTCATCGCGCGCTGGCACTGGCCGCGGTTGCTGAACGTCTGCTCGGTATCGGTGTCGCCCTCGAAGGCCGGGGCCGCCGTGGCGAACGCGGAGCTGGCCGCGATCAATGCAATCATCATCTTGCGCATAAATCATCTCCTGGCTTGCCGCTTACCTGCGGCGGCGGAGTCAACAAAGCAGCCTCGCGATCGTTCGCCGATGGGCGTAAGTCGCCGCGTTTAAAGAACTTTTGGTCTTGAATGGTGCCGTGCCCCTATCGGTGCGGGCGGCTTCCGAACGGGCGAGCATCGCCGTGAGACCTTATCGCCTGCTATCGCTCCGATCATCGGTCCTCTCCCGCCGGCTCCAGGCAGGAACCGGCCGCCGCCATTGTCGTTGCGCAGCTAAAGCCCTGGAGAGACCCGAAATGTCCCACATCCCCAATTCCGCCATGCCGCGCGCGGTTTCGACCGCCGAAGCCGGCGCCGAACGCGCTTCGATGCACGAAAAAGCAGGCAAGTTCGCGCGCGGCAACCGCACCGCGATCGCCGCCGTAGCCATCGGTGCCCTCGCAGCGGCCGCGATTCCATTCGCCCGCAGGCGGGCGGCGCGGGCGGACTAGCCCTTCGCCTTCGCCCCCCACAGTTCGGCCAGCCGTTCGTCGCGGCCGCAGCGGCTGCGGTAGAAGCGGTATTTGACGCTGTTCGTCTTGTAATAATCCTGGTGGTAGCCCTCGGCCTCGTAAAAGGCCTTGGCGGGGAGGATGGCGGTCGCCACCGCCTGGCCCAGGGTGCGGCTCGCCTCCGCCTTTTCGCGATCAGCGAGCTTGCGCTGGTCATTGTCGGCGTAAAAGATCGCGGTCCGGTAGCTTTCGCCCTTGTCGCAGAACTGGCCTTCGCCGTCGGTCGGGTCGACGGTGCGGAAATAATAGTCGGCGAGCTGCTGATAGGTAACGCGCGACGGGTCGTAGCTCACCCGCACCGCCTCATAATGGCCGGTGCCGCCGGCCGAAACCTGCTCGTAAGTCGGGTCGGCCGAGCGGCCGCCGGTATAGCCGGACACAGCCCCGGTCACGCCCGGCACCTTCTCGAAATCGGCCTCGGTGCACCAGAAGCAGCCGCCGGCGAAGATCGCGGTGGCGGTGGTCCCCGCCGCGGCCGCGGCCGGCGCTTGCGCTTCTGAGGGGGCGAGCTCGGGCTGATAATCGGACCCGCAGGCAGCGAGCAGGAGCAAAGCGGCAAGGCTGAGGGGGCGGGTCATGCCGCTGCATCTGGCGCGGCGGCCCGCGAAATCAAGGATGAGGACTTCGGCTCGCCTCCCGCCTGGTCGGGCGCGGCCTCAGGAAAAGAGGCCGAGGATCAGCCCGAACAAGGCGAATTGAACGGCATGATAGCCGCCGTTGATCAGCCACAGCCGGAGGCTTTTGCGCTCGAACAGATAGTTTATCCCGAACGCCGCCGCGACCCAGAACAGCCCCGCCGCGCCGCCCGCCGCCACCGATGGCCACAGCCCCATTTCGGTCCCGAGGAACATTGCGAAAACGTAGGCGGCGGCGAGGCTCAGCGCGAAGGCGAGGCCGTAGATCAGCGCCATATTGCCCCCCGCCAGCGCCTCGTCGCCAAGGCCGGCGCCGCGCTGCCAAGCTCCGGCGAAAAGCACGGGCGAATACCAGATCGCGCCTAACATCATTGAGCTGACGCCGCACAGCAGCACTGCGAGCATGTTCACGTCCGGCATGTCCTACTCCCCTTTCGCGCGCTCCTCGCGGAGCCGCTTCGGCCAGTCGATCGGTCCGTCCCGGAACCGCGTCCGCAACTGATCGAGCGAGACGCGGTTACCCTGCTCGAAGAAGCCCAGCAGCTTGCGCCCGGCCGGGCTGTCGGCATAGCCGACGCCGGTGAGGCGCACCCGGGTTCGCCCCGCCCCCGCCGGCTCGAGCTCGATGAAGCTGGTGACCTTCGCGTAAGTGTCGAAATCCGGAAAGGCGGCGGGAGCCTTGACCGTGCTGAACAGGAGCAGCCGTCCCGGTATGCGCGCCAGCACCCGCTGGCGGATCGTGCTCTTGTCGCCCGGCTTGGCGGCGGGATCGTAGCTGGTCTCGATGATGTCCGGCTGCGGCGCCCATGCCACCGGCACCGCCCAGCTCTTCCAGCCTTCCGCCGTGGCGATGGCCGCCCACACCGACGCCGGTTCGGCCTCGACGACCACCTCGTGGACGAGCGTGTGCGAACCATCGGCCTCGACCTTGCGGCTGGCCGAAACGTCGGTGGGCGCGGGCGCGGCCGCGGCGGGCGTGGCGGCGAGGGCGAGCAGCGCCGCGATCGCCGCGCGTTTCATGCCCCTGCGCTTTCGGCGGGAGCCATGTGCCGGAAATAGCTTCGCAGCTGCTCGACCGCGCGGTCGAAATGGCCGACGTCGCGATAGGTCCGCGCCTGCATCACCGCGCCCTCCATGACGGTCAGCACGAACTCGGCGACCGCGCCCATGTCGGCATCGGCCGGGAACCGGTCCCGCGCCTCGTCGAGGCACCCCCGCACCGCCGCCGTCCAGCCGGCGAAATTGTCGGCGAGCCGCCGGCGCACCGCGGGGTCCGGCTCGTGCAGTTCCAGCGCGAGGCTGCCGATCGGGCAACCATAATCGCAGCCCGAGTCCACGATGAGCCGGCGATAGCAGCCGAGCAAAGCGAAAACCTTCTCGATTGGGTC
>DASVRK010000095.1:0-3403 GCA_036388655.1 Allosphingosinicella sp. | reverse complement strand
TCAGCGGGCGGTCGGCGGGCGGCATCGGCAGCGCGTGCATCTCCTCCGGCCGGAGCCATTGCAGCGCCGCGGCGGCGAGCGGCTCGGGCTCGCCCTGCCATTGCCGGCAGATATAGAGCAGCAGCAGCAGGTGGCGCTCGCCCAGCTCGGCGCTCGCGAAAGTGGCCGGTGCGAGCGAGGCCGGATCGACGGCAAGGCCGAGCTCTTCGCGAAGCTCGCGCACCAAGGCGGCCTCGGGCAATTCGCCCGGCTCGACCTTGCCGCCGGGGAACTCCCACAGCCCCGCCATCGCTCCGCCGGGAGGGCGCTGCTGGAGCAGAATACGGCCGGCGGGATCGATCAAAGCGGCCGCGACGACGGTGAGCGTCGGATTTTTTTCCACCTTAACCTCGTGCCATAGGAATCCATTAACGGCGTTGCCTTATCTCCAAGGCTGAGCGGGCAACAGGCTCGCTCGCCCGGAGGTCCTGGAAATGAAACGCCGGATATCGTCACTGCTGCAGGACCAACGGGGTGCCACCGCCATCGAGTACGGCCTCATCATCTCGCTCGTCGTCATCGCGATGATGGCGAGCCTGATGCAGGTAGCCAACGTCACCGTCGGCATGTGGAACGGCGTTTCCGAAAAAGTCGTAGAAAGCAACAGGCCGGCGGGCGGAACTTAAGTATTTCGCAACCTCTCGGCACTAGCAAAGGAAGAATGCCTCCTTCGTAACTGGAATACAAAGGCGGCATGGAAGTGTGGACTTCCAGTGGGTTTGGAACAGGAGACCGGAACATGAAATTCTTCAAGAAGCTGATCAAGAACGAAAAGGGCGCCACCGCCATCGAGTACGGCCTCATTGCCGCCCTCATCGCCGTTGCCGCCATCACCGCCATGTCGGGCCTGGGCAACCAGCTGTCGCTGACCTTCGGCGGCGTGTCGAGCAAGATGGGCGAAGGCATGACCCAGATCGACTAACATCTAGTCGCTGGATCAAAGGAGGGGCGGCGGAACCTGGTTCCGCCGCCCCTTTCTTTTGTCTGGGGCAGAACGCCGGGGACTCAGCCGATCGCCAGGAACTTGGCCCGGCGCTCGGCGCGCAGCTGTTCGCCGGACATCGCCGACAGCGCGTCCAGCTCCTCGGCCACGGCCCGGCCGAGCGCGGCGATCGCGTCTTCGGGCCGGCGATGGGCGCCGCCGAGCGGCTCCGGAACCACGCGGTCGATCACGCCCAGCTGGCGGAGGTCGCCGGCCGTCACCCGCATCGCCTCGGCCGCCTCGGCCGCCTTGTCGGCCGTGCGCCACAGGATCGAGGCGCAGCCTTCGGGCGAGATGACGGCGTAGACCGAATGTTCGAACATCAGCACGCGGTTGGCGGCGGCAAGCGCGATCGCGCCGCCGGAGCCGCCCTCCCCCACGACCGCCGCCACCAGCGGCACCGACAATTGCAGGCATTGCTCGGTCGAGCGGGCGATCGCCTCGGCCTGGCCGCGCTCCTCCGCCTGCACGCCCGGAAAGGCTCCCGGCGTATCGACCAAAGTCACCACCGGCAGCCCGAAGCGGTCGGCGATCTGCATCAGCCGCACCGCCTTGCGATAGCCTTCGGGCTTGGCCATCCCGAAATTGTGCTTGAGGCGCGAGGCGGTGTCGTCGCCTTTTTCGTGGCCGATCAGCATCACCTTCCGGCCGGCCATCTTGCCCAGCCCGCCGACGATCGCCTGGTCCTCGCCGAACGCGCGGTCGCCGGACAAAGGCACGAACTCGTCGACCAGAGCGGCGACATAATCCTTGAAGTGCGGTCGCTCGGGGTGCCGCGCGACCTGGGTCTTCTGCCACGGCGTCAGCCTGGCATAAGTCTCGCGCAGCATGCGGTCCGATTTGGCCTGCAGCCGGTCGATCTCGGCGCCGATGTTGAGCTCGCCGGCTTCCGCGGTCTCGCGCAGCTCTCGGACGCGGGCGTCGAGCTCGGCGATAGGCTTTTCGAAATCGAGGAAGATCGGCATGGAGCGCGGCGGTTACGGCGAGCGGGTCGGTACGTCAACGAGCGGATGGCGGCTGTTGACCAGCTCGATCAACCGGCGGCTGTCGACATGGGTGTAGATCTGGGTGGTGGCGATGTCGGCATGGCCGAGCAGCATTTGCAGCGCGCGCAGGTCGGCGCCCCCTTCGAGCAGATGGGTGGCGAAGGCGTGGCGGAGGACGTGCGGGCTGATCCGATCGGGCGGAATGCCGGCGGCGGCGCCGAGCTCCTGCAACAGCTGGTAGAGCCGGACGCGGCTGAGATGCTTCTTGCCGGACGGGAACAGCCAGAGCGCGTCGCGCGGCACCAGCGCCGACCATTCGCGCACGGCGGCGCGGGCGCGGTCGGAGATCGGCACCAGCCGCTCCCGGCCGCCCTTGCCCTTGAGGATGAGGAACGGCCGGTCGGGCGCGACGGCGTTGCGCGGCAGGGACACCAGTTCGGTCGCGCGCAGGCCGGAGCCGTAGAGAAGCTCGACGAGGGCACAGAGCCGCAGCGAGGCGGACCCGCCGCCGGTCTCGGCCTTGCGGCGGTCGATCTCGGCGAACAGCGCGTCCACCGCTACATGATCGAGGATCTTGGGCAGCGGACGCTCGCCGCCAGGCCGCGGCAAAGCGGCGGAAGGATCGTCCTCGCGCAGCCCCTCGTCGGCGAGGAAGGCGAAGAAACGGCGCAGCGCCGCCGCCTTGCGGGCGACGGTGGCGCGCTTCAGCGGCAGCCAGGCCTGGCCCAGTTGCTCGAGCCGCTCCGCATCGGCTGAGGCGAGGCCGCGCCCGAGCAGCTCGGAGGCGCCGCGCAGGTCGCGCTCGTAGGCGAGCAAAGTGTTGTGGGCCGCGCCGGCTTCGGCCGCCATCATTTCGAGAAAGGCGGCGATGAGCTGCCGATCCTCGCTAGCCGGCGGCGCGCTCGCAGCCGCCGCGCTCACAGCCGCGCCACCGCCTCCGCCGCGATCATGCGCGCTTCATATTCGAGCCCGACGCGGCGCAGCGCGCTGACGATATGATAGAGATGCTCGGGCGGCACGCCGGCCCAGCCGCCCGTCTGCATGCCGATCGCGGCCAGCAACGCGACCGACCCGGGCTGGCGGTCCTGCACGGCGCGGTCGAGCTGCCGGGTCCAGGCGTTGGCGGCGGCGGTGTTCACGCCGACGTCGGCGGCGCTGTCCGGATCGAGCCGCCCGAGACCGGCGAGGCCCGCCGCCAGCATCTTCGAGCGCAGCTTGCCGTCGCTGTCGTCGCGGCCGGCATAGGCGCCGATCCGGCCGGTACCGACGTCGACCGACGGATCCGGCGAGGCGAGCGCGAGCAGCGCCCAGGCCAGATCGGCGTCGCCGCCTTCGTCGAGCCCGCCGACCACGCCGCTCCACTCGGCCGCGCGGCGATCGTAGCCGGCGGTGAGCA
>DASVRK010000094.1:0-9243 GCA_036388655.1 Allosphingosinicella sp. | reverse complement strand
GTCCGGGAGGAGCAGGCGGTCTTTGCGGCCGCTTTCCCCTACCCGGCAGCGCGGATGCTCCCATTCCCTCGCCACCAAGGGGAACGCAATGAGCTGCCTGCCGCAACCCGCCTGCTCTGGATCGGCGGGATCGCGATCGGCGTCGTGCTGGCGCTCGCCGCCCTGATCGCCACCTCCTGGGGTGTGGTCCGGATGGTCGGACAGGCCGCCCGCACCTTCAGCTAAGCCGTCTCACATCATCGTCTCAATCGCATGCGCGGCCCCCGCCGCGCGGAAAGGAACAGCCTTGCGTCATCACCTTATCGCGAAGGCCCGCAAGATCGCGGCCGACGTGCGCAACTCCGAGGATCAATATGACCTCGCCTTGGCCGACACCGCGCGGCTGGTGGCGAGCCTGCTCGACGCCCGCCGGACCTCGGGCGTGCCGGCCCGGACCGGACGCGAAGCGCTCGACCGCGCGCTCCAGGCGATCTCGCACGGGGCGAAGGCGCGCGAGTCGCTGCTCGACATGCATGCCGAGCTCGCCCGCCTCGATTTGCGCGAACTCGCCGTCGGCGACGTGGTCGAATGCCCGGAGGATTGGGCCGCGAACGGGCTCCAGATCGTCGCCTCCAGGGACGCCGCTTAACCGGGGCCGCGCGCGCATCCTTGTTGACGGCCGGGCGCTTGCGTGGCCGTAGGACGCGGATGCGAGTGCTGTTCTACTTTTTCTGCCTCTTCGCGATCGTCGCCTACGCGCTCTGGCGCGGCGGCAAGTGGGAAAAGCTGGGAGCACTGACATTATTAGCGGGATCGATCCTGACCCTGATCGCGGTATCGGCGGCGTCACGCCGCTTCGCGGACGTGGAGACGGGGATCCTGCTGGTGGATGCGGCGGTGCTGGCGGCGTTCCTCGCGATCGCGCTCAGATCCGATCGGTATTGGCCATTATGGACAGCAGCGCTTCAATTGATCGGCCTTCTCGGCCATTTCGCCAAGCTGGCGGACCTCGAAATGCCAAGGAACGGCTACGGCTTCCTGCAGGCCTTCTGGAGCTATCCGATGATGCTCACCATCCTCATCGGGACCTGGAACCAGCACCGGGCCCAGCATCGGGGCCAGCAGCGGGCCAAGCACTGGGGGAGTCGAGCTGCCGGACCCACCTCGCCGCGCTCCTGGCGGGGCTGGGCGCGGCGCGGGCGGAGGCCGCCGCCGGAGCGCTGATCGCCGAATTCGGCTCGCTGGCGGCGGTGCTGGCGGCGGAGCCGGCGGCGCAGCAGCGGGTGGTCGGCGACAGCGTCACGGTCCGCGTCCTCCAGGCCGCCCGCGCCGCCATGCTGCACGCCTTGCGCAGCCAGGCGACGGCGGCGCCAATCCTGTCGGATTCGGCGGCGCTGCTCGACTATTTGATGCTCGACCAGGGCCATGCGCCGGTCGAGCGGCTGCGGGTGCTCTACCTCAACGGCCAGAATGCCTTGCTCGGCGAGACCGTCACCGACGGCACCGTCAACGAGGCCGCCTTCTATCCGCGCGAGATATTGAAGCGGGCGCTCGAGCTCGGCGCGACCGCCTTGATCCTGGTCCACAACCACCCTTCGGGCGACCTCAGCCCCAGCCAGAGCGATCTCCAGATCACCCGCGCGATCGCGGGGGTGGGACGGACGCTCCGGGTCGTGGTCCACGACCATCTGATCCTGTCTCGCCACGGCTGGACCAGCTTCAAGGCGCTCGGCCTGCTCTGACGGCGGGGCCGCGGGCGAGTGACTCGCCCGCGCTCCGCTCACGCTGCCAGCGGCAGCGCCTCGGCTGGTTCGGTGGTGTTGGCCGGCATGGGCGTCTCGGCCGCTTCGACGGCAGGGGCGGGGCGCGGATTGGGGACCAGCCAGCGCGACAGCGCGACGATCACGCCCGCACCCGCATAGCCGCCCGCCACCATCACCGGGTTCCAGAAGATCGCCAGAGCGAGCGCCACCCGGAGATAGTTGGCGTTGAAGCCGAAATCCTCGCCGAGACCCTCGCACACCCCGAAGAAGGTGTCGCTGCGGTTGAAAAGGTAAGGCTGGTAGCTTTGCATCGACTGTTCCTCTGACGAAGCGGGCGGTGCCCGTTGTGGATGCCGGCCTCCTCAGCACGGATCGTGCCAGAAATCGGAAGCCGCCCGATTCCAGTGCTTTGACCCGCGCGAGTGCCGTCACCCGACGCCGGGCCCCGATAATCCTGCGCCAACAATTGGGAAAAGCCGCCATCGACGAACGATAAAGGTGGCACGACGAAACTGATCCTCTTTCGACGAAGCTACCGCAGCGGGCGCCCATCGGCTTGCCAGCGGGGGGCGGGAGTGACACCCTCCGGGCCGCGCGACTCGGGGGAGGCAAGCCATGAACGGATCGGTGAAGACGCCCGTGCATCTGTGGATCGTGGGCGCGCTCGCCGCGGTCTGGAACGGGTTCGGCGCGCTCGACTACACCATGTCGCAGACCCGCAACCCGGGCTGGATGGCGCAGATGACCGAAGGGCAGCGCGCCTGGCTCGAGGCGGCGCCGGCCTGGGCGGACGCTGCCTGGGCGTTCGGCGTCTGGGGCGGGCTCGCCGGCTCGCTGTTGCTGCTGGCGCGCAGCCGCCATGCCGTGACCGCGTTCATCCTGTCGATCGCCGGCCTCGCGGTGAACACGCTCTTCCAGTTCGCCTCGCCGATGCCGTCCGGCCATATGGACGGCGGCGCGGCGATCGCGCTCCACGTCGCAATCTGGGCGGCGGCGACGGCTTTGCTCCTTTACGCGCTGAGGATGCGGGCGCGGGGCGCGCTTCGCTAGCGTCAGCGCAGCTGGCTGTCCTTGCTGCCGCGGCGGTTGATGCCGGCGGCGGGGCTGCGCCGGTCGCGGGCCGACTGGCAGGCCACGCAGGTGCGGGCGCCGGGGAGGGCGCGGCGGCGGCCTTCGGGGATCTCCTCGCCGCACTCGATGCAATGGGTCTCGCTCTCGGCGCCGGCCGCGGCCGCCAGCCGCGCCCGCGCCGCCAGCACCGCATCCTTGACGGTGTCGTCGATCTGATCCTGAACCGCGCCGTCGCGCGACCAACCGCCGGCCATGTCTCTCATCCTTTGAACTGCCGTCCAAAAACGTTGCGGGAGCGGATCGGTTCAATCGGCGGGGCCGCCGCGAAGGTGACAAAGGTGGCGCAACGTAGCGCGGAAATTGCGGTGAACCGAGCCGCTTCCGGCTCATTTGCGCCGCCGTGCCAGGCCCGGGGCGCGGCCGGCGGCGCGCAGGGCCGCGATCAGCAGCCGGTCGTCATAGACCCGGCGCACGCCGCGCTCGAGGCCGCCATAATAATAGCCGACCTCCTCGCCGTGGAGGGCGCGTTCGATGGCGGCGGCGGCGTCGGCGGCGCGCAGGCGCCTCTGCTCCCCCTGCGCGGTGTCCCAGGCGCGGGCGAAGCCGCTGTCCGGTCCGGCGCGCTTCAGCAAGTCGTATGCCGACTTGCGGCTCTTGCCCGCCGCCCTCGCCGCCGCGGCGACCTTGCCGCTGTCCCGAAGCACGGCGATGAAGCGCCGCTGCCGCGCCGGCGTCCAGCCGTCATGGCGCGTGCTGGCGGAGGGCACGGGGTCGAAGTGGAGGGGATCGTCGGGGGCCGAATCGCTCATCGACGAGTCTATGCCGCGGGGGAGGGGCTGTAGGAAAGTTCTTTCTTTGTTCTTTTTTAGCGGTGACTGGGCAGGTTTGATCCGCGTTCGATGACGGTTGCTCCCCGGCGGAGGCCGGGGTCCAGTGGAGGGTTGGGGCTGGACCCCGGCTTTCGCCGGGGAACGTTACGTTCGCGCGGCCGCCCAGGGCTGAGCGGGCAATGGATCCGCCGCTGCCGCCGTCATTCCAGCGCTGGAATCTCCCTTCTTGGGGTCTCCGGGGGGAAGGCAGTGAGATTCCAGCTTGCGCTGGAATGACGGGGTCGGCGAAGTCCGGGCTGCCCCACCGGCTCCCCCCCGGTTGCGGGTCGCTTGTCGGTCGGCTAGAGCCGGCGCGGTTGCCCCTGTGGCGGAATTGGTAGACGCGCTCGACTCAAAATCGAGTTCCGCAAGGAGTGCCCGTTCGACTCGGGCCAGGGGCACCAGAGCGAAGCCGGCTCACAAATATCGGCGGAAGGCGGCCAGCACGTCCTCGTAGAGGCGCTTCTTGAACGGCACGATCATCGCCGGCAGCGACTCCGGGTCGGCCCATTTCCAGGCGCGGAACTCCGGGTCGGCGGTGGCGATGTTGACGTCCGCGTCGGTGCCGGTGAAGCGCATCAGGAACCAGCTCTGGCGCTGGCCGCGCCATTTGCCCTTCCACATCTTGCCAATGAGGTCGTCGGGCAGGTCGTAATGGAACTCGGCCGGCGCGGCCGCGATCAGCTCGACATGCTCGGGCCTGATCCCGGTCTCCTCCTCGAGTTCGCGGAGCGCGCCGGCCAGCGGCTCCTCGCCTTCGTCGAGGCCGCCTTGCGGCATCTGCCAGGCCTCGAGCGTGCTGTCCAAGCGCTGGGCGACGAAGACCTTGCCGTCGCGGTTGAGCAGCATCACCGCCGCCGCCGGCCGATAGGGCAGGGTTTCCTTATCGACCATCGATCGCCTCCGTCAGCATCAGGTGCAGCGCCACCGCGCAGCCGCGTATGTCCGCTTCCGAAGAGGGAAGCGCCTTCCGCAGGTTGATGAACCCGTGGATATTGCCCTCGGCCTCGCGGAAGATGGTGGGGACGCCGGCGGCGACGCAGGCGGCGGCATAAGCGCGGCCCTGGTCGCGGATCGGATCAAGGCCGGCAGTGACCACCAAAGTCGGCGGCATGCCGCGCTGGCTCTTCACCAGCGGCGCATAGCGCCAGTCATTGGGGTCGGCGGCGTAGCATCGGTCGAACCAGTGCATGCCCTCGCGGGTCAGGAGATAGCCTTCGCCGAAATCGGTGAAGCTCGGATAGCCCTTGGCCGGATCGGCGGCCGGATAGATCGGCCATTGCGCGAGCACCGGCACCGCCGCCGGCTCGTCGCGCAGCGCGAGCGAGGTGACGATGGCGAGATTGCCGCCGGCGCTGTCGCCGATCGCGACCAGGCCGGTGACGGCGCGGCCGAGCGCCGCCGGGCTCTCCGCCACCCAGCGCGCCGCCGCGATCGCATCCTCGGGCGCCGCCGGCCAGGGATGTTCGGGCGCCAGCCGATAGTCGACCGCCACCAGCGGCAGGTCCATCAGCCGCGCCATTTCGGCGCAGAAGGGGGCGTGGGTGTCGAGGTCGCCGAGCACGAAGCCGCCGCCATGGAGGAACAGCATCACGGGGCCGGGATCCCGCTCCTCCCGCGGATCGTAGAGCCGGAGCAGTATCTCGCCCGCCGGGCCCGGCGCCGCGAGGTCGCGGATCACGGCCAGCTCGCCGACCGGGGCGTCGGCGATATGGCGCGAGGCGTGCATCATCGCCCGCGCCTCGATCGGGCCGACCTGGTGGCTGCGCGGCCCCGGCAGCGCGTTCAGATAATCGAGGAAAGTGCGCACGTCGGGGCGCACGACAGGGTCGCTCACGTCATTCTCCGCCGCGGCCGTGATGGCGCCCGGCCTTCGGGCCGCCTACCTAGGGGCGGTGATCGCGATCGTCCATCATCCCGACTATGTCGCGCCAGCCCGCGCCGGCAGCACCTATGCGTGGAACAAGAACGGGCTGGTGCGCGACCTGCTGCTGGAAAGCGGGCGCGGGATCGACTGGATCGAGCCCGAGGCGATGCCGCGCGCCTGGCTGGAGGCGGTGCACGATCCCTCCTATGTCGCCGAAGTGATCGAGGCGCGCGTGCCGGCGGCCAAGGAACGGCGGATCGGCTTTGCGGTCACCGAGGCGGTGGCGCGCCGGGCGGTGCGCGTGCCTGGCGGCACCTGGCGCGCGGCGATCGAAGCGATTGGGCGCGGCCATGCCGCCAACATCGCGGGCGGGAGCCACCATGCGCTCCACGATAGCGGCGCCGGCTATTGCGTGTTCAACGACCTCGCCGTCGCCGCCGTGCGGCTGGTCGAGGAGGGGAGGGTGGAGCGGGTGCTGATCGTCGATTGCGACGTCCACCAGGGCGACGGCACCGCGGCGCTGACCGCCGGCCGCGCCGATATCGCCACTTATTCGATCCATGCCGACAAGAATTTCCCGGTGCGCAAGGCGCGCTCCACGGTGGACGTGGCGCTGGCCGACGGGGTGGGGGACGACGAATATCTGGATCGGCTGGAGGCGACGCTGACGCCGCTCGTCGAGCGGTTCCGGCCCGCCTTGATCCTCTACCAGGCCGGGGTCGATCCGTTCAGCGGCGACCGGCTCGGCCGGCTCGCGCTCACCCAAGGCGGGCTCGACGCGCGCGACGCGCTGGTGGCGCGGCTGGCGCGCGAGCGGGGGGTGCCGCTCGCCAGCACGCTTGGCGGCGGCTACGGCGCCGACGTGCTCGAAGTGGCCCGGCGCCATGTCCGCTCGATCTTCGCGCTCGCCGATGCGTTCGGCGAGAAGGCTTTGCCGGCGCGGTGACCTCGCACCGCTCGCCCTGAGCTTGTCGAAGCCTGTCCTGAGCGGCTGCGGCAGGCAGCCAGCCGAAGGGGGCTGCCCTCCTTCTCCGCCGAGGAAGGGGCAAAGCAGGGCTTCGACAAGCTCAGCCCGAACGGGTCTGAGGTAATCCGCTAGCGCTACCGCATCTGGCGGCGCGCCGAGCCAGGACTGGCGGTCGCGGCGTGGGCTCAGCGCGGCGCGCGGTCGCCCCCGCGCCGGCCGAAGCGGTCGAACAGCGCGAAGCGGACCCGGCTGCGGAGCAGCTCGGGTTGGCTCAGCACCAATATGTGGCTGATGTCGATCACGCGGGCTCTTCCTTTGGCTTGAGACTCGCCGATCAGGATCCTTCCTGGCGCGGCAAATGGGGGCCGCGCGGGTGGGTTCAAGGGCTGCGCTACTTTTCGCTGCCGACAGGGGGCGGAGGGACGACCCGGCGGCCGGGAAGCGGCATCGTCCGGAGCAAGCCGAAGGTTCGCTGCGCATAGACGATGTCGATCGCCATGCGCAGCGTGCGGGTGGAGAGGGCGACCTGCTGGTTGCGGTCGACGCAGGAGGCGAGGGTGGGGGCCACCGCCTGCATGGCTTCGCGTTCGGCGGGGGTTCCGGGCGCGGTCGCCACGACCTTTGCCACGCCCATGAGGTTCACGCTCGTCATGCATTTGGCCAGGCGATAGGGGCCCTGCATGACGCCGGCATGGTCGTAGCCGCGCTGGACCGTGAACAGATTGGGCGAGAAATTCGGGTTCGAATTCGGGCCGGTTACCACGCGCTGAGCGACTCTCGTCACGAGCGTGCGCGACAGGGCGGCGCGGATTGCCGTTCCCTCCGCCGCGTAGCCGGCGGCCGACAAGGCCCCGCAGCGCTTCAAGGCCGTGCCGAGCCGCTGGAATGCGGCCGCCTCGGCCGGCGTGGCGGGCTCGGTCACCAGCAGATCGACGACGCGCCGGCCGCCCGCCTTGATGATGCAGCTCACCGCCTTGGGCGGCAGCTGCGCGCCGGGCGGCGGGGCCGCGGGCTGGGCCGCTGCGAGCAGGAGAAGCGGAATCGCGGACATGCGCCTGAGCTTAGGGGATAAGCCGGCGATCGCGAAGGGTGCCCCTTCCGCGGCACCGGCAAGACCGAGCCGCTGGGCGGCAACCTCAGCGGCTGGTGGTCCCGCCGCATCGATCGCGAGCACCGCCTGGTCTACCGCCTGACGGGGAGGGCCGAGGCCCAGGCGCTGGAGGTGGCGCAGTGCCGGTATCGTTATTGAGCGCATTTTCCCGGCCTGCCGAAGCTGCTATGCTATCGGCATGGGTACCGAGAAAGGCCTGTTCGACTCGCCCGACGCGGAGGCGGAGGCGAAGTCTGAAGCTCGCGCGGAGGCGGACGTCGCCGCCGGTCGGCTGATTAGCCACGGAGCGGTGCGACGGTGGCTTGCGTCCTGGGGGACCCACAAGCCGCTGCCGCGCCCGCGCGTCGGGGACTGATTTGCGTGAGATCGTCTGGACCGACCAGGCGGTCGGCCATCTGGAGGCGATCGTCACCTACATTTCCGCTGTGAATCCCGCAGCGGCGGAGCGTCTGGCGCAGCGCTTGATCGCCGTTGCGGACAGCCTGGTAGAGTTTCCGGACCGCGGGCGCGACGCAGGCCAGGGGCGGCGGGAGATGACGACCGTGTGGCCGTACATCCTTCGCTATCGCGTAGAAGGCGAAACCGTGCTGATCCTGCGCATCCGCCATGGGGCGCGGGAGGAGGACCAATAGCTCCAATCGCCCCAATGGCCTGCACGGCGGCCGCGCCTGCGCCGACGCAAGCTGCAAGCAGTTGTTGATCAGCCAGCTCCGTCGCGTTCAGTCCATCAGCTCCACCGCCATCGCGGTCGCCTCGCCGCCGCCGATGCACAGCGTCGCCAAGCCGCGGCGTTGGCCGTGGGTTTCCAGCGCGCTGAGGAGGGTGGCGAGGAGGCGGGCGCCGCTGGCTCCGATCGGGTGGCCGAGGGCGGTGGCGCCGCCGTGGACGTTGAGGGCCTCGCGTGGGATGCCGAGGTCGCGCATGGCGATCATGGCGACGCAGGCGAAGGCCTCGTTGACTTCCCACAGGTCGACGTCGCCGACGCTCCAGCCGGCTTTCTCGAGCGCCTTGCGCACCGCCGGGACGGGGGCGCTGGTGAAGAGGTTGGGCGCTTGGGCGTGGGCGGCGTGGGCGACGATGCGGGCCACGGGCTTGTGGCCGAGGCGGTCGGCGATCGACTGGCGGGTGATGACGAGGGCGGCGGCGCCGTCCGAGATGCTCGACGCGTTGGCGGCGGTGATGGTGCCGTCCTTGGCGAAGGCGGGCTTCAGGCCCGGGATCTTCTCCGGGTTGGACTTGCCGGGCTGCTCGTCGCAGGCGACGGCTTCCTCGCCCTTGCGGGTCTTGACGGTGACGGAGACGGTTTCGCGGTCGATGGCGCCGGAGCGGATTGCCTCGGTGGCGCGGCGCAGGGACTCGATGGCGTATTCGTCCTGCGCCTCGCGGGTGAACTGGTATTCGCGGGCGGCGTCCTCGGCGAAGGTGCCCATCGCGCGGCCCTTGTCGTAGGCGTCTTCGAGGCCGTCGAGCATCATGTGGTCGTAGACCGTGTCGTGGCCGATGCGGGCGCCGGCGCGGTGCTTCTGCATCAGGAACGGCGCGTTGGTCATGCTCTCCATGCCCCCCGCCACGATAATGTCCGCGGTGCCGGCGGCCAGGGCGTCGTGCGCCATCAT
>DASVRK010000093.1:0-5475 GCA_036388655.1 Allosphingosinicella sp. | reverse complement strand
TCGATCTCGACCGCGCCCTTCCCGGCTTTCCCGACCGACATGCAGGCGCAATTCATGTCGATGCTCGCGCTCGCCAAGGGCACCAGCCTGCTCACCGAGACCATTTTCGAGAACCGCTACATGCACGTTCCCG
Organism: Allosphingosinicella sp.; assembly: GCA_036388655.1. Lineage (GTDB taxonomy): Bacteria > Pseudomonadota > Alphaproteobacteria > Sphingomonadales > Sphingomonadaceae > Allosphingosinicella. The sequence continues at coordinate 5,342 of DASVRK010000093.1, read as the reverse complement.
AACTCGCCCGCATGGGCGCCGACATCGACGTGCGCGGCCGCTCGGCCGTGGTGCGCGGCGTCGAGAAGCTGCACGGCGCCCCGGTGATGGCGACCGACCTGCGCGCGTCGATGAGCCTGATCCTGGCCGGCCTCGCCGCGGAAGGCGAGACCCAGGTGGGGCGGGTCTATCATCTCGACCGGGGGTATGAGCGGCTCGAGGAGAAGTTGCAGGCGGTGGGCGCCGAGATCGAGCGGGTCAGCGCGGGGTGACCGCTGGAGTGACGGGACGGCGCGGGCCCCTTAAGTCACCACTTCCACCACGTGGATGATCAGGCCGACCAACCCGCCCACCAGCGTGCCGTTGATGCGGATATATTGGAGGTCGCGGCCGACGGCGCCTTCGAGGCGGTTAGTGACGGTCTGAGCATCCCAGCCGCGGATCGTGTCCGACACGAGCGCGACGATGCCGGTGCCGTAGCTGGCGACGCCGCCGACGACGGCGCGGCGGGCGAACTGATTAATGGTGGTGCGCAGGTGCGGATCCTCCTGCAAAGTCGAGCCCAATTGGCGGATCGCCTCGCCGAACTTGCCGGCCATCGTGGCCTCGGGATCGCGCGCCGCGCGGAGGAGGCCGGCGCGGGCTTTTTCCCACAGGCCGTCGATCCAGGCGCTGACCGCCTTGTTGCCGACGATCTCGGCCTTCAGCGCCTCGACCTTGGCGCGCATATCGGGATCGTGCTGGAGGTCCCAGGCGAGGTTGGCGAGCCCCTCCTCCGCCTTGGCGCGCAGCGGATGATTGGGATCGACCGCCATGTCGACGGTGAGCTTGCGCAGGCCGTCGACGATCGCGTCGGCGAGCTTGGCGTCCAGGCCGGCGAGGCGGACGACCCAGCCGGCGCGCTGGTGGACCATGGCGCGGATCATGTCCTCGTTGGCGTCGAGGGTGCGGCCGATCCAGGTGACGAGGCTGTCGAGCAAGGGGATGTGGCGGTCCTCGGTGATCGCCGCGTCGAGCGTCTGGCCGAGCATGGGCGAGATTTCGAGCGCGCGCAGCCGGCCGGCGACGGCGGACTTGACCATGCCGCCGAGCCGCTCCTGGTCGAGCGCTTCGAGGATGTCCGCGATCAGCCGCGAGGCGCCTTCGCGCAGCCGGCCGCCGCCGGGCGGGTTGACGAGGAAGCGGCCGGCCGCGCCGGCGACGTCGATCCCCACCATCCGCCGCGCCACCACCGAGGGGGTGAGGAAATTGTCGCGCAGGAACTGGGCGAGCGTGTCGCCGATCCGGTCCTTGTTGCGCGGGATGATGGCGGTGTGCGGGATCGGCAGGCCGAGCGGGTGCCGGAACAAGGCGGTGACGGCGAACCAGTCGGCGAGGCCGCCAACCATGGCGGCTTCGGCGAAGGCCTTGACGAAGCCCCAAGCCACCCAGCGTTCGTCGAGCTCGTTGGCGACCAGGAAGATGGCGGCCATCACCACCAGCATCCCAGTCGCCACGATGCGCATGCCGCGGACGCCGCCCTGCGCGGGGTTGAATCGGCTTAGACCAGTCCGTTCGAGCAGGCTCATGGCCTGCTCAATAGACGGATCGGCTTTTTGGTTCACTCGGCCGGCTGGATCGCCGGCTCCGGCCCGTGATCCTGCTGTCCGCGATAGGTGAGCAGCCGCCCGAATTTGGGGCCGAGCCACTTCTCGAAGCTGTCGGCGAGGCTGAAGCCGGCCGGCACGATCAGCAGGGTCAGCAGGGTCGACAGGATGAGGCCGCCGATCACGGTGACGCCCATCGGCGCCCGCCAGGCGCCGTCGCCGGACAGCGACAATGCGGTCGGCACCATGCCGGCGACCATTGCGACGGTGGTCATCACGATCGGCTGGGCGCGCTTGTGGCCGGCATCGATGATCGCCTCGAGCTTGGGCACGCCCTTGCCCATCTCCTCGAGCGCGAAGTCAATCAGCAGGATCGAGTTCTTGGCGACGATGCCGAGCAGCATCAGCAGGCCGATGAACACCGGCATCGAGATCGGCTGGCCGGTCAGGTGCAGCGCGAGCGCGCCGCCGAGCGGCGCCAGCAGCAGCGAGCCCATGTTCACGAACGGCGGCATGATCCGCTTGTAGAGCAGCACCAGCACCGCGAACACCAGCAGCACGCCCGAGATCACCGCGATCACGAAGTTCATCAGCAATTCGGCCTGCCATTTGGAATCGCCGATATCGAGCTTGCGGACGCCCTGCGGCAGGTTCTTCATCGTCGGCAGCTCGTTGATCTTGGCCATTGCCTCGCTGGTGACGAGCTCGGGCGCGAGATCGGCGCCGACGACGATGCGCCGGATCTGGTTGTAGCGGCGGATCTGGGTCGGGCCGGCGCCGAATTCGACGTCGGCGACCACCTTCAGCGGTACCGAGCCGCCGTCGGCGGTGGGGACCGGAAGGTTCTGGATGGTCGAGAGGTTGCGGCGCGATTCCTCGGTCAGCGACACGCGGATCGGGATCTGGCGGTCGGCGAGCGAGAATTTGGCGCTGTTCTGGTCGATGTCGCCCATCGTCGCGATGCGGATGGTCTGGCTCAAGGCCGCGGTGGTGACGCCCATGTCGGCGGCGAGGTCCATGTGCGGCTTGACGATGATCTCGGGGCGCTGGAGGTCGCCGACCACGCGCGGGGCGCGCAGCTCCTTGAGGCCGGCCATTTCGGTGGTCAGCTGGTTGGCGGTCTTCTCCAGCAGCTCCGGATTGTCGCTGCCGAACATGATGATGATGTCGCGCCCGAAGCCGCCGCCGGACTGCGACTGGAAGTTCACGCGGGCATCGGCGACCTGCTCGAAGATCGGCGCGGTCTTGCGCTCCCACTCGACGCTGGTGATCGGCCGCTCCTCCTTCAGCGTCAGGTAGATGGTCGCTTCGGTCGGGCGGATGTCCGCGAACGCGTCCTTCACCACCGCGGTGTCGGCGGAGAGCATCTGGGCGACGCGCTGGGTCGCCTCGCGGGTCTGTTGGACGGTGGTGCCGGGCACCATCTCGACCTTGACCTGGCTATAGTCGGTGTTGGTGGTCGGCTGGAACGTCATCGGCAGCGTGTAGAAGGCGTAGATGGTCGCCACGAAGGCGCCGCCGCCGAACAGGATCACCGTCTTCCAGCGGTGCAGCACCGACCATTTCAGGATCTTCATGTAGACGTCCATCAGCCAGCCTTCGCCGTGCGTGGCCTGGCCGTGCGACTTCAGGAAATAAGCGGCGATCATCGGCGTGATCAGGCGCGCGACCGCGAGGCTCAGCAGCACCGCGATCACCACGGTCATGCCGAACTGGATGAAGAACTGGCCGGAAATGCCGGGCATCAGCGCCACCGGCAGGAACACGGCGACGATCGCCATCGTGGTGGCGAGCACGGCGAGGCCGATCTCGTCGGCGGCGTCGATCGAGGCATGATAGGCGGATTTGCCCATCCGCATGTGGCGCACGATATTCTCGATCTCGACGATGGCGTCGTCGACGAGCACGCCCGCGACCAGGCTCAATGCGAGCAGCGAGATGCTGTTCAGCGTGAAGCCCATCAGGTCCATGAACCAGAAGGTCGGGATCGCCGAGAGCGGGATCGCCAGCGCCGAGATGATCGTCGCGCGCCAGTCGCGAAGGAAGATGAAGACGACGATGACCGCCAGCACGGCGCCCTCGACCATGGCGATCATCGCCGAATTATATTGGTCCTTGGTGTAGTCGACGCTCGTATAGAGCTGCTTGAAGGTGACCTTGGGGTTTTCCTTGTTGAGCGCTTCGAGCTCCTTCATCGCGGCGTCGTAGACGGTGACGTCGGACGAACCCTTGGCCTTGGCCATCGAGAAGCTGGTCACCTGCCGGTCGTTCATCATCGCCAGGTTGCGCTGCTCGGCATAGGTGTCGCGCACGTCGGCAATGTCGGCGAGCTTCACGGTGCGGCCGCCGGGAACCGATATCTGCGACTGGCCGAGCGCGAAGGCGTCGGCGGCGTTGCCCAGCACCCGCACCGACTGCTCGGATCCGGCGATTTCGGCGCGGCCGCCGGCGGCGTTCATGTTCACCTGGCGAAGCTGCTGATTGACCTGCGCGGCAGTGAGGCCCTGTCCCTGCAGCTTGGCCGGATCGAGCAGGATACGGATTTCGCGGCTGACGCCGCCGCCGCGCTGCACTGCGGCCATGCCCTCGATGCCGAGCAGCCGCTTGGCGACCGTATTGTCGACGTACCAGCTCAATTCCTCGAGCGTCATGTCGGTGGCTTCGGCGCTGAAATAGGCGATCGGGCCGCCGTCAATGTCCATGCGCGTGACTTGCGGCTCGAGGATGCCCTCGGGTAGCTGGCTGCGGACCTGGTCGACGGCGTTGCGGACGTCGTTGACGGCGCGGTCGACGGGCGTGCCGATCGCGAACTGGACGATGGTGAAGCTTTCGCCCTCGCGCGCCACCGAGGTGATCTCGTCGACGCCGCTGATCGCGCGGACCGCGGCCTCGACGCGCTGGGTGACCTGGGTCTCGAGCTCGGCCGGCGCGGCGCCCGGCTGCACCACCGTTACGGTGACGGCGGGGAAGCTGATGTCGGGATTGTTGTTGATGTCCATGCGCATGAAGCTGACCAGGCCGGCCAGCGTCAGCGCGAAGAACATGACGAGCGGCACGACCGGATTGCGGATCGCCCAGGCCGAGATGTTGCGAAAACTCATGATACTGCCTCAATCCTGTCCATGCTCATCCCGCCCGCGCGCCGGCGCCGGGCTCAGCGGGCGCTCGCCCGCACCGGCCTTACCTTGTCGCCCGGGTTGAGGAAGGCGCCCGCCGACTGGACCACCCGCTCGTTGCCGCCGAGGCCCTGGACGATGGTGACGCCGGCGTCGGTCACTTGCCCGACCTGCACGTCGCGCCGCGTCACGGTGTCCTTATTGTCGATCACGTAGACGTAGCTGCCCTTTTCGTCGCTCTGCACCGCCGCTTCGGGGAGCAAAGGCGCGTCGACCTGGCCCGAGATGATCTGCGCGCTGGCGAAGCCGCCCGGCCGCAGCAGCGGATCGTAGGTCAAGGCGATCCGCGCCTCGCCCTGGCGGCTTTGCGGATCGATGACCGGCGCAACCTGCCACACTTGACCGGTGAAGCTGCGGCTCGATCCGACCGGCGTCACCGTCGCCGGAATGCCGGGCCGGACCGCCGCGAGGTCTTCCTGCGACATGCGCGCGAGCAGCTCCATCTGGCCGCCCATGGCGATGCGGAACAAGGCGCCCGAGCCCGAGCTCACGATCTGCCCCGGCTCGACCATGCGATCGAGCACCAGGCCGGCGGCGGGCGCGCGCACGTCGAGCCGGCCCATCCGGGCGCGGGTCTGGCCGAGCTGCGCCTGGGCCACCC
>DASVRK010000092.1:0-2045 GCA_036388655.1 Allosphingosinicella sp. | reverse complement strand
CGGGCACCGGCCGTCGGCCGCTACCGCCCGGTTTCTCCCATTCCCCTCGCCGCCAATGCCGCGGCGCGAACACGGGGAAACCAGGCCCGGCGCCGAGCCTTTGTTGGTGTGACCTTAGTGTGATCTTCCGCGCTTCGCCCTGCACGGCGGGCGGCGCGCGCGGCGCGGCCCCGCCCCTCGGATCATCCGAAATGATGTTCGATGGCCATGTCTGGGATCGACGGCGACAAGCCCTGGACGACGATGTCGCTGCCGGTGCCGGGGTCAATGCGGACGGGTCGGCGGCAGGCAGCCGGGTAAAGCGGGGCCAGTGTGAGCGAGCGTGAGAGCAAGCGTGGTAGTTCGGCGCCGGCGCGTTGAATCAGGCGGCGGGTGCGGCCTTGGCGTCGAGCCGGGCGAGCCATTCGGGGTCGCGGCCATAAACGTCGGCCTGGAAGGCGATGCCGCCGCCTTCGGCCGGAGCGGCGGTGAGATAGGTGATATAGACCGGCACCGGGGCGGGGAGGTCGACGCGCTGCTCCGCCGCCGCGCCGGCCGCCTGAACGGCGCGGCCGCCGAACAGCCAGCGCGACAGCCGCTCGGCATCCTCGACCCTGACGCAGCCCGAACTGAGCCGGCGGTCGGCGCGGCCGAAGCTCGATTTGTCGGGCGTGTCGTGGAGGTAGATGCCGAGCCGGTTCGGCATCATGAACTTGACCTTCCCCATCATGTTGCCGGCGCCGGGCAGCTGGCGGACGCGCAGCCGCTCGGTGCCGGCCGCGACCGCGGGCCAGTCGACCTCCGACGGGTCCAGCCGGCGCGCGCCGGCCGTATAGTCCGAGAGTATCTCCATCCGCTCCCGCCGGAGATAATCGGGGCCCTGGCTCAGGACATGGCGGGCGATCCGCCCCGGCACCAGATCCTGCGGCAGGTTCCAATAAGGGTTCAACACGGCAAAGCGGATCAGCCCGGCCATGGCGGGGGTCTGCTGTGCCGGCTTGCCGACGATCGCCCGCATCGTGTCGACGACGCGGCCATCCTCGTAGAGCCACAGTCGCGCGCCGGCGGCGTCGACCAGGATGAAGCGCCGGCCGGGATCGGCCGGGATCGCGCGGGCGCGTTCGAGACTGGCGCGGATCAGCCGCTCCTGCGCCGGATCGGAGCCGCCGCCCGCGCGCCAGGCCGCGAGGCCGCGGCGCAGCTCCTCATAAAGCGGGTTCATCCGCCTTACGCCCGAAAGGTGGGCCGCGAGCGAGGGCGCAGCGGCCGCCGCTTCGAGCGCTTGGCGGCCCGTAAGCCGCGGCGGCGCCAGTTCCGGATCGACGAAGAAGGTGCCCGGGTCGCCCGCCGGCTGGCGGAGATCGCGCACATAATCGGGCATAAACCCTGGAAAGCAGCGCCTCGGCTCGGGCAAGCGCGGCCGACCCGCCTTACTCCGCCGCCGCTAGCGCGGCCACGAGCGCGGGGAGATTATAGCGTTGTGGATCGAGCCCATCCTCGGGCGCGCGCGCGATCAGGGCCATGAGGGTTCGCGCTTCAGGCCGCAGGGCAGCGCCCTCGACCCAGAGTGGCCGGAACGATTGACAGAATCAGAGCGCAGCCGCGTGGGGCCATCGCGCCGGCGAGCGGGGCGCCCTCGCGATCAGGTCAGCGGGCGATGAAGGGTCGGCTGACCGGGTGCTCGCGCTGGGCGTCGATCAGGCGCTCCGACTGGGCGATGAGTTCCTTGCTCTGCTCGATACTCTCCCGGAGCAGCTCCTGGGTCTCTTCCTGTTTGGAGATGAATCTTTCGGTTTGGCCGCGCGTCATGAAAACCATTTCAGGGGGTTGGATGAAGCCTATTAACGTAGATTAATGGCAATGGTTTCCACAAATTGACTCTTTCTTGGCCCGCCGGGGGCGGCGCCCAGCCCCTGTTCAGAATCGGATTGAGCCGGAGAGCTGGATCACGTCGCTGAGGCCGGGGTCGCTGTCGATGCGGCGGAGATAAGCGAGGCCGAGCGTGGCCTCGACCTTGCGGCTGAGGGTCAGCTCATAAGCCGCGGTGGGGCCGGCATAATGAGATT
>DASVRK010000091.1:0-2530 GCA_036388655.1 Allosphingosinicella sp. | reverse complement strand
CCTCGAGCAAGGCGAGCGAGGTCTGGGGAGACGCGACGACACTGTCCGCATCGATCGCGCCGACCAGTTGCTGCGCCCATTGCGGCGACTTCACCGTGCCCACGCCCTCCACCGCCGAGGTGTAGGCGGTGCGCAGATTCTGGATCTCGCGGGAAATCTCGGTCTCGCTCGGCGGCGCGCGCAGGGCGTCGGCGAGGATCGCGAAGCTCTCGGTCATCGCCTCGCGCCACCTGCCGCCGCGCGCGGTCAGCGAAAGCTGGGTCATGTCGGCGATGCCGGCCTGGCGCGATTCGCCGAGGCCGGCGCTGACGAAGGCGGCGTCGCCGCGCGCCTTGGCCTCGAGCCGGCGGTTGATGATCCGCGCGGCGAGCGCGCGCGCCATGTCGGCCTGCTCGTGCGCCTTGGTGTCGGGCAGGTCCTGATAGGGGCGCAGCCACAGCAGGGAGGCCGAATGCGGCGTCCCCGGATAAGCGAGCGCGGCGGTGCGCTGCAGGGTCCGGGAGATGGTGCCGAAATCGGGTTCGGCGGGCTTGGGGCCGCTCGCCTGCCAGCGGCTGAAATGCTTGGCCACTATCGCTTCCAGCGCCTTGGGGTCGGCATCGCCGACGATGATCAATGTCGCCCGGTCGGGCCGGTACCAGCGCTCGTAAAAGCCGCGCAGGCCCGCGGCGGTGGCCGCCCGCAAGGTCGGCTCGGTGCCGATCGTGTCGCGCTCGGCGATCTTGAGGCCGGCATAGAAGAGCGGCCAGCTGGTCTCGATATAGCGGTTGGTGAGCTCCGGCCGGCGGCCCTTTTCGGCGAGGATCACCTTCTTCTCGGCTTCGACCGTGGCCGGGTCGAACAAGGCATTGTCGGCCATGCCGGCGATGACGTCGAGGCTGAGGTCGATCTCGCTCGCATCGGCATTGGGAAGGTCGAGCTGGTAGACCGTCTGGGTCGGGCTGGTGAAGGCGTTGGTGTCGCTGCCGAAGCTGGCGCCGAGCTTCTGCCAGACGTGCCGCGCCTCGCGGTCGGCGAAGTCGCGCGTGCCGCGGAACGCCATATGCTCGACGAAATGCGCCCAGCCGCGCTCCTGGTCGGCCTCGTGCAGCGATCCGGCGTCGATCCGCAGCCGGATCGAGACCTGCCCGACCGGCAATTTATTCTGTCGCACCGCGTAGCGCAGGCCGTTGGGCAGCGTCCCGAAAATCCAGTTCGGGTCGCGCTCGATATCGCTCCCGCGATACAGCCAATCGGCATCGCCCGCCGCCGAAGCGGGGACGCTGACCAGGAGGAACAGGGCGAGGAGGCAGCGGCGGAGGAGGTGCATGGATCTCGTGATTAAGTGGGGGAGGGGGCTTTTCTTCACAAGCCGCCTGTCTCGCGCCTGAACATCGGCGGTCGGCGGAGCGGCTGCTTCATGCCGCTTTTAGCGTAGGAATGGCGGCAAGCGCATCCGCCAATTCCCGTTCGGCGGCGGCGAGGTCGCAATTGCGCTGCATGTTGAGCCACGCCTCGCGGGAGCCGCCGAGCAGCTTGGCGAGGCGGTGCGCCATAGCGGGGGTGACGGGCTGGCGTTCGTTGAGGATGTCGTAGAGCGTCTGCCGCGAAATGCCGAGCAGGCGGGCGATCTCCGCCTTGGTGCGGCCGAGCGCCGGCAGGACGTCCTCGCGCAGCAACTCACCTGGGTGGACCGGCCTCAGACCCTTCAGCAGTGGGTTCGGCATCAGTGACAATCCTCCAGATCGACATCGACGGCATCCTCGCCGTCCCAGCTGAACGTGATCCGCCAATTACCCGAAGCATCAACGGCATAGCCGAGATGTCAACCACGGGCTGACACACAGACTCTCCATTGACTCTGTAGAAGCGGTAGGAACATAAAGGGAACGAGTGAGTCTCTGGAGTCGTCATGCCCTTGTCCCCCGCCCGTGCCGAGCGCCTTGCCGCCTTGCGGGCCGAGGTGCGGGCGATCGAATCGTCGACAGCGAAAGCCGGGCGTGAATGCCTGCCCTTCGGCGTCGATGCAATCGATCGCCGGCTGGAGGGCGGCGGCCTCGCTTTGGCCGCACTCCACGAAATAACCGGCGCGCGGCCTGATCTCAGCGACGATGCCGCCGCGACCTTGTTCGTCGCCGGCATCGCCGCCCGCCGGCCGGGCACCGTGCTCTGGGCGCTCTCCCGCCGCGACCTTTTCGCGCCCGGCCTTGCTTTGGCGGGGCTGCCGCCGGACCGCATCCTCTACGCCGAATGCGGCCGCGACGAGGATGTGCTTGCGGTGATGGAGGAAGGGCTTCGCCACGGCGGCCTCGCGGCGGTGGTGGGCGAGGCGGCGCGCGTGCCCATGGCCGCCGCCCGCCGCCTCCAGCTCGCCGCCGAGGAGGGCGGGGCGATGGCCCTGATGCTGAAGCGCTGGCGCAGGAACGGCGAGGACCCCCTCGCTGCCCCTTCGTCCGCGGTCACACGCTGGCGAATCGCCTGCGCGCCCTCGTCGCCGCTCCCCGTCCCCGGCGTCGGCCGCGCGCGCTGGCGCCTCGTCCTCGCCCGCCAG
>DASVRK010000090.1:0-2534 GCA_036388655.1 Allosphingosinicella sp. | reverse complement strand
CACCTGAAGCTTCACCGTCTCGCCGAGCAGGCGCTTCAGGAGGTTCGAGACTTCGGAAATGACGTCCGGGAGCTGCAGGACTTGCGGGCGCAGCGTCTGCTGGCGCGAGAAGGCGAGCAACTGGCGCGTCAGGCCGGCGGCCCGGTTCGAATTGCTCCGGATCTGCTGGATGTCGTCATAATCGCTGTCACCCGGGGTGTGGCGCATCAGCATGAGGTCGCAATAGCCGAGGATGGCGGTCAGGATATTGTTGAAATCGTGGGCGACGCCGCCGGCGAGCTGGCCGACCGCCTGCATCTTGGTCGCCTGCGCGACCTGGCGCTTCAGCCGGTCCTCCTCGCTATTGTCCTTGAGCGAGAGGATGACCGCCGCCTCGCCGAGGCCGCGGGCGCCGGCGATAGTGAGCGCGACCGGCTCGTCGGGATTGGTGCGCAGGCGCACCGCCATGTCGCTGGAGGTGGTCGGGCCGCGGGCGAAGCGGCGCACCGCATCGGAGATGGCGCCCTTGTCCTCCTCGACCACGAGGTCGCCGGGATAGACCGGGCGGGCGTCGCGCGGCAGGCCGGCCGCCTTCCGGAACGCCTTGTTCAGATAGATGAAGCGGCCGTCGACATTGGCGAGCGCGAGGCCGAGCGGCAGGAAATCGAGCAAGGCGTTGACGCTGGCGGCCTCGCCCTCGGCGGCGGCGCGGCCGAAGCCGGCGGTCTCGTCGAGCATCAGGAACAAAGTGAGCGGGTCGTGGCCGCCGGCGAGCGGGATCTGGACGATGCGCAAGGGGGTCGCGCTTTTGCCCTCGGCAGCGAACAGGAACTGGCCGTGCTCGGTGGCGGCGAGCAGTTCGACGAGCTGGCCGCCGGCGAGGGGGGCGTCGGCGCGGCCGAGCGCGCGCGCGGCGAAGGCGCGGTTGGCGGTGATGAGGCCGCCCTGGCCGTCGGTCAGCGCCGCCATCACGCCGGCCTGGCCGATGCGCTGGCCGGGCTCGCCGGTGAGCAGCCGCTGCGCCTCGCGCACGAAGTCGAGATCCTCCGAGCGGGTGAAGCGGTACAGGAGATAGGCGCTGCCGAAGCCGGCCTGCGCGACCTCCGCCGAGACGGTGAGGCCGCCGACCTGGAGCCGGTCGATCTCGGCTTTGCCATCGCGGCGGGCGGCGGCGCCGGCCTCGGCGAGCCGATCGGAATCGTCGCCGCGCAGCGGCAGGTCGGCGGGAGCGGCGGCGCCGCCGAACCAGTCCGAATAGAGCTCGTTGGCGCAGATCATCCGGCCCGATTCGTCGGTGACTGCAAGCGCGGCGGCAGCGCTGTCGAGCGCGGCCCTCAGCAATGCGAGATCGATCGAAGCGGTGCCCTCATCGGACCGGGCGGAATCCGCGGCGCGGGGGCGGAGCAGGAGGATGGCGGCGACGCCGGCGAGCGCGGCGAAAAAGGCGCCGGCGAACAGCAGGTCGCCGACCGTCCAGAGCACCAGCCCGGCCGAGGCGGCGGCGAGCGCCACTATCGCGGCGGCGAACGGATCGAAGCGCCGAGCGGGGGCGGAAGCGGACTGAGCGAAACTTGCCATGGGCTTCGTCATCCCCTGCCGCCCCCGCCGCCGTCAAGCGGCCTGCGCCTGCCCGAGAGCGGCGGTGCGCCGCGCGGTTAGGGAAGCACTTCCCGGGCCCGCTCCCCCCGCCGCCGCCACTTGCGGCCCTGCCACCAGCGCCAGACGAAGCCGGAGACGAAATAGCCGATCGCAGCCGAAGCGAAGGCGATGATGAACAGGCCGCAGACCAAAGCCGGCGCGGCGTCCGAGAACAGCCAGGCGAACCATTCGGCCGGCCCGGCGCGGCGGGCGTAGAGCGCACCGAAGGCGCCGGTGTCGGCGTGGAAGCCGAGCTTGTTGCCGACGAAGATCGAGGCGAGCAGGATGAACGGTGTGGTCGCCGGGTTGGACAGGAAGGTCATCGCCGCGGCGATCGGGATGTTGGCGCGCAGCGGCACCGACAGCAGGGCCGCGCCGATGATCTGAAGGCCCGGGATCATCAGGAAGATGCCGACCAGCAGGCCGACGCCGACGCCGCGCGGCACCGAACGCCGGGTGAAGCGCCACAATTCGCTGCGCAGCACGCGGCCGCCGAACGGCTTGATCCAGCGGCTTTCGGCCAGATCCTCGCGCTTGGGCGTGTTCTTCGCGAACCAGCGGGAGAGCCGTTCAACCACGTTCGCGCATCAGCCGGCCCTGCTCCCTCTTCCAGTCCTTTTCCTTCTGATATTCGCGCTTGTCGGGCGCCTTGCGGCCGCGGGCGAGCGCGAGCTCGACCTTGGCGCGGCCGCGGCCGTTGAAATAGATGGAGAGCGGGACGAGCGTCATGCCCTGGCGCGCCACCGCGCCGTGCAGCTTGGAAATCTCGCGCTGGTGGAGCAGCAGCTTGCGCGGCCGCTTGGGCTCATGGTTGAAGCGATTGCCGTGGCTGAATTCCGGGACGTTGGAATTGATGAGCCACACTTCGCCATCCTTCACCTCGGCATAGCTTTCAGCGATCGAGCCTTCTCCGAACC